>JAYTTD010000127.1:0-17741 GCA_043745235.1 Nitrospira sp. | reverse complement strand
CGGCCTTGAGTTTGAGGTGATTACTCCGACGGAATAAAACGAACTGCGAAATTTAACGGGAAACCGGAGGTTCTTTCGTTCTTCCATCATCGCACCTTGCAAAATAGCGGGCTGCTACCCCTTTATATTCCCTATCGGGCGCAATTCCGCCACCTTTTTTGTAATTCCCGCGCGATCGACTGACTCCACCACTTCCGAAATATCTTTGTAGGCCAGGCCGGCCTCCTCCGCGAGCCCCGACATCGACACGGCCTTGACCAGAATGCCGCGCTGTTTCATCTCCTGCTGCAATTGCGCGCCGCGCACCGTTCGCTTCGCCTGCGCGCGGGACATCGTTCGCCCAGCCCCGTGCATCGTCGAGCCGAACGTGTCGCGCACCGCATGATCTGTTCCCACAAGCAGGTACGAGACTGTCTCCATCGAGCCGCCGCAGATGACCGGTTGGCCTGTCTGTCGAAACACCTCGGGCAATTCAGGACTCCCAGGCCCGAACGCTCTGGTCGCTCCCTTGCGATGCACCACCAGGTCTCCTTCCGGATACCGTTCGACCTTGGCGATGTTATGCGCCACGTCGTACACCAACTCCATCCCCAGTGCCTCGGCAGACTGGCCGAAGACCATCGCGAAGGCCTCGCGAATCTGATGCGTGATGACTTGGCGATTGGCAAAAGCGGTGTTGGCGGCACAGTTCATGGCGGAAAAATACTCCTGCCCCTCGGGAGATCGAAACGGCGCGCAGGCCAACTGCGGATCCTTCACGCTGATGCCGTAGCGGCGCATGGATTTTTCAAACACCTTGAGATAGTCGCTCGCCACCTGATGGCCGAACCCGCGGGAGCCGCAATGCACCATCACCACGATCTGCTCGTGGCCGGTGATGCCGAGCGCCGCAGCCGTGACCGGATCGAATATCCGCTCATTCGAGACGACCTGGACTTCGAGGTAATGATTGCCAGACCCCAAAGTCCCCAGCTGATTGATACCTCGTTGAATCGCATGGTCGGTCACGACCGACGGATCGGCCCCTTCGATGCAGCCGCCTTCTTCCATGCGGGCGAGGTCCCGATGCCATCCGTATCCCCGCTCCACACACCACCTAGCCCCATGAGTCATCACACGACCGAAGTCTTCCCGCGAGAGCCGAACGAATCCGCTCGCACCAACTCCGGCCGGCACTTTCCGAAAGAGTTCGGTCATGAGCTGTTCCAAATGAGGCTGTACGTCCGCCAGCGTCAAGTCTGTGCGAATGAGCCGCATGCCGCAATTAATGTCGTAGCCCACGTCGCCAGGCGAGATGACGCCGTGCTCGACGTCGAATGCCGCGACACCTCCGATCGGAAATCCATAGCCCCAATGCCCATCCGGCATACAGAGCGCATAACGCATAATGCCGGGCAAACAGGCGACATTCGTCACCTGATCGAAGACCCCGGAATCCATGGCTTGAAGAATCCCCTTGGTTGCATAAATCCTGGCAGGCACCAGCATGCCAGGTTTCTCCGATGGCGGGATCTCCCAGATTTCATCGGTAACCCGGTTCACCTGCATGTTGGTATTCAGCTTCATATGGGTTTCAGTCATTGGTCATTGGTACGGAGCGAGACTGCAATACCTCCCCATCACACTATTGACTATTGACCGCTGACTCTCGATCACACATCCAGCACTACCCTCGCCTTCCAGCCATCACCTGTCTGCTTGAGCTCGTAGAGATGTTTCGTGATCGCCTTCACATCGGCATGGAGTTCTTGTGTCCGCTGATCCACCGGCGCCCCGATTAGACGCGCTCGCAAGAGGCACCGCTCACCCTCTCGCATCAGGGTGAGCGGCGCCTCCCGGAAGACCACCCCAGCGGCGTCTTTCCAGTAGACCACCTCCGATAACCAATCGAATAAGAGCGCCGAGAGGTCCACATCGATCCGCTCAATCGCGCGCTCCCATCCTCCCGACACCGTGGCAGGGTTCGCCAGGCTCTCAAGGAGGGCCTGTGTCGCGCCGCGAAAGACCTCCTCGACCGACTCCCCTTCGGCTTCGAAGGCAATATCGGCCAGGGCAATCTCTTCAAGAAAGCGAAACGTCCAGGCCATAGACGTCAGGCTGACGGTACACGACGTCGCACTCGCCGGATGAGGGCCTGGAGGTGGCTAAGCCCAGGCAGCGTATGCCCGAAGGGATTGGGAATTTTCCCCTTGAGGAACATCTTGATGCCTAAAGGCAGGATGTGAAGCAAGCCACGCAGCGAGAACCCGACTACTTTCAACGGCATGATCGCCTCGTTCAAACGCCCATGCTGTTCGACCAGATCGGTAAAGCCACGGATGTGGCGTGCGCCGCCCGTTGCCATCAACCCGCGCTCAAGCGAAGCCCGCCGCAACCGGATGATCGCCTCCATCGGCTTGACGTCTTTCGGACAAACCTCCACGCAGAAGTTGCAACGTGTGCAATCCCAGATTCCATGCTCTTCTTGGAGCGCCCAAAGCCTAGCGCGGGTCGACGAAGGGGACTCGCGCGGGTCGGAGAGAAAGCGGTCGGCCTTCGCCAAGGCTGCAGGACCGATAAATCCCTTCGAGACTTCATACACGGTACAGGCCGCGACGCAGGCGCCGCACATGATGCAGGCATCCACATTGTGAAACTGCGAATCCTTCGGAAGGATCGTCAGCTGCGCCGTCGGCCCATAACGCTTCTGCGGCTCGCGCGACGCGGTAAGCCACGGATGCACATCCCAAACTTTACTCCAGAACGATGCCATATCCACAACCAGGTCCTTGATCACCGGCAAGTTGCGGAGCGGCGCGATCGTCATTTGCCCGTGCCGCTCAAGTTCTTTGCGGAGGGAGGTGCGGCAAGCTAGTTTCTCGCTACCGTTGATGGTCATCGCACAGGAGCCGCAAATCGCAGAGCGGCAGGAATAGCGGAGAGCCAAGCTCCCGTCGTATTCATTCTTGATGCAAATGAGCGCATCGAGAACGGTCATCCCGCGCCCGACGTCGAGCCGGAACTCTTGAGAATGGGCGATGGAATCGACTTCGGGATTGAATCGCTGGATCGTGAAGGTCAGGCGCATAGAAGACGTGAGGCGTGAAACATACGGCGTGAAGCGTAAGGAAACATTTTGTCCCTTACGTCATACGCATAACGTCCTGTTCAGTCCAGCTCGAACGTCTTCGGAGAGTTCGTCAGATTGCGGTACCCGTCTTTTGTGACGAGTACCATATCCTCGATGCGGACGGCCCCGAGACCGGGATAGTACAGGCCTGGCTCGACGGTCACCACGTGGCCTTCTTGGAGCAGTGACCCCGTGCGGCTGATGCGCGGCATTTCATGGATGTCGAGCCCGACACCGTGGCCGGTGCCATGAAAATAGCCCTGCATACGCCCATTCACCAATCCTGTCTTGTACCCGGCTTTTTCAAACCTGGCGCAGATACCTTGATGAATCCTTTTCCCATCCGCCCCGTCTTTGACTTTCGTGATCGCCTCTTCCTGCGCATCCAAAACGGTCCGATACAGCCGCTTCAGTTCGGGACTTGGAGTCCCGCGCACCACCGTCCGAGACATGTCGGCGAAGTATCGGTTGCTGGCTGAACGAGGAAACACGTCGAAAATAATGCTGCGGTGAGCCGGCAACGCCCCACTGCCTTCGTTATGCGGATCGCAGGCCTGCTCTCCCCCGGCAACGATGGTATGTTGGGCAACGCAGTCGCATTCCATCAATCTCACATTGATCAGCTTCTTCACTCGCTCAGACGTCAGCGGTATCCCATCGAACCACAATTGGTCCTTCTCGATCGAGGCCTGACGCAGCATGTCATGGGCGGCGGCAACCGCCTGTTCGGTCGCGCGCTGGGCGGCCTCGATGAAGAGAACTTCCTCTGCAGTCTTTACCACACGCTGTTCGTAGAACGGGTCTCGTTTCGGATGCAGCTGATATCCCAAGGACTGGAACTTGACGGCATGGCCGAAGGGAAAATTCACAGGGACCAGGATTTGCGTGATGCCTGCCTCCCTTAGGAGTATATGCACGACCTCGACCGTGCCTGGCTCGGCGATGCCTTGCGTCTTGGCTCGCCCTTCGACCTCTGAGTAGGAGAGCACCCGATCGACGGATGATTGGCTCTTCGCTCGATCCATTTCAAGATCGCTCATCACCAGAATCCGCTCCCCTTTAATCTCCAAATAGATAAAGGGGTCCGGAGCAATAAACTTCGTCGCGTAATATAAATTGGCGTCGGTCTCGCTGGCAGCAATGAAGACCGTAGCTCGTTGAGATTGCGGTGTGGATGACGCCATAGTGAGTACCGGTTGGAATCTAGCACGAGGGGGAAGGTCGGTCAAGGCGCGGATGGAACCGGTTCGCGCGTTGGTTCAGGCGCAGGAGTCGATTCCTTGCTCGCACTGGTGTCCTCATCAGGCGTCATCAGATCAATCGGCAGCATGACCGTGTTCTTCAAGATATCGAACGCCAGTTGCGCCAGGCCTGTTATGCCGGTGGCGAACGACTTCATCGGCAGGTAGGTCACCTCTGGATCCTCTATTGATCCTTTCACAGAGAACAACGCAGTGGCAATGCCTTTGCGATCACCGGCAAAGAGCCGTCCAAAAAGTGGAATCGTTTTCAGGAATTGCGAATACGATCCGAACGGGCTGACGGCCCAGACCATGTCGACTTGATCCGTCGGTAAATCGTAATTGCCGGCGGCGGTTATCTTGACGATCGGACTATCGATGATCAGGTTCTCGGTCTCGAAGAGTCCATTCCGCGCAAGAACCGTCGCTGTGATCTTGTTATAGGGCAATCCCTCTTTTTCCAGATCCACCTTCCCCTGCAGCACCGCCGGCAAGTTGAGTATGCTGATGATTTTCCAGATCGCCCGTTCTTGTGATTTCAGTATGCGTCCGTTTTCGAGCAGGACCTCCACCTTGCCGTTCAGCGTGGGATACAGCCCATGCGGATTCTTCCCATTGCCGCGGATCGTCCCTGTCATCCGCGCTTCCCCCGTGATGACTCCCCCTTTCGGACCAAATAATTTCAGCACATCTTCCACCGGCAGGCCCGTTGCCCGAACCGAGAGCTCAGCGTCGGCTGGCTGCTTGCGCGGCAGTTGCACCACGATGCGACCGGCGACGTCTCCATTCGTCGATTGGCCGGACACACGATCCAGATCGAGCACACCGTCTTGAATCATGATGCGGGCAGAGAGACTCCCAAATTTGAGATGTTTATAGTGGCCTCGCGCCATCGACGCGGTGGCCTGAACCTTGCTGGTGGCGGCAAGGGTTTCTAGAAACTCTCGAATGGGTGACCGCTCGCCTTTCGGAATAAGGAGGTCGAGATCCATCTGATTAGACTCGATCTTGGCTGTAATCGTAGGTTTCACCGCCCAGTTTCGGATCGTCCCTTCTAGCGAGAGGTCGCTGTCGAGCAGGCGAAACGACAACCGTTTGATCTCCGCGCCACTCTTCACGAAATGGACCCGCAGATACAAGTCCTGAATTGGTCCTTGGACCCCCTTGGCGTTCATCAGACCATTGGTCAACGCGAGCCACCCGGTGGTTCTCCAGGTTTTCCAATCAAGACCCTTCCCCTTCATATCGAGCGACAATTCGATATTCCCCGCCTCAAACCCTCCCTTCGCAATCCATTCTGGAACACGGGACAATGACAGTGTGCCAGTCGAAATTGCCGCGTCGATAGAGAATCGTTCACCCAATTGAATCTTGCCTTTGACCGGCAGTCGGATTGGCGGCACGATCAGCTCGAGTCGATCGAGCAAGACCCCGGAGCCCTGTGGAATCATACCCTCAAATTCCACCGTCGCCAGGGCGCCAATCGGTTTTTCGACCAGATCGGGAAGCGAGACTTTTGATTCGGTCAGGGCCACCTCGCCTCGTATATGCGGCGATACGGTAGGCCCAGTCAACACGACGGCGCCATTGACCATACCATCGATCATCCCGGCTGGAATGGCTTGCGAAGGCAACAGTTTGGCCATATGGTCTGCGTCACCGTTGACCCGAATCAGGAAATCCTGGAAAGTACTGCTACTGCCACCCGTGATGCCCCCGCTAACCTGCAATGACAGATCACCCAACTGTCCCGTCACCTGATCGAATTGAGTCCCGCCTTCGGACAGCACGAACCGGCCTTGCAGTGTCGTCAAGCGTTCGGGCAATAACGGATGAGTCAGACTGACTTGCTGAACGGTAATCTCTCCCCCGGCAAAGGTGACACCACCCGGCTGATTGAGCGGGCCGACCATACGAAACATGGGAGCGGCATGGCCTTCGACATCATGCGAAGCGGCCAACACGCGCGATAGCTGTTCCGATGTGACCGTCTTCGCGAGAAACTGCAACAAATCTGCAGCGGCCATCGTTCCTAAAATATCCATTTCAAGCCAGGGACCCGCTTCTAAAAATGAGACAAGCGCCTTGCTCTCATTCATATGGATCGTGCCATAGAGTCCGCTCAGATTCGACACCCTGAGACGTCCGGCTTCGACCGACACCATCGCGGCCAAGTCCGTGGCAGGGACATGATGGTCTCCGATCAAGGCGTGCCCCTGCTTCACACGAAACTCACCTGTCAACGACAGCTGCGGCCCTGCCGCCACCGATCCCGTGACGGTAGCCGAGACAATCTCCACCATCCCGTCGATCTCCCGGTCCTTGATCACCACCGGCAGCTGAGAATGTACCCACTCGGCCGGCAGTGCCGTGAACAACTGGCTTAATTGGATCGGGGATGCCGCGAGGGTCAACGCAAACGTGGGCTGAGGCGTCAGCAGACCGGCGAGGCTCGCCTGCCCTGAGAGCCTCAGCTGTTCGAGATTCGCGGACAGTTCGGACAACACCACATCATAACCCGCAACACCAGGCACAGCGCGAACATGACTGTGCACAGTGACCGCGCCCTGCAACTGCGGTGGAACCGGGCGTGGCCCGAAGAAATCTGCCACATCGCGAAGGCTCAGATTGGCGGCTTCAAGTGTGCCATCGAATTGGAGTGTGGCCTGCGAAGTAGAGGAATCGTCGATCACCAACATCTGCCGCTGGGCGGTGCTGATCGTCCCAGCCAAGGAAATGGCAGATACGCCCTTGTCGCCGGCATGACCGGCAGAAACTTGCAAATCTGCCTGCCCCCGCTCCGATCTAATGACCAGCGACGCCTCTACTGACTCCAGCGTCATCGATCGTGTCCCATCTGGGCGTGCCTCGTCGATGATGATCATCTTCCCGTTCACCAGCGTCGCTTCACGGATGCGGAAAATCCGGCTGATCGTCTGCACAGCATCTTCGTCGGCTGCGCCTCCCTGGACGACCTGATCAAGGAGGTTCCAGTGCCCGCTGCGATTGCGCCGAAGCGTAAGGGTCGGTTCTTCGATGAGCAGCCGCTTCCCCACCACCTGTTTGCGTAACAACGGGAGAAACCGCAAAACCAAATCGAGCTTCTTAGCCGATAACAAGACGTCATCGGAGTTCCGATCATGAATCGCAACCTGCGTCAATTCCAGTCGGATGCGGGGGAATAGGACCAGCTTGATGCGATGGACGTCAATCTTTCGCCCAATGCTCTGCTCCAGCTGTTGGAGGAAAAAGTCTTTGAGATAGTCGTCGCCGGTCAGGTAGGGCGAGAACATGAGAAACGCGCCGCCGCCGATCAATAACATGACAATCAGGGCAATAACAGCACGCGTTCGAACCACTCCTGCTCCCTGGATCAATCATGCTCGGTGGGTAAACCGCATCATATCGACAATTGCATTGTCATCTTACCGAATCACCCGCATGAAATCTACTAAGTCTGTGTCTTATTAGGTAATTCTTCGCTTCTCATTTTCAAGGTTCTACAGAATGAGGACACCATCCGCATACCAGCGACAAGCACATCGGATAGCCGAGCAAGACAGGTTCATCTCGTTCAACCAAACAAACCAAATGGAGCAAGTACACAAGAGAAACACGCCGACTCGCGCGCTTCATGAGTATGGAGAATAATGTGAGGGATAAGGCGATTCTCTGGGCAAAGAGGCTGTCTTGGGAAATTCAGGGGCAAGCGAAAAGCGCGACTGCTTCAGCGTCCTGCGTCAGAGGCGATCGGGGCAGAAACGGTTTTCGTCAGATCAATGACGAGCTCGTCATTCCTGTTGGCCAACAATGTATCCCAGAAACTGTATCGTTGTGTGATAGTCGCCTCCGCTGGATAGAAGTACAGGTAAAATCCTTTCGCGGCCGTCGGTCGCATGGGATACCGCCGATCGTAGATCATCCCATAGGTCGGAATGCCGTAGACGACCTGCCAATTCCCTAAAATGAAATGCAGCTCTGTGCCATGGACGTATACCCCGCCGGTGGTGATGACACGCTTGACCGACGTCTGCGGTTGGCTGAGATAAAACGTCACGCGTTCGTTCGGTCGGGCCAGGGCAAAGGCCTCTGCGATCTGCTGAGACAAGAGGACGAGTTCCTCAGGACGAAACGCCGGTATCAACGGCGCTTCACCCTGCAGCCATTTTTGCAACCAGATCTGATGCTCTTTGACTGAGATGCTACCGAGGAGACGAGCCACGTCCTCGGCACGCATCGCCTTCGGATGTGCATGCAAGCTGGGAGGCCACTCCGGCAGAACCGAATCATCCATCTCCAGCCGAACATAGTTCACGGGATCTTCATAAACCGCACGATAGGGCACCAGAGGAATGGCGCACCCTGTGACAAACAGTAAGGCGTAAGGCGTGAGGCGTGAGGCGATCGCCCTGAACGCATCCCACACCGGATCCGGCAATCCATCTTCTCTTCGGTCTAAACCCCTCACGCTAGTCTGTGACCGTAACCGTCATCTCGACTCGTTCGAGAGGATTGTCTTGTCTATCCTTCTTCATGTTCACCACCTTGTCCGCCACGTCCATCCCGCTGACCACTTCACCGAATGCCGTGTACTGCCAATCGAGAAAATTCGCGTCGGCGACACAGATGAAAAACTGCGAACCAGCGCTGTCCGGGTCGTTCGAGCGCGCCATGGAGAGTACCCCGCGCTTGTGTGGCTTGCTGTTGAACTCGGCTTTGACCGTGTGCCCCGGTCCCCCCATGCCATGCGACGCACGGTCAGCATTCTTGCTGTTGGGATCGCCGCCCTGAATCATGAAACCGGGAATGACCCGATGAAACGTCGTGCCGTTATAGAAGCCTTCTTGGGCCAACTTTGTAAAGTTCTTCACATGCCCTGGCGCCACATCATGAAACAAGCGCAACACAATCTCGCCCAACGACGCCCCTTTGCTGCTGACGGAAATGGTGGCGCGTGTGTTCTCCGTAGGTTCTGACATATCCTCTACCCTTTCTTGGTTAGCGAAAATGGAAAGGTGCCGGAGCCTCCCCTCCCTCAAGACCCTGATTGATGGGATTCCATGTCCGTCCGTCGTCGTCGCTTCGGAATGCCCCGGCGCTCGTACCGGCATAGAACACTCCGGCGCCGGACTCGATCAAGACTTGAATCGCCATGCTCGTCAACCCATTATTGAGGGGCACCCACTGACGCCCCTTGTCGATCGTTTTGAAAATGCCGTGCCCCGTCGCCACAAAAAGCCCCCGCCTGTTGAACAAAATCCCGCGTATCGAATCGTTCGGGAGCGCCCGGCTGATGGGCCGCCAGGTCATGCCCCCATCGGCACTGTGAAAGACGCCTCCATCGAACGTGCCGGCATAGATGCCACCCTCGGGATCAATCGTCAATACTCGAATAAAGTTCTCCGTCATCCCTTCATGATCTTTGAGTGCATTGTGTTGCCGTACCCAGCCGGCCGATTGAGCCTTAAATCGCACGATGCCTTTTCCAGAGGTGCCGGCAAACAGTGTCCCGTCTGGCGAGAGAGCCAGCGAATGGACCAGGATGTCATCGAGACCGGTGGTGACGACCGACCAACGGTCGGCAGCGGCGAGTCGATAGACCCCATCGCTCGTGCCCGCGTACACCCCTTCATCCACGGCAAAAAGGGCTTTGATTTCCAAGCGCTTGAGCCCGCTATTGATCGCCTGCCAGCTCTTCCCTCGATCGCGCGAACGAAAGACCCCGCCACGAAACGTTCCGGCAAAAATCGCGCCGTCTTTCCCCGTAGTAAGTGTCAAAATAAACGGATCGGTCACACCCTGGTCCGATTTTGTCCATGTGGCGCCTCGATCCTCGCTGCGAAATAGACCGAGGCCAAACGAGCCGGCATAGACCAGGTCGTTCCCGACAGACGTGAGCGCCTGAATGCTCGCGGCCTGCTGACCGAATGAACCGTATTGAGGCTGACTTTCTCCATGGCCTGGGGCTTGCTGCGGAGATGGCGGAACTGGCGTGACCGGCGAAGGTGCCTGAGTGGTAGCCCCCAATATCCCGCCTGCACTCCATAGACTTAGCGCAAGGACTGTCGATAGCATTCGAACCCGCATCATCATCTATCCCCTAATCCGGTTACCCCGTACCAGCCTCTATCATGCTACGGAAAACTATTTTGCACGCGAGACCGGCCCAGTTTGTCTGATTTCTTTCGTTCTTCGAACCAAACGAACAAGACAGGCCTACCCGGGAGGCTGACAAACTTTTTCAGCATCCTACTATCGAACCCGCTGCCCGGCCGGTCCTATCGGCACATCCGGATCGAGCGGCAAACTGACTCCGGTTGGGCCTCCCCGTCCAAAGATGCGTGCGCCAATAATTCCAATCTCATACAACACCATCAAGGGCACGGCCATCAAGAGCATGGTAAAGAGGGTCGCATCGGGCGTGACGACGGCCGACAAGATTAACGCGGCCACAATCGCGTGTTTCCGATACTTCGCTAACACCTGGGCCGAGACCACACCCACCCGCGCGAGAATGGTGAGTACCAGCGGCAGTTCAAACGCACAGCCGAATATCAGCAGAAATTTGACATTGAAATCGATGTAGGTCCCGACACTCAAGAGCGGGGTGACGTCATGATCCATGCCGAAGCTGACAAAGAAATCGATGACCAGCGGGAGAATCACGAGATTGCAAAAGATCAAACCGAAAGCAAAGAGCGCGCCCGCCAGCGCAAATAACGGGATGCCCCAGCGTTGCTCCTTGGGGAGCAACGCCGGTTCAATAAACTTCCAGCACTGATAGAAGATGACCGGCAAACTCGCGAGAATGGCCGCCAGAAACGAGACTTTGATCGAGGCGAACAAGGCTTCCGTCGGTCCGTAGAAGACCAGTTGGTTGGGAAACGGACGATTCAGCCACGCGACCATCTCACCAGAAAAGGTAAAGGACACCAGCAGGGCCACCAGTATCGTGGCCCCGATGACGATCAGACGCTTCTTGACGGTCTGGATATGCGCGCCAAATGGATTGAGAATCTGTGCCATAACTCCGGTCCCAGTTGCTGGCTGACACCACTCCCACGACACGGCTCCTCACTGTGGAGCAGCCTGCAGTTCGTGATCTCGACAGACACGAATCAGCTCGGCCATCTGGTCTTTCTTCGACAACTTCTCTTTGTGCAACTCCTTCAGAGACAGTTCTTCGGCAGGAGTTAATACGTGGCGCTTCTGCAATTGGATCAACTCCAGGTCCAGACGGTGGTGCGCTTCTTCCAATACACGAAATTCGCGACTGGATTGACGCAGCCGTTCCGCAATCATACTGTCTGTCAGCATGTCGCACCTCCTGGTTATGAGATTACTACAGCGGCCTGAGACGTCCTTCCTCGCGACCGACTTCGTCAGTCAATCGGCGCGACTCCGACACAATCGGGTCCAGTTCCATCAGCAACGCATCTTCTAGGGGATTGGTATAGTACGCGGGTCGGGTTGTCACATCGCGAAACCCTAGACGTCGGTAGAGTGCATGCGCGGCAAGGTTCGAAGCCCGCACTTCGAGCGTAGCGCACATCGCCGCTTGTGCTAGCCCCATCTCCAGGGCCTGTAGAACCAAGGCTCTGGCGATGCCCTTACGCCGCATCGACTCGATGACCGCTAGGTTCATCAGCCGTACTTCCTCGAAGACGACCCAGAAACAGAGATATCCGACAATCGAGATAGAACCTGCTTCGCCAGGCGGCACCTGCTTTGCCAATAGGAAATGTGCAAAGGGATTGCCGCTCAGTTCTGCTTGCAACATTTTGCGCGTCCAGGGGGCTGAGAAGCAAGCTTCTTCAATCTGCAGAATGTCCGGCAAAGACTCGATGGTCGACGGCTCAATGACCCATGCGCCCATCACCGCTCTCCCTCTGTGACCCGACAGTGCCGTCATGCGCCGTCGCGCGTTCTACCCGTGCGTTTTTCTCGTGTGACCCGAGCCCGCGCCGTTGGAATCCGTGCCGCCGCCACACGCGCGTTCACTTTTCTTGCCACCCGTTCCTGACGCAGGGCCACCGGAGACAGGCCACCGGACTCCTCGTATTTCAGTTCTGCAGCGGTACGTTGCACATATAATGGACTGATACCAATTCCTGCACACTCACCCCGTCGGAATCTCTCAATCCCTGCCAACCCGATCGAGACAGCTGAAGGTTTCATGGCAGCCTCCGGCGCCTCGTCGACCGTGGCAGAAGGAGGTATCGATGCACGAATGGCCGCAGCTTCAACCATCCAGCCTTCGCCAAATACGAGAGCCGATTCTGTGAGGCTACTCCCTAGCATCGCGGCGGTACCCACCTGTTCAGACACGACTCGCTCCAACCGGCCATCGCCAGTCCAGCGAAAGAGCGCCCAATAGAGTTCCTCTCGCCGGCTGTTGAGAATGGGACAGAGCAGCGTCGAGGTTCCTCTAAGATTCCAAGCCATGCCCTCCAGTGTCGGCACCACCGCCAAAGGGAGCCGACTGATCGTCCGAAACCCAAGGACGGTTGCCAGGCCTACACGAAGTCCCGTGAAAGACCCGGGACCAATCGATACGACGAGGCCATCCAACTGCGTGAGCGTCAGACCCGTCTCACAAAACAATCGATCGATCGTCGGCAACAACAATTTTGCATGCGACCCAATGGCGTCCTGGTCGTGACGGGCAAGGACACGCGATTCATCAAGGATCGCCACACTCTGCCACGAGGTTGCCGTCTCGACTGCCAGTACTTTCATCGTGACTACCAGGCTACGGAAAAACTATATTGACATGCCAGAACTCAGATGGTCCGCTTGTATGAAAGAAGTAGGAGAACACTCCCGCAAGATGCTCAAAAAAGCTGTCCAGCAAGGCCGCAGCGAACTATCACTTCATAAGGGGTGGCTGGAATGATCCCAACTGCGCGCGTCCAACGAGGGCCTTCTGAGGCCGCGCGTTGCGCGAGCACGGGGATCGTCCCAGCCACCCCGCCCCCTTTTCAGCATCTTGCTAGGCTTGACCGAGGTCGGTTGCGTTCAACGGCATATTCGGAATCATCTCGTGAAACGTGACCTGCACGCTCCCCTGCCCTCGCCCATCTTCCAGCAAAATTTTAAACGGCCTCAACAGTGGCCCATTGCCGGCGCGGGAAATCGGCTTCGTCTCGCCGATCATACGGAAGTCCTCGTACTGAATAGTGGCTTCCACCGTTCCCGACTCCGTGAGCCGATCTTCCTGAACAACGAGCAGTGTCTGCCTCTCAAACCACAACCGCCGACGCATGAGCTGCGCCCCAGCAGAAGACGGGCCAAAAACATCCAGTCGATAGCGGTCGCCCTCTTCCACGAGCGCGGCCGTCTCGTCTTTCGCGATCGTGCCGGTGCCCAACACGCCGACCATCGCCCACACACTCAATTGAAACGGCCGAGCGAACTTACCCATCTCGCTCATGTCGGATGGACTACCGGACAGGACACGGCCCATCGTCGGCAAGCGCAGCCTGAACCGATCATCTGCCTGCACAAATTCGAAGAGTTCGCTGCCGACTGCAGTGAACCCGCGCAGGCGCATGGCGTTCGGACGACGATAGAACAACGCCCCCTCTACCCGTGATGTGATGGGAATGATTCCTCCCCGCACCTTGGCGCTGAAAAGACCCTTCATGGTCTGGATCGCCGCTTCCCGCTGATTCAGCAAAGCCGTCAGCTCTTCCACCGTCGCCTGTTTGAGGGGCGCTTCTTCCTTCGGCGCCACCAGCGCGCAGCCAGCGAGCAAAACCAATGCAAAAGACAAAATGAAAAATGTAAAATTAGCCCGACCGTTCATTTTGCATTTTGAATTTTTCATTTTACATTGCGCCTAGGCGAGTACCACATCCAATGCTTCCCCCACTTCGCGAATCCCGATCAATTCAATCCCATCGATGGGCTCCAGCTTGGCCATGTTCCGTTCCGGCAACAGACAGCGTTTGAATCCCATCTTTGCCGCTTCGCGAATCCGCATCTCCGCCTGACTGATCGCGCGCACTTCACCGCCGAGTCCCACTTCACCCAACACCAACAGTCCCGGCTCAATCGGCACTTCGCGCAAACTCGATGTGACCGCCGCCACGATACCCAAATCGATGGCCGGTTCGTCGATATGCATTCCACCGACGACATTCACGTAGACATCTTGTCCGGACAGATGCATACCCAGCCGCTTCTCCATGACCGCGAGCAACAGCGACACCCTATTCTGCTCCACGCCATTGGCCATTCGTTTCGGCATCGCATAACTCGTGGAAGACACCAATGCTTGTAGTTCGACAAGAATCGGCCGCGATCCTTCAAGACTGGATACCACCACCGATCCCGTCGTGCGCTGAGACCGTTCCGCCAAGAATAACTCGGAGGGGTTGCTCACTTCTTCCAGCCCAGAATCTTTCATTTCGAACACGCCGATCTCGTTGGTCGAACCAAAGCGATTCTTCACCGCCCGAAGAATACGAAAACTGTGCCCCTTGTCTCCTTCAAAATAGAGCACCGTATCGACGATATGTTCCAACAGTCGCGGCCCGGCGATCGCGCCTTCTTTGGTGACATGTCCAATGATGAAGACCGGCACGCCGCTGCGCTTTGCGTACCACATCAATTGGCCTGCCACCTCCTGCACCTGGCTAATGCTCCCCGGCGCGGACGTGATCTGTTCCGTGTAGACCGTTTGGATCGAGTCGACCACCACTGCAGCCGGCTGAATCTCTTGTGTGGCTTTGAGGATCTGTTCGAGTGAAGTTTCCGCTAGGATTAATAGATTCGGATGCTCAATGCCGAGCCGCTGCCCCCGCATCTTGATCTGCCTCGGAGACTCCTCTCCGGAGACATACAGTACCGGTTCTTCCTTGGAAGACAGGCGCGGGAGCGCCTGGAGTAGCAAGGTCGTCTTCCCAATCCCGGGATCGCCGCCAATCAGGATGACCGAGCCGGGAATGACTCCGCCCCCCAGCACCCGGTCGAATTCACCAATGTGCGTCAGCCGCCGGTCCTCACCGACCACTTCGATGTCGGCAATCGGCGTAGCCTTTGCCTGCGCCGTCTTCATCGCAGCAGGCCGCCCCTTGCCGGTCGGCGCCTGCCGTTCCTCTTTCATGGTGTTCCAGCCGCTGCAATCGGGGCAGCGACCAAGCCACCGTGGCGACTGGTGGCCGCAAGCTTGGCAGGAAAAACTAGTCTTCGCCCGCATTCAGAAGAGCCTCAATAAGAAGGAAATCTGAGGCTTATACTAAAGGATAGAAAGATGGAATGGAAGGCGATGCCGATCCCTTATGCCACGGCATAGTCTAACGCATGTGGATTCTCCATCCGGAGGGGAAAGCTAGAAACATCTCCCCACCAACTATACACGGGCTAGACTTCACGGCTGAGCACACTTAATAGCACATATACGATTCAGCGGCCGCCGAAGGCGATCTGGTGGAACGAAGGGTTGGGCTTCACTTGAACTTGGCCAGACTCAACACAAACGAGTATGTGGTGCAGACCGACTTCAGGTTTCGGAGAGTAGCTGGATGAAACAGCGTCGTCGTTAAACATGAGAATCCGATAAGTAGCGTTGGCACCATCTCGTCTAAGCTTCTTGAGGGCTGAGCCTTTCTTGGTTTGGAAGAATGACGAAGCGACATTGAACGCTTCGCCGACGAGTGAAGCTGAGTCCGACGAAGCGCAAATATCAAACCCGTTTTCGTTCTCGTTCCCGAACTCGACAGTATACGAAGAAAAAGGGAACGAGTTGTTCTGGAGAAGCCCGGCGACGCCCTTTAAGATTACGAGATCAGACATGATACGGTTGGCCGCCTCGAATAGCGATACATCTGGATACGGGCCTCCAACTAGCTTTTCACGCTTGAGTGCCATGAATAGAGGGACACCCGTTTTGCCTCGAATTGACTCGCCTATCGATTTCAGACTTGTGTAGAAACTCGCCGTGATCCCAGCGATGTTCGAGGCATTCAAAGTTCTTTCGTTTTGCTGCATGTCGTGCTGTGAAACCTAACTATACCTAGACTGATCTGCCTAAGATGCGGAGTTCTAGTTGTCTGTTCGTATAACACGCCTTAGGATTTCTTGCCGCAGGTCTGTTGCCCACTTTGCTTCTGTTCCACACCATCATGGATGGAACGGATGCGCGGGGATGTTCGTGCGGTCAGATGTCCTATCTTCTTCGCCTCCCTCCCACTCGTACGCAAATTGTTCCTAAATAAGCGGGCGACTGGACTGTCCTTCACTGCGCGCATCGAGCGACCACAGCCTTTTCTATCTTCTACTTTCTTCCTTCACCCGAGCGGAAAGCATCTCCACAAGAGGGTGGCCAGGTAGCTCCCCCACTGCGCGTGTCGGACGAGCACCGTTTCATCGTGCGCGTTCCACGAGCAAGGGGAGCTACCTGGCCGCCCTCACATCTTTTTGCGCACCTCTTTCCACTCTTTCGCCACCTTCGCTTTCCGCGGCGCCTCCCCCTTCGCTGGTTCAGGCACCATCACGGCCTCAAGGCGCCGCTGCAGAAACGCTTCGGCAAAGGCCCTTGTGCGCCCTACCCCTACTTTAAGTGTCTTCCATCCGGCGGCATGCAGTTCATCAAGCTTCGCCCCAAGCGCTTCTGGATCAGATGGCAGCACGAGAATGTGCCCGACCGGAAACTTCTGATCCGTGAGCCATTGTCTGGCTTGCGCATTCACCCGGTCTCTATCACCAGTCCCCTTATCCCACGTCGCCACATACAGCACGTTGTAGTAGAACTGTGTGAGCTTGCCGAGTTCCTCTGCGGCATTGGGCATCGGATGTCTGCCTTCCGCCTCTTTCCCGGGCCAGGTTATAGTCGGCCCCTGTCCGACGGTATCTTCCATGAGTGCCGCCATTTCCACCGCCATGATCGGACCACGACGTTCCCAGACGGCCAGATTCGCACCGGCTTCGTCCACGGTAACTTTCGAAGCTACTCCCACTCGCACCGTGAATGGGACTGCCCCTTTGGCTTTCGGGGTATATGACAAGACAGCTCGTCCGTCGCCGCCCGTCATCGCGGTCGCGACGACGTTCCCGGCGACGAGAAGCTCGATGGGTGCTCCTCCCAGACCGGTCTCCGTCAGGAGGCCCTTCCATCTGAGCGTCGCTTCTATGGTGGCCGGCTGATTGGGCGCAGTGAGGCTATCGTGAACCGTCAAGGTTGCGGGAATCTTCTCCGCCGCGGAGAGGATGGTGGTTGCAGTCAAAAAAATGAGAGCGGTAAAGACACCGGCTCTGCGGAAAAATCTATTGTGCACAGTGGGATTCAATGGCCTGCACTTCTAGGACAACAGGAGCCCACCAAACAGGATGCTCAAAAAGACCGTTCAGCAAGGCCGCAGGCGAGTCGAAACCGGAGGCGTACCTTC
>JAYTTD010000126.1:0-18064 GCA_043745235.1 Nitrospira sp. | reverse complement strand
GAGACGCAATATCGCAATACGCTCGATCTTGCTGCGGTTCCGACGTTGAAAGAACTGTCGCATTTGCCCGTCATCGTCGATCCCAGCCATGCCACCGGCAAGTGGAATCTGGTGGCGCCAATGTCGAAAGCGGCAGTGGCCGCAGGGGCGGATGGCATTCTGATCGAAGTCCACTCGAACCCGGAGTGTGCGCTGTGTGATGGTGAGGAATCCATTAAGCCGAGTCAGTTCAAGGAACTGATGCAGGATATGCGAAAGATTGCCGTGGCGGTCGGTCGGGAATTGTAATCAGAAGGACTGTACGTGAAGGACTCAAGATTGAGGTTCAGCCTCGGTCCAGCTTGAAGAATGGCATTGCATTTCAACCAGGTCACAATAATCGGAGTCGGGCTGATCGGCGGATCGCTCGGGATGATTCTGCGCCGAAAGGGATTAGCAGCAAGGGTCATCGGGGTTGGGAGGCGTGTCGAAAACTTAAAAACGGCGGTCGAGCTGGGCGCGATTGACCGCTATGTTGTCGACCCCAAAGACGGAGTGAGGGATGCCGACTTGGTTGTGTTGGCCACGCCGGTCGATACCTATGAACGGCATCTGACGGAGTGGGCCTCCTGCTTGAAAAAAGGTGCGATTGTGACCGATGTCGGAAGCGTGAAGGGTCTGCTGGTGGAACAGGCTGAACGAGCCATGCCGGACGGTGTCCATTTTGTCGGAGCCCATCCCATTGCCGGCAAGGAAAAGACGGGTGTAGCGGCCGGATCGGATCAGCTCTTTATGGGTGCGCGCTGCATTATCACTCCGACAAACACGACGAATCCACAGGCCCTTGAGCGGGTCCGCACGATGTGGCAGGAAACCGGTTCGGTGGTGCTTACGATGGATGCCCATCTACATGACAAGATTCTTGGAGCAGTGAGCCATTTGCCTCATGTCGCGGCCTTTGCCTTGATCAATGCCCTGGCTGAGATTCGCGATCAACAGATTCCCTCCCTCGATTTGGCAAGCCACTCGGGGGGCGGGCTGCGGGATACAACCAGGATTGCCGCGAGTTCCCCTGAAATGTGGCGCGATATTTTTCTCTGGAACCGTGACAATGTGGTCACATTTATTGAAGCCTATGAGCGCTCGCTGAGCCAATTGAAACAGCTCATTCGAGTGGGCGATGCCGCAGGCATCGAGAAGGAACTCGAACGAGCCAGGCAGGAACGAGAGAAGCTTTCTACACAACTCGCGGTGTCTGCGTAGTATTTCAATGGGGTCTTTGACTATCACACCAGGCCGGTCGTTACAGGGGACGATTTCCGTCCCTGGCGATAAGTCGATCACCCATCGCGCCATCATCCTGACAGCCTTGGCGAATGGGGTGAGCACGGTTGCGCGCTATTGTCGAGGTGAAGACTGTCTTAATACGATGCGCGCGTTCCAGGCTCTTGGAATACGCATCGATGAATCGGTTGAGGAACTCCGTGTGTATGGCAAGGGACTTTGGGGCTTGACCGAGCCGAGCGGGCCGATTGATTGCGGGAATTCTGGAACTGGCATTCGTCTCCTCACTGGCCTGCTGGCGGGGCAGGATTTTTTCACGGTCCTGACCGGCGACGAATCGATTCGTCGCCGCCCAATGGGGCGGATCGTCAAGCCCTTGCGGGAAATGGGGGCAACCATCGCCGGGCGCAAGGGCGGTGAACTTGCCCCCTTAGCCGTGAAGGGTAGTCATCTTCGCGCGATCACCTACGCTTCGCCGGTGGCGAGCGCGCAAATCAAGTCGGCATTGTTGCTCGCAGCCTTGTTTGCTGAGGGAACGACTCGCATCACAGAGCCGCGTCTCTCACGGGACCATACGGAACGGTTGTTCCAGTTTCTGGGTATTGCGTTTCGACGGGAAGGGACGACTGTGCTGATCGATGGACGACCGTCGGTTGGGTGGAATGCGGCGCCACGATTGGTCGTGCCGGGTGATTTCTCTGCCGCTGCGTTCTTCATCGTGGGTGCGACGATTGTTCCCGGCTCGGATGTGACGATTCAACAGGTGGGGATCAACCCCACCAGGACAGGCCTATTGGACGTGATGACGAGGATGGACGCGGACATTCAATTGCTCAATCGACGGGAAGAGGCAGGAGAGCCGATTGCGGATATCCGGGTGAAGTCTGCACGGTTGCGTGGGGTGGCGATCGGGCCGGACTTGATTCCACAGATGATCGATGAATTTCCCACCCTCTGTGTCGCGGCTGCAGTCGCAGAGGGTGAGACGATTATCTCCGGGGCTGAAGAATTGCGGGTCAAAGAGAGCGATCGGATTGCGACGGTGTCCGCAGAGTTGCGCGCGATGGGGGCGCAGATCACAGAAAAGCCCGACGGAATGGTTGTGCGAGGACTTGGCACAACAGAGGCGAACGGTCGATTGCAGGCTGCGCGTGGCCGCAGTCACGGAGATCATCGGGTGGCGATGTCATTAGCTATCGCAGGCTTGACCGCTTCGGCATCGACCCTGATTGACGAGACGGGGTGTATCGAGACATCATTCCCAGCGTTTCATCGCACATTATTGGAATTATTGACTGAACGCCGGTGACGGCTATAATACGGGGCCACGACGTGGGATCTGTTGCGGAGGACAAGGTAGCGAACCGGTTGATCGTTGCGATCGATGGTCCAGCTGGTGTCGGCAAGAGTACGGTGGCCCGGTTGTTGGCCTCTCGATTGGGCTATCTGTATCTCGATACGGGGGCTCTTTACCGTGCGGTAGCCTGGGCTGTCAGTGAGTCTGGCCTAGACCCGTCGGATGCTGAGGCGGTCGGCGCTCTGTTACCCACCCTCAAGCTCCAGATGCAGTTCCATCACGGAGCCGCAACGGTGTTGGTCAATGGCAAGGACGTGAGCGGCAATCTCCGAACACCAGAGGTGTCGGCCGCGGCATCGGTGGTTTCGGCAATTCCCGCGGTCCGGGCCTGGCTGCTGCCTATCCAGCGGCAAATCGGACAAGGTGGATCGGTGGTGGCCGAGGGGCGGGATATGGGGACGAACGTGTTCCCTGCGGCAGACGTGAAATTTTTTCTCGAAGCGGATCCGACTGTCAGGGCCCAACGCCGACATCGGGAACTCGTTGCGGCGGGACATTCCAGGGCATTTGAAGAGACAACGTCAGATCTTGCGGGACGCGATACACGAGATCGCTCCCGTTCGGTCTCCCCGCTGGTTCCCGCTGAGGATGCTCGGTTCATCGACACCTCGACATTATCTGTCGTGGAGGTCGTGGACCAGATGCTGGTTGCGATTGCGGCTCGATTGTGAGTTCGGTGATTTACGGGATCCTGTGGATCCTCGCCCGGACCGTCGGCTGGTTCTGTTTTCGCTATCGAGTCGTTGGGGAGGTTCCCAAGACCGGCGGGTTCATCGTCGCGGCGAACCATGCCAGTTACCTGGATATTCCCCTCTTGGGTTGCGGGATGAGGCGGCGGGTCTGGTATTTGGGGCGCAGCGATCTCTTTCCGGTTCCAGGCCTTAGGGCCATCTGCCAATGGTTGGGATGGATTCCCCTGAGGACTGGTCGAGTAGACCGTGACGCATTTGGTAAGGCGGTCGCGCTGATCAAGGAAGGAAAGGTTGTGGTGATCTTTCCTGAGGGTAGTCGCAGCCTGGATGGCCGGTTACAGTCTCCCAAACCTGGGATTGGTGTGATTGTGGAACGAGCTGGATGTCCTGTGGTTCCGGCCTATCTCAAGGGCACGTTCGACGTACTGCCGTCTGGGACCATGTGGCCGCGCTTCCGTCCCGTGACCGTTCTCTTTGGGGATTCCCTGGCGTTTCCCCGGAGAGGGGAGCATGGAGAGGCCAAGCAGTTTTATCAGGAGGTGAGTCGCACCGTGATGGATCGTATTGCCTCCTTAGGTGCCGTGGAGTCACCGACCCAGCAGTCAAGTGCCGGCATTCGCAAGGCTGAGTGAATGTCGGTGTATAACCATCAGCACCCGACTCCTGTCGGAAGAGTAGGATTCACACCATGAGTATGGTTTCGCCATCCAGTGAGCAGCAATTAGACCGAGCGGCCTTAGCGGCTCTATACGAGGAGACATTCAAAAACCTCGAAGAGGGCACCATTACAGAGGGTCGCGTCGTTGCCGTGAGTAAAGACAAGGTGGTCGTCGACATCGGGTATAAGTCAGAAGGCATGATCCCGAACGATCAATTCTCCACCGAGGAGCTCCAGAGCATCAAGGTGGGCGATGTGTTCAAAGTCTATATCGAGGAGTGTGAAGACGATGACGGCAATCTAGTTCTCTCCAAAGAAAAAGCCGACAAGATGAAGATTTGGGAGGAGCTGGAAAAGCTTTTCAATGACGGTAAAAGCATCGATGGGAAGATCGTGGCGCGGATCAAAGGCGGTATGATGGTGGATATCGGTGTGAAAGCCTTTCTGCCGGGCTCGCAGATCGACCTTCATCCAGTGCGGGATCTTGACGGGTTGGTCGGACGCACGTTCCCGCTCAAGATCATCAAGATCAATCATCGACGCGGTAACGTCGTTGTGTCTCGGCGTGTGCTCTTGGAAGAGACGAGGGATTCGAAACGGAAGACGACCCTCTCCACGTTGAAGGAAGGACAATTGATTCAAGGCGTGGTGAAGAACATCACGGATTATGGGGCGTTTATCGACCTTGGTGGCATCGACGGGCTCCTCCATATCACGGACATGTCCTGGGGCCGTGTTGGCCATCCGTCGGAAATGTTCAATATCGGCGACAAGGTGGAAGTGAGCGTTCTCAAGTACGATCGAGAGACTGGCCGCATTTCACTCGGCTTGAAACAGAAGAGCGCTGATCCCTGGACCGGCGTGGCCAGTAAATATGCGATCGGTACTCGTGTTCGAGGTCGAGTTGTGAGTTTGACCGACTACGGGGCGTTCATCGAGCTCGAGCCAGGGGTCGAGGGATTGGTGCATGTCTCCGTGATGTCATGGACGCACGAGGTGCGCCATCCGTCGCGCGTCGTGTCTATCGGGGATCAGGTTGAAGCCGCGGTTTTGAATGTGGATCAGGCCAGCCGGAAGATTTCGCTCGGCATGAAGCAGACGGCGCCGAATCCCTGGGATATGGTGGAAGGGAAGTACGCCATCGGCACGCGCATCGAAGGCAAGGTGAAGAGTCTTACTGACTTTGGCGCGTTCGTCGGACTTGAAGAGGGTATCGATGGATTGATTCACATTTCCGACATGTCTTGGACGAAACATATCAAGCATCCCTCTGAACTCTTTAAAAAGGGGCAGAAGGTCGAGGCCGTGGTCTTGCGGATCGATAAGGAAAAGGAGCGGCTGTCACTCGGGTATAAGCAGCTCAAGAATGATCCATGGGACGACGAGATTCCGAACCGGTATGCTGTCGGAGATGTGGCAGTTGGGAAGGTGAGCAAGGTCGCCGACTTCGGTATCTTTGTCGAATTGGACGGGGGAGTCGAAGGGTTGGTTCACATCAGCGAGGCCGGGCTTGACCCGCAGGCTAAACTCGAAGAGAAGTTCAAGCTGGAGGACGCAGTCACGGCCAAGATCATCAAGGTCGATCGTGAAGAACGGAAGATTGCGCTCAGCCTACGCGAGCATCAAACGGATTCCGATCGCCGGAAGGTCGATGAATATCACGCCACGCAAGGCGTGTTGGACCAAAGCTTGGGTCGTGCGGCGAAGCAGAACCGGAAACGAGGCGAAGCCGAGGACGATAAGTAGGCCCAATATACTAGGTCTCAGTATAAGCTGGGGGGCTGTCACCCCAGCTGTGAGCAAGCAAAACTATGAGTGACGAAACAGCAGGAAGACCAGCCAAGAGTGGGATCGTGCGCAGAGTGTTCTGGGCGCTCGGTGTCGGGCTGGGGTTGCTCTTTCTGATAAACCTGTTCTTTCCCGACCTCGACATTTCAATGGAGGATCGGATTGGATTGATTCGTATTGAAGGCGTCATTGTCGATGCGCAATCCACAATCAGCGAGTTGAAGCGATTTGCCGACAACCCCTCCGTGAAAGCGATCGTCTTGCGAATCGACAGCCCCGGAGGCGGAGTCGTGCCGTCGCAAGAAATACATGATGCGGTCCAGCGGGTTCGGAATAAGAGTAATAAGGCGGTCATTGCCTCAATGGGTACGGTGGCGGCGTCAGGAGGATACTATATTGCGGTGGCGGCAGATCGGATTATGGCCAATTCAGGGACGTTGACGGGGAGTATCGGGGTCATCATGGAGATGGCCAATGTCGAAGGGCTGCTCAAGAAAATCGGGGTTGAAGGTGTCGTGATTAAAAGTGGCCGATTCAAAGATGTGGGATCGCCGCTCCGGAAGATGAGTGATGAAGAACACGAATTGCTCCAATCTGTCATGGACGATGTCCATAAGCAGTTTATTGAGGCCGTGGCGGAAGGGCGCGGACTCGACGTGGCGGATGTCCAGGCTTTGGCGGATGGTCGAATCTTCACGGGCCGTCAGGCGAAAGCTTCGAAGCTGGTGGATGATCTCGGTGATCTCGACGCGGCGATCCAGCTTGCAGCGGATGTGGCAGGTATCGATGGCGTGCCGAAAGTCATTGAGCCGCGCCGACGATTTTCGATCAGAGAGTTGGTCGAATCGCGACTGTCGGTGCTCTTTCCCAGATTGGACTTTTACTCCGGAGTCAGTCTCAAGTATCTCTTGGCGTTCTAGCGCGGGTGGATCGATACGCAGACCGACTCATCATCATGAAAGGGGGTCCAGCATGACGAAGGCACAAATCATCGAGCGCGTATCCGAACAGGTCACGACCTTGACGAAACGACAGGCGGAAGTCGTCGTCAATATCATTTTCGACTGTGTGCGTGATTCGTTGAAGAACGGCGATAAGACAGAGATTCGAGGGTTCGGCAGTTTTCGGCTGCGGGCTCGTCGGATGAAAGAAGGGCGGAATCCCAAGACCGGCGCCACCGTGGCGGTTCCTGCCAAGAAGGTCCCATTTTTCAAAGCAGGCAAGGAATTGAAGGAACTCCTGAATCAGTCATAACAGGATGCGCATCATGAATGCACCAGACTCTCACGATGCAGTCGGGATAGATGTCCATTGGACGGACGAGGCCTCGAAGCGTCTAGAGCGGGCACCGCTATTCTTGCGTGGAATGGTTCGTCGTCTGGCCGAGAAAAAGGCTCGCGAACTTGGCTATGCGGAAATTACGGAGGAGATGCTCGAACAGTTCAAGAGTCAGATGATGGGTGGTATGGGCGGAGAGTCCGGCATGGCGGAAGCCGCAGCTGCGATGACGCAGGGCCGACTCCCATGGACCGCCGCCGCCAAGGACCGGCTGAATACGGTTCCGGAATTCATGCGTAACATGATCAGGCAAATTGCCGAAGAGATCGCCAGGGAGCGGGGTCATCTCGAGGTCAATGTCGAGCTCTTTGAAAAGGTAGAAGCGTTGGGCGATCTGCGTGAGGCTTCGGCTCCTCCGTTGGAGTGGAGCGAGGGGGCACTGGCCCACCTTCACGAGAAATTGAAACAGTCGCCGCCGATCGCCGTCGAATTCGTTACCGACATGTTGAGGCGTGACACAGAAGATTTGGCGCGAGAGAACGGTGTTACGCGGATCGACGAGCCGATACTGCTTCAATTGTGGGGCACACCCCAGGATCGAGTCGTGTGGACCGATGAGGCATGGAAGCGACTACAGACATCTCCGGATTTCGTGCGCAGCGGAATCCGTAAGGCGGCTGAACGCAGGGCTCGGAAACTAGGGCTCAAAGAGATCGATTCAGAGCATCTGACGACCTTCCGGAATCAGGCCATGATGAAAGCCGTCAAAAGGATTCGCTCTTTTGGATACAACGAGCTGACGTTTGAGGCGTTCGATACGGCGCTAGAGAAGACGAAGCGGCTGCAGGGGAATGAGCAGGCGGAAAAACGCCTCCAGGAAATTCGCGGGCACTTTGCCGACCCGGACATGAAAAAACCGGAAGGTGGAACACTCGGTGCTGATTTGATGGGCCGCTTTCGAAGTTATCTCAAAGGAGAAGGGACGCTCTAGCAGGACACCGCAGAAGCTGTGTGAATTTTTTATTCTTTCGCTGAAATCCTCGCATCGCCTATGAGTAGGCTTGCCGCTTCTCGAGGACTACTCGGGTCTAATTTTTCAGTATGTAGTGTGCGGCTCAGACTTCAGTCGTTGTGAGTGAACTGTTCGGCAACTTGCCATGGGTGCTCCTCTCACAGGTCTCCTTCCCACGAGCTCATATGAGCCCAGCGGGGCTTTTGTATCGCGCACACCAAACTCGGTTAATCGGGCGTGCCGAACCGTGATGAGGTAGAGGTCGTCTGACGAACGGCCCCTGCTCTATCAGATGGCAGCTGTCTGTTGCGGCCAGAATTTATGTCGGATTTGTGGAAGAGGCTCGCTATCTAAATTTGGGATATCGTAGAGACAACGATCAATCGTCGCCACCTCATCTTCGGTCAAGTCCAAGGTCGCCCTCTTTTTCCAAAACTGATCGAGGGTAAAGTAATCACCTGACTGCGGTTTCTCTGCCAAGAGTGCCTTCATCGTATCGAAGCCTGCCGTGTCTACCCCTGGGACACGGCCGTTATTGCGGTCGTGACACCAATGCAGTACCTCGGCGATTCCGTACATCGACAACTCAATCTTCATCATCTTGCTCATAGATTCCTCCTTACCAAGTAGCGCATTGTACCCCAAACACTGCGCCATTTACAAAGCTGTCGCTGCGCCTGTCAGAATTGGGGAAACCTCAATATGGCGGGTATTGTTGCGCAGCCGGATTGATTGCCAGGAGAAAGTGCTGGTCTGTATACTGGCCACACGTGTTTCGGCGGGAAGATCCGGTTGAGGGGCGCGTGCTCATGCGAACGAATCGCCGCGTCGTTGGTTTCTCGCTCAAGAGGTGGTGGATGATCAGAGAGGTTGACAACCACAACTGGTTTAGAGCGTGGAGCCTTGTGGTCGTAGCGGCCAGTTTCTTCCTGCTTGCGGCAACCGGTTGTTCCAAGCAAGATCCCTACGCCCCACCAGATCTCTTCTACTACTTTGCCAGCTACAAAGTTGGCAAGAACCCGACGACCGTCACCCCTGCTGACGTCGATCAGGATGGTTTTACCGATCTGGTGACAACCAACATCGGCAGCAATACCCTTTCGATTCTATTGGGTAACGGGGACGGCACTTTTCGCGATCAAGTCCAGCTAAATGTCTGTAAAGAGCCTCGCTCGCTTGCCCTTGGGATATTTAACCAGGATTCATTTCCTGATGTGGTCTTGGCCTGTTCCGGGGCCGACGAAGTAGCCGTATTCTTCGGGCGGGCCGACGGAAAATTTGAAGAAGGGCCACGCTATCCCGTGCATCGGAGCCCTATTGCCATCGCGATCGACGATCTGAACGGCGATCAGGCGCCCGATTTCGTGGTCGCGTTGCGAAATGACAAGATCAAGGTTTTTCTGGGAACCGGCACCGGTGAATTCACCCATGGGGCGCAGTACGAATATGGCGATACGCCCACGTCGGTGGCATTGGCCGACTTAGATGGCGATGGGAAGATTGATTTGGCTGTGACCAATGGGGGGCCGATGTCGAACGCAGTCTCTATCTGGATGGGGAATGGGGACGGCACGTTTCGCCCTCCCACTGACTATCGGACAGGGAAGCGCCCGCTTGGGGTGAGTTTCGCCGACTTCAATCATGACCGAGTCCGCGACCTCCTTGTGATCAACGGCGTGCAGGATAGTTTCACAACCTTTCTCGGTAACGGTAATGGGACGTTCCAACCAGGGCGCGATTCCGGTGCCGACGCAGGACCCAATTTCGGACTCGCACGCGACTTCAACGGTGACCGTCGCACCGACGTGGCTATCGTCAATCTTCAGTCGAGTGATCTCTCCATTCTCTTTGGTCGTGACGATGGGACCTTTGAATATCCGCCGAAAAACTATCGGACAAAACCAGGCCCCTTCGCCCTCGCGACATTTCGCGTCACAACGAAGGAGGCTGAAGAACCTGGACTTGTGACGGCGGATAACGGCAATGGAAGCGTTTCCATCTTTCTCCATCGAGGATTGAAAGCGGCGACTGCTCCCGTCGCGCCCATTCCGTGAGGCTCGCACGACATCTGTCGCGAGGTGGAATGAATCAATGGGCAGTCTTCTTGACAGCCTATCGACCCTCGGCTACAGTGGCCGATGGGCGCTGTTTCCGGTCCACTGGCGCTCGGTGTTGGGGGCTCCAGTGAGATCCTTTAGATGGTGGTTTGCTATCGGCGCACTGCTCACCCTCTCCGTGCTGATGGTACAGGGGGGCGTGCGCGACCTGTTCGATGGAGCCCCTGCCGGCAGCGGAGCCAGTGCGTATCTTTCGTTTGGCACCACGATTTTTGGTGGAGGATTGCTGGCAGGTTGCTTGGCATTGGTGATGAACCGACTCCGCTAGACAGCGAGCTTGAAGACAGGCGCGTCAATGCACTGCTTGAGATGTAAGGGCTTCATGATGGTTGAACGGCACTATACGTTGGTGAATCGGCGACTCTATGCCCGCTGTTTAAATTGCGGGTTCTGGATCGATCTTGCCGATCTGCTCCGTTTCTTTCATAAGGTGATCGACAGTGGGTTTCGCGGCGGGAAGGTGCGGGAATCCTATACACTATGAGTAGGAGTCACGGTTTCATGATGATACGAGATTTCGTGAAATCCCATCGCCCACCATTTCTTACTCGAGCTGTCGGGGTGTTCATCGGTCTCCTGTTGATCAGTGCGGGGATCGGCACTCCATCTGTCGCCACTGCGAAAAGTGTTACGGCTCAATCTGTGCAGGTTCGCACAGCGATCGCTCCACACCGGTTCCCTCCGTGGCGAGTCGCTCCAGCCCACGGCATTCTTCTCAAGGAACTCAATAGTGGACGTGTGTTGTATGAATACGATGCCGGGAAGCGAATGTCCCCTGCCAGCCTCACGAAAATCATGTCGGCTCTAGTTATTCTGGAAAGAGGTCAGTTGGATGATCTCGTCACGATTAGTCCCAATGCTGCACGAGCTCACAAGACCCACTTACGCGTGAAGGCAGGGCAGGTCTTTAGACTAGAAGATCTGCTGAAGGCCATGTTGATCATGTCCGCGAACGATGCCTGCCTTGCAGCGGTGGAGCATGTGGGGGGAGATGAAGCACAGTTTGTGACTCTGATGAATGACAAGGCTGCGGCCCTCGGTTTAGCTGATACGCATTTCAGTAATGGCTGCGGGTTCGATAATCCGGACCATTACTCGACGGCTGAGGACCTCGCAACGTTGAGTGTCATTGCCCTCGATCAACCGATCTTCCGGCAGTTGGTCCGTGAGGAACGCGCGATTATCACGCCGATCAGCGGCCACCGTGCATATGTCTTGCATAACACAAATAGATTGCTGGGACGTATTCCCGGCGTCGAAGGAATCAAGACCGGATTTACCTCCAAAGCCGGACGGTGCCTCATCGCCAAAGTCTCTCAGAACGGGAGCGATCTTCTGCTCGTGATCCTCAATTCCAAGCGTCGCTGGAACACCGCGACGAACCTCATTGCTTACGGGTTGCAGGCAGTCGAAGTCCCGCACTGAATTTCCCTATTTGATCAAGCTGACACGCACGTAGGCCGAGACGAGAAGGTCGTCGCAGCCTGAGGGCTATCAGCAAATCTCCCGCTTCAAGTTCTTACGGGAGCTCTGTCGAGGGCCTACAGACGTTGTGATGGTGTGTGGGAACAGAGGGGGAGAAACGGAGTGGGAACGAATTCAAGCTGGCAACCTGAAAGAAGGAGGGGAAGTGATCTAAACTAGCAGGTATGCGTTGGTGCAGAATATCCGCTGCGTTACTACCGAAGCGGGGAGAATTCGACGTTTACATCTTTTCCCAGATAGTTGATGACAAATCCCTGTTTATCGTAAGCCAGTATGGCGCCCATCACGTTTTCGTCCCCGTAGTCTTCCTGTCCCAATAGCTTTCGCACGTCATCAGGGCTTTCGCTATTCAACACGTTGCGGAAGATGCCGCGAGTCTTATAGGAGAATCGATTATTGATAAAGATCAGGTCGACCTTGCCGTCCTGGATACGCACGCCAGCCATAGGGCCGGTCGGCTTTCGTTGGTCGAGCAAGAAGATAAACAAGGCCTCCTGTTCCACTTTCACTCCAGGAATTTTTTCATTTACCAGAGAGTCCAGAACTTTGGCTTCGGAGTCCCCCAATTTGACTCCAAACAGTGAAATCTCGGCACTCTTCAAGGCCTTAGGGTCCATCACGTCGTTCTTACTCAATTCATAGGGCTCGCCATACCCAGAGGACACCCATGTGCCGACTCCGGCCATCACCATGCAGGCTACTGTGACGACTCGCAGTACATACGTCATCGACTTTTCCTTACCCATGGGTTCCAAGAGATGTATGGCGCGTGAAACGTATCAGTAAAAATTGGTGGGACTAATGTAGTGCATGCATATTTTATCGGACAGCCTGAGAACTTGCAAGGAGCGGCTGAATGCGCCAGTGTGGCAGAAGTGCTCATGAATAATGTGGGCTCGTAGAGGATCTGGTGAGCAGGTTGGGTATGTTCAAAGTGCCTGCGTAGCTAAAGGGAAAACTCTTGGGGTCTTCTTTGCCCAATGAAAAAAGATATTCGTGAAGCTCTGTAACGCCCATGAAGCGGTGAGGGTGGAAGGAGTCATTCCCATCCATTGTGATTTGGGAGAGGCTAGAGGGTCTGCTGGGTGGTGATGAGGAGGGCTCCGAGGGACCGGAGCCTTTGGAAGTAAGGCCGACAGCCTTCTTCAAGTTCGTCAGTCAGGTTATCCAGGTCAGCGACGCAATCTTCAACGATCCCGACTCGCTGAGCATCAAGCCCCTCGGGACTATCGAGGAAATACACCACGCATCCACTGATCACCGTATCCAGTGTCATCAGCGGCCCCTCATGCTGGCTTCCCACTTGAGGCCATCGTTCCTCCTTGTGGGCTTCCCATAGGGACAGCAAGGCATCTCGATCCATCCTGAAGTCCTCTACAACAATTTCGTATGGCTCAGTTCCGACCGATCCACCCTAGCGCATCGAGTAACAGGACCGCAAGTGCACAGAGACCAAGCCTTGGGAATCGGCAGTCACCATCTTCTCGATCGATACACGAATCGATATCTGGTCCATGTCACAATCGCAGGTTGATCGATAGAGAGGTTTTTTGGCGATCGTGCCTGTCGCCGTCATTGGTAGGGCAATCCCTGCGTGGAACAGAGCAAGAAACCATCCCCGAGGATTGCAATAACTTCCCCCCCAATATCCAGGGGATTGCTGCAATGACTTGTGGGCCTACATGATAGTGCCGGGGGATCCAGCAGGAGGGTCATGACATCGGTCAGCCTAATTCCGGCGAGGGTAGGCATTGTATAGTTCGTTGAACGAGAGGGCCTGACAGCACACAGTCCCTGCCCCCATGATATGTGGATCTTATGGGTAAAGCCCACGATGGAGATGAGCTTGAGCAACTTTATCGATCCCGCTCATCAGGGCGGCCATACGCATGGACGTGTTATTGGAGAGGGAAAACTGCAATGTCCGATGGAAGGCAGAGGTTAGAATATCTTGCAATCGCTCTTGAATGTCCGTCGCTTTCCAGAAAAAACGCTGCGCATCCTGCACCCATTCGAAGTAGGACACGATCACGCCACCGGAGTTGGCCAGGATGTCCGGAATGATAAAGACTCCCTGGTCCTGCAGAATGCGATCAGCCTCCAGGGTTGTCGGACCGTTTGCTCCTTCGGCGAGAATCCGGCAGCGTAGTTTCGCGGCATTGCGTTCGGTGATCTGCTCGGAGAGTGCGGCGGGAACCAGCACGGTGCAGTTGAGTTGCAGCAATTCATCGTTGGAGAGCCAGTCTCCCAGCTTGGTGTCACGGAGGGATTGGCCCCTGGTCTTGTAGCGTGTGAGGAGATCCGGAATGTCCAATCCGTTCGGGTTGTGGATGCCTCCATTCACGTCGCCCACTGCGATGACGCGTGCACCACATTCCTGCATGATGCGAGCAGTATGGGATCCGACGTTGCCGAACCCCTGTATGGCCACAGTGGCATTCTGAATATCGAGCTTGAGATGGCGGAGCGCTTCCATGCTGGTATAGACCACTCCGCGGCCAGTGGCCTCTTCACGTCCGAGGCTTCCTCCAATGGATAAGGGCTTGCCTGTGACGACGCCTGGCACGGAATACCCCACTTGCTGACTATAGGTGTCCATGATCCAAGCCATCACCTGAGCGTTTGTACCGACGTCTGGGGCTGGCACGTCCTTGTCTGGCCCGATCAACGGGAAGATTTCCGCTGCGTAGCGCCTGGTCAATCGTTCTAATTCCGCCAACGACAACTGTTTCGGATCGATTGCGATCCCACCCTTGGCTCCACCATAGGGTAGATCGGTTAATGCGCATTTCCAAGTCATCCACATGGCGAGTGCGGCGACTTCACCAAGATTCACGTCCGGGTGATAGCGAATGCCGCCCTTTGTAGGGCCGCGGGAGGAATCGTGCTGCACACGATAGCCCGTATAGACCTCGACCCGACCGTCATCCATCCGAACAGGCAGGCTGACGATTAGTGACCGCTGTGGATACTTTAGTCGCTCGCGTAAATTGTGATCAAGTTTCATCGCCTCGGCTGCTTGATCAAACTGCGCAACAGCCAGTCGGAAAGTCGGTGTGTCGAGTTCGTGCATGGGCGTTCCTTTAGTCAGGTTTTTAGCGTGGTCACGATATGAGAGGGTGACTATGAGACTCTTGCCTCATGATGTCGGGTGGGAGACTCATCCATCGCATGTTGAATATTTGCGCGAATTCCTGGGCAATCTGTTGCGCGACGGCTGAAGACGACACGGCGGACTTCCGCACCTCTGCCATGGATGTGATGTGGCACTGTGTCAAGCCGCAGGGCATGATATGGGAAAAAGGGGTAAGGTCCAGATCGACGTTGAGCGCAAATCCGTGAGTCGTGACCCCATGATCGATCCGGACTCCGATCGCGGCAATCTTCGCATCAGCTTGATTCCAGTGAACCCAGACGCCAGGCTTCCTCTCGATGCGATAGCCCTCAATCCCCCATCGCAAGAGTGTATGGATCAAGACCTCCTCCAACGTCCGTACATACTGTTTCGGCCCTGAGCAATAATGTGACAGCTTGAGAATTGGATAGCCCACGATCTGTCCTGGTCCATGGTAGGTAATCGAGCCGCCACGATCTACGGATTGGAGGCTGGCACCTGTCCGGCAGAGGACTTCTCCTCCGCAGGCCCAATGTGATGGTTGTGTGGTACGGCCCAGGGTATAGACCGGCGAGTGCTCAAGAAGCAACAGTACATCGCCGCGTCTCTCCGCAATCCGTTCTTTCTGTAGCTGTTTCTGAAGCGTCCATGCTTCGGCATAGGGGATCGGTTGTGAAAACCTGACGAGCGTACCCGCTTGTGTGGTAGGCGTTGGGAGAGGCTCACTTCCCTGTTCTGGGAAATCGAGACCCGGCTGTGATCCATCTGCAAGACTCATGAGACGGCCGTTGGCAGTGATGGATTCTGAAGCGAAATCGTGGACAGGGCGTTCTTTCCCTGAATGGTGACGACTGCGGGACGTACATGCGCCACGACCGCGTGGTTTGACAGGAATTTTTCATGGGAGGGGGCCGATCCAATCGGTGGTTCAGCGTAGGCGATCAGCCCGTCAAGCGTCAAGGCGATGACAAGAAGGAGAAGGAATGGAATGGTAAAGAAACGAAAAAGAAGGGAATTCATCTGTGTTGTGCGCACACTCATCATGAGGCCTCGTCTACTCGAGTCGGCTTCATTGTCGCACAAGTGCTCTCAGGGTGAAAGTCCTAGAGCAGAAAAGAAGCGAGGATCATCCTCGCCTCTTTCTGCTTCATGAGTCTACGACTTACTGGATGGACGCAAACATCTCTTTCACCTGGGGGGTCTTCAGTTTCTTCAGCGCTTTCGCTTCGATCTGGCGAATTCGCTCTCTCGTCACCGAGAGGCTCTGTCCCACCTGCTCTAGCGTGCAGGCTTGATCATGGCCGATACCAAAGCGCAGCCGGATGACGATTTGCTCTCGGGGCGTGAGCGTGCCGAGAATCCGTTCGAGTTGGTTCGACATTTCTGTCCGGTGCACATGGGCATCGGGCGGGACCGCGTGCAGGTCGGGGAGCAGTTCCCCGAATTCCGTGGTTCCGTCACCCACCGGCTTCTCCAGGGCGACCGGCTCTTGAAAGGCCTGCACGGTTTCGTGGAGTCGCTCAGGTCTCATGCGTAGCACCTGCGCCACTTCTTCAAGTCGAGCCGGACGGCCCAGCTGTTGTCCGAGTCGTCTGGTTACGCGGAGGATGCGGTGCGAGGCTTCAGTCTGGTGAACCGGAATGCGAATCGTCCGCGATTGATCCGCCAGCGCGCGCGTGATGCCTTGACGGATCCACCAGGTTGCATAGGTGCTGAATTTGAACCCTTTGCGGTATTGATAGCGCTCGGCCGCTTTCATCAACCCGATATTTCCTTCTTGCACAAGATCCAGCAAAGTCAGGCCACGGCCCGTGTAATGTTTTGCGACATCCACGACGAGCCGTAGGTTGCAGCGCACCAATTCATCCTTAGCCCGTTCGAGTACGATCCGAGCAGAGCGGAGGGTGGCCAACCCTTCCTTGAGCTGCCTAGCGGTGGTAACTGGAAGCTTCTGTTGTTCTGCTCCCTGCTTGATCATCTGAATGAGACTCTGCTCGGCCTTATCGATCGCGGTGGCTGAGAGTCCGCTCAAGCCTCTGACCATCTGGAGTGTGTGCTGCGCCTCGATCACAGAGTCCGAGCGCTTGAGTCGGGGGAAGACTCGTATAATGTGGCGTAAGGCCTTCCGAATGGTGCTCGTTCCGTCATCGATCTTCTTCGCCAACTCGACCTCTTCTTCTCTGGTCAACAGGGCGCGTTCGCCGAAGGAGCGAAAATAGAGTGACTCCAACATGAATGGCCCGCCGCTCACAGCGGTACGAGTCACCGCCTTCGTTGGCTCCTCAGGCTGCTCCTCTTCGGATGTATCTCGGCCGATCACATCCAAGAGGTCACTCGCCTCGGGATCGTCTGCATCAACGTCCTTTGCGATCGTGACGAGTTCTTCCGGCTCAGGGGTTGGGAATAGATTTTCTTTCATGTCGTCGCCCCTCCTCTGACTATCTGATGATTTGCTTCGCATGGTCGTGGCCTCAATAGGCTTCCGTTCTTCCGTTCTAGTCTATGAGAGACAGCGATCCGCCAAACGATTCATTCTTGGCTTTGTACTGCAGGGCTGCTCTGCTATTTCTCTACGCAGCAAATCCTGTGCTGGATCGCTCATAAGAATGGCGGATCGCGATCACGAGGGAAAGACAGTACTATTAACGTGCTCTAATGAGAAAATCTGAGAGGGAGTGAGGCAACCTTGCTGCAGGTGTGTAGGGATGGTTATAAGGAAACAAGCTCGATCGCCACATCTACTTTCAGGTCAGTCCTTTTAGAAAGGAGGAGATCGTACCGATGGCAGAAAGAAAGATCGTGGAAAATTTTTCTCTGCCGCGATTTCGACGAGCGTCTGGAGATAGCGGAGTTGCAATGCGACGGGACCGACCGATCACGTCAGCTGCAACGGCAGGCGTTGGGAAGCTTCGAATTCGCTTTCTGCGCAAGTGACTTTCGTGCGACGTTCGCGAGGTCAACAATTCCGTCATCATAGTCGGTTGTTTTGTTGAAAACTTGGCGTAGCACTTCTAGAATGGAGCCCCGATGTCACATTTTCAGTCAGGCGAACGTATCCACTTGGTCGACAAGAAAGGGCGGCAGTATGCCCTGACCCTGAAGGCAGGAGATGGTTACCAGCTGAGCGGTCACAAAATAGCCCACGACGACCTCATCGGAAAGCCCGATGGTTCTTTAGTCACGCTCTCCGGCAACAAGGCGATGTTGGCGCTCAAGCCGACGTTCGGCGACTATGTGCTGAAGATGCCGCGTGGCGCGCAGGTGTTGTATCCGAAGGATCTGGCGCTCATGCCGATGTG
>JAYTTD010000125.1:0-18537 GCA_043745235.1 Nitrospira sp. | reverse complement strand
GCGCCTGCATCAGGCGCTGGGCTATCGGAGTCCAGAGGAGTTTGAGCAGCAGGCCCGTGAGTCTTAATCCAGGTGTCCGTTATTTCCGGGCCACCTCACAATGACCCCATCTCTTCTTGCCACCAAAGCCGTGACCCCGTCCGGCCCTTGTGCCTTCCAGCAACTGACGCGCTGATGGCAGGATTCATTCAAACCGTTTTCTAACTCTTTCGTATTGAGGCGCAGTTGCCTCCCGACAGACTAGATCGCCCCAGAATCTCTAGAGCCTCCCTCTCTTTCATATCGCTGTTTATTAGCAGATTCTAGATTTCGCTGGCCTTTTGCCGTGACGTTGCCTGGCATCACCCTTGCGGATGGACTGGCAGACTCCACAGTCAGACGATTCAACAACCGAAGGAAGGGACTATCATGGCCTACAATTGTCCACTGTGCGGCAGTTCGCTCACAGAGCATCACTATCATAAGGTTATTAAGGACCAAGAGAAGAAGGCAAACGTCCAAAAGGGAGAGCTGGAGACAATGAGGAAGCAGGCGGAAGCGGCAAAGGCAGCTGCCGCACTTGCGAAGAGGAAGGAGAAAGAAACCCGCGCAAAGACAGAGCAGAAGATGGATGCTGCCAGAAAGCAGGGCGCTCTCACCGAGCGGAGCAAGAATGCCATAAGGGACAAGCGCATGATATCGAGGATCAAGAAGCTAGAAGAAGAGAGGAAGATGCTTTTGAAGCACACCTCCCCTCAGGAAATCGGCCTTGCAGATGAAGGAGTGTTGGTCAAAAAGCTGGGAAAATAATTTCCTGACGACCGCATTGAGCCAGCGGGGAAAGGTGGCGACGTTCTTCATTACGTCATATTTGATGAAAAAGAGGAGGGCTGTATCGTTTATGAGTGCAAGCATAAGGATGGCATTTCCTCCGCCGATGTGGCGCAAACATCACTAGCGAAGAAGACCCGCCAAGCATATTATGGCATCCTTGTTACCACTGGGACTCGCAAAGGGTTTTGTGGGCTAGACCAGGAGTCGGGTATCTTTCTCGTTGCACAGGCCGGTGTATTGACGCTTGCTCGCCTATGCCGAGACAGCCTCGTCACAATGGCCAAGCAGCGTCTTGATGCTGCCGCAAAGACAGTTGCTGCAAAACGATTGATGGACTACATCACTAGCCCCGTTTGTAGGACGCCCCTAGAGGAGGCTATATCACACACAGAGCGTGCACACAAAAATCTGCGCAGGGAGGTAAAGCAGCATCTCAATGATTGGAAGGAGAGGCACGGACTTTATCAGACCATTCACTACGACGTTTCGCACGTTCAGAAGAATATAGACCTTGTTCTCGGCGGCGATGAACCTTTAAAGCTTGAGAAACCTAAATTTGAGCCCTTCGCACTTCCGCTGAAATGAAGATCCTTCGCGGGTGCAGACGAAGGATCGAGATATCGCGGCACGCGTTCGGACCATCTCAGAGACAGGAGCCAAGGCAAGTCTGAATGTCGTTGGTGGTAAGTTCCATGCAGGCAGGGAGGCGGCTGCGCCTCAACTGTGGCCCTTGCACCGTCACGTATAACGCGGGACCATTTCACGGGCAAGGCACCGTGTGGAATGTCTCGTGTACCGGCTGGCGACTCTCTGGTGATCTTCACATGCGGCCAGGAGAACCTCTCTCGCTCACCGTCGCGCTCCCGAATGAGCAACGTATCGAGATTCCTGAAGCCGTGGTGCGGTGGTCGAGAGGACAGGAGTTTGGGGTCCAGACGGTCGAGGCTCCCAAGCACACGCAGGCGAGGTTGACTCATTACGTGCGACGAGTAGCGCAGAAACACAGCGAGGCTAATCAGTGAGCGAGAGCAACAGTAGTATAGAAAGTAGTGAGGAGGAGGCGAGCGCTCCTAATGTTGAAAAGCTAAGGCGGTTTGCACTCGGAGTTGGTATCGCACTGCTGATTTATGTCGTTGCTGGAGGAGAAATAGAAGATAAGCTGCAAACCCCGATAACCCCCTTAGTCCACTTTGCGAATTCTCAGGTTCTCCTATGGATATTCTTAGTCGCTGTCATATATTCCTCTTACCGCTATTGGTATTACGGAATTCATCTCGCCATGACTCGGAAGAAGATTCGCAAATATCTGCGTAGCAATGATAGCACGTATGTTTTTGCTGGGGCCGAAAGCTCCTACGAACAATCTGTCAATGCTAACCATCATACAAAGACCAAATCCATGTTGTCAGCTCTCTACAGGAAGCTTCCCCCCGACTTGCCTAGAAGTGCCTGCATCGTTGTTACCCACGCTGAATCTCGTGATGATTTCCTGAAAGCGCAGGTAGCTAAGAAGCTAGAACGTTATTTCCCTGGGCTTAAAGCCATGAATGTTTCCACGACTATGGCTGATGCTGAAGCGAGCGAGAACCTCTGGAGTCATGTCAGCTCAATTAGCAATGTGACGCGCTGGTTGTGCCTGATAGAGGATGCCGAACTATATCTTCCCATTTTTGTAAGTGGGTTTGCTGTATTAGCTCTCTTTATTGGCCGGGTATGGCCATGGTTCTCAAAATTAATTCATTGACGATATCCTGGAGTTACTCAACAAGCAGATGGAGGAATGGGAACAGGCTACTTTTCTCCAGGGTGTCTGTCAACCCAGTGCAAGGTCGAAATCCACGTATTTGCGGAGCCTCAGGATGGGGGAGGGGAATGACGCCTCAATGGTCTATATGCACCCGTTGAGGGAGCACCGCCTAAAAATACTTCTTCCAAACTTGCTTGTCACTTTCCCAAAGGGGTGGCCCGATTGGCCTCCCACTGTGCGCGTCCAACGAGGGGAGTCTTCGACCGCGCGTTGCGCGAGCACAGGAGACGAATGGGCTACCCCTCCCATCCAATGCGCCATTGAAGAGGGGAATGTATTGGAGGGGACCAGAGCAATCAGTTTCGGCACGCTGGCGTCGGGCCGATGATCAGGAGACGAGGGCGCACGTGAAGATCAGGCGGTAGTCGCCTGCCCTTATCCGATCACGCTTTGGGAGCCTTCTTCCTGACTCGCGTGGTTTTATATTCGGATAGCGGCATGGTTTGGCCTGCGCGGATGTCATTGAGGCCTTCTTCGATTTTCTTGCGGAGTGTTGGGCTATAGGTCAGCAACGCGTCCTCAATGTCATCCTTTGTCACCGGTACCAGCATAGTAGTCGGTCGTCCACGGGGTGGCTTCTTATGTGTAGAAATGCGGGCGTAGGTCTTGTTCTGCAATGAATCGACTGGCCTGGCGAAGTATTGCGCGTAGGGTGCCGGGGTCTAATTCGGAGTGAAGAGGGACCGTCAGGACTTGGCGTGCCTCTGCGACTTCACGGACCAGCTTGACGTGGCTGCCCCGCTGGGAGATTTGCTGGAAGCCAAAACCCTGGAGGATGGTCAGGACATCACGGCCGGCGAGCCTACGAAGCTTGGGCATGGACTGGGTCTAACTCCATCGTCAACACCAAGGTCGGCTTCTCTCGCAACCCAAAGGCCGCCAGATGCTCTCCCTCCAGATGCAACGCGGTGGCTTCTTGAAGATTCTTGACGGTTTCATCCAGCGTCCGTCCTTGAGTAACGACGGCAATTTCAAGGCACTCAGCCACATAGCCGGCGTTCTCACCAGGTCGAATCACGGCTTTGATGGTTTGTTGCAAATAGCTCATGAGGCCCTCCTGCTTACTACTACTGGCCCTGAGAGTAACCTTGTTCCTCACGCGAGGCAAGTGAATCCTTACGCAGGCGGAACACGCAAGGGGTCATTAATGTCGCGTCCTGGATATCGGCCAGGTAATCAAGAAACTCGCGTTTGCGCGTCACAGGCCCACGACCTCGCTGAGAATCTGTCGGCCGATCAGGGGTTTGAGTGTGCCCTTCATAACCAGATCTACCTTGACGCCCAAGAGATCGGACAAATAGCTTTCCATCTCGATGAACTCGAACAGACTCGGTGTTTCGGCAAAGTCCACCAGCATGTCGAGATCGCTGTCTTTCCGGGGAGTCCCATGGACATACGAACCGAATATGCCGAGGTATTGGACATGAAACCGCGTTCGCAGCATAGGCAACTGCCGGCGCAAGGTGTCCATATATCGTCGAAGCTTTCGCTCTGTGCCTAACCGATACGCTCTGACCATACTGTGTCTCCCGTAGCAGCACAGCCTACGTTCCAAGCCCGATTCTGTCAACATTTCGCGATGCCTGGAGAGAAGCGGAGTTAGGTCTGCATTGGCGGCACGAGGCGGCGTCTGGCTCCGCCTTGGACGATGAGAAATTCGTAGAGGCGGCATTCCAATGCGCCATTGAAGAGGGGAATGCGTTTAGAGGGGGCCAGGCCGATGAGTTTTGGCACGCAGGCGTCACCCGTCAGTATATAGGCGCGCCATCCGGTGAATCGTTGCTTCAGCCAATCGCCGAGTTTGGGGTAGAACGACTCCAACTCATCCGGTTGGCTGAGGCGGACTCCATAGGGTGGGTTGATAACCATCACACCCTGGTCAGTCGGCGCTTCGAGATCGAGAATATCGCTTTGCTTCAGACGGATATCGATGCCGACTCCTGCGCCTTGAAACGTCCGCTGGGCGATCTTCACCATTGCGGGATCGTGGTCGGATGCAAAGATGGCGGCTGGTACTTCGGCCAGTTGTTTGGTGCGGGCTGCTTCGCGTAGATGGCCCCAGCGTTTCTCATCGTGGACGAGCAGCCGTTCGAATCCGAAATTCCGTGAAATGCCTGGCGGGATCTGGCGGGCCATCAAGGCGGCTTCGAGTGGAATGGTGCCGCCCCCGCACATGGGATCGAGCAGGACGTCCTTGGGTGTCCAGCCGGCGAGTCGGAGTATCCCGGCTGCCAGATTTTCTCTCAACGGCGCTTCGACGGAGACCATACGATGCCCGCGTTTGAAGAGGGGCTCACCGGAGGTGTCCAGATAGAACGTGACGGTGTGCTGGTCGAGAAAGGCATCAAGCTTGATGTTCGGGTGTTCTGTATTGACGTTGGGTCTCTTGCGGCGTGTGGCGACGAACTTATCGCAGATGGCGTCTTTGATCCGGAGCGTGAGAAAGTCCAGGCTGGGGAGGGGACAACGGCGCGCGCTGACCTTGACCTTGATCGTCTGCGACGGCGCAAACCAATCGGGCCAGGCGAGCGCGTAGGCTGCGCGGTAGACGTCGTCTTCTGAGCGATAGGGGCTGTGACCGACTTCCCAGAGGACACGGCTGGCTATGTGACTCTTGAGATTGACCCAGTACATGGTCGACCAGGGGGATTCGAAGCCGATGCCGCCCTCTGTCTTGGTCGTCGCCGGTACGCCAAGGCTATGGAGTTCTGCTTCGAGCACGCCTTCGAGCCCGCGCGGGCAGGGTGCAAAGAACCGTAGTTTTGTGTTATCCATGCTCATCGCATCGTCGCCTGTGCCGCATTTTTCGTTTCTCGCTTCATGACATACGTTTTACGAGATACGGCTTTGTTATGAACTATTGCAGCGCCTGCGGCGCCCCAGTTTCGAAGAAGGTCCCCGACGGCGATAACTTGCCCCGGTTCGTCTGCGATACCTGCCAGGCTATTCATTACCATAATCCCAAGATCGTCGCAGGCTGTATTCCGGAGTGGGATGGCCACATTCTCCTCTGCCGGCGTGCGATCGAACCCAAGTCCGGTCTCTGGACCTTTCCCGCAGGCTTCATGGAAATCGGTGAGAGCATTGAACAGGCGGCCGCTCGCGAGACATTGGAGGAAGCACAGGCTCAGGTGGAGCGTATCTCCCTCTTTGCGGTTCTGAGTCTCCCACACATCGGCCAGGCCTACCTGGTGTTCCGAGGGCCGATGCGCTCACCCGACTTCGGGGCTGGTGAGGAAAGCCTCGACGTGCAGCTCTTCTCACTCTCTGCCATTCCCTGGGACCAGATCGCGTTTCCCGTGGTCAAGGACGCCCTGCGCCGCTATGTGGACGATGTGACGCGGGGCGAATTCCAGGTGCATGTCGCCAGTCTCCCAGACCGCCTCTAGCAGGATGCTGAAAAAGCCCGCCAGCGGCGTTCTCACTTCGTTCAGATCCTCAACGGGGACCCGACCGCCTCACTAACTCGGCGGCGCGCACAGACTTGCTGCTCCTTATTCGTCGCACCGTGCGCCCCAGAGGGTGCGCCTCCGGTTCTTCACTCGTTGCGGCCTTGCCCGCGGAGCGACGCGTCTTGGTGCGCGGAGGTTGGGTGGGTGCGAAGGCTGTCCATTTGAGCATCCTGCCAGTGCGTTGCCGACAGACGCTCATTCAATTAAGGGTTGGAATCGTGAGCAGCGGTAGGCTGCGGCCCTCGCCATCGTGGAGAAAACGAAAGCCATCGGCCTCCGTATAGTCAACCGTCACGCCTTCCATCCGTGGCGCACTTCTCTGATCCACCGCAATCGTGAGGCCATCGACCTGCTGAATAACGTCGTCAGGCTGGGTGGTCGCTTCCAACGTGATATTGAAGCTGAGGCGTGAATCGTCTACGTCGCGCACGGAGATCCGAACGACCGGATCTTCAGGGTGATGGACTTGAATCGCTTTCAGCTGTGCGATGGCGGCAACGGTAACGGCAATCATGCACGAAGCTCTCTCTGGCGAACGAAGCCGTGAATATCGACCATGTGATCCTCCCGGTCAATGGAGTAGAAAATTCGCCAGTCCTCGACCGCATATTTTGACAGGCCCGGCAGGTCCGGCGTGATCGGTTCGTGGCGCAAGTTATCGATATTAGAGGCGAGCCATTTGGTTTTGTCCAAGAGCCGTTGTGCTATGGACGGCTCGAGGTTCGCAAGGTCTTTGATAATGGCTGGACAATAGGCAAGCCGATACCAGGCCATGTCGTTCTTACCAGCGGCGGCCGAGCTGGTCCGCGATATCCTCTCCGGATAGTCTCTCTTTACTGGACAAGGACTCTTTCAGCCTGGCGCGCAGGCCATCACCAAGTTGGAGCCCAAGATCAGGATCCCCGAGTAGCTCGCGCAGGCGATCGTCGACGATCCCGCGCACAAGTTCTTTCAGTTGCTCGGGTGAAAGTTGAGAGAGTTCCATTGACACAGGAGGATACGGAGGCGAGTGCCTAAAATGCAACTACAGAGGAGATGATTTATTGAAGGCCGGACTTGGGCTTAAGCCGCTGGATCATGTGGTCCAGTCGGTCTTGATGCGGGGGAGTAATCGTCAGGAACTCTAGGCCGATGCCGACGGACCCGGACCAGCGGACTGTGGCATTGTCAATCACGATGGGTTGGGGCTCGCCTGGGATATGCAATTGCACGGTCAACTGCATGCCGGTAAAGGGGCTGATGATACTGTCGACGCGGCATCCCTTGACCGAAAGGTTTCGGACTGACCCCGCATGGCGGAAGTGATCCTTATGCACTAAGGTGCTGGAGAACGACACGGGAAATCGAGGATGCTTTCTAGTGACCATAGGTGTGGTTTGAGCGATTCCTTATGGGGCAATGTTAACTTGGGTTGCCAGGAACTGTTCTAGGCGCGCTCGTTCCTGCTCCTGCATCTCAAGAAATTCTACCCCAAACTCGAGTTCCAGTATCCACTGGACCGTGACAGCTCGAATGGTAATAGGAGTAGCCTGTTCCGGAATCTTGAGCTCTACTGAAAGGAGGGCTCCATTCTGCACCACAAGATCGCTGACAATCTTGCAGCCACCTATTCCGAGGTTGTATACGATCCCAATCCCGGCATGATCGCCTGCGAATGTTGCCGGGAATTCCACCTGATAGCGAATGTATTTCCTCTGCTCCGCTATATTGGCATCCATAGAATGCATCTGTTTCTAAAGAGGCCTCGCTGATGAGGCTCTCGCCGATATTGCCGCTGCTTCTGAAAAGGCTATTCGGTGAAAGAGTGGTTGTCAAAGAAATAGAGATCTTTGACAATTCTCGTACCAAAAGGTAGGGAGGACCTAGGAGAGGTCAGACAGATGGCGCTCTATGAGCAAATCATGGCGCAAATTAAGCAGAAGGATGGGGAGGCTTGGGTGACTCAGACAGACATGACGGACTAGTGGTTGATCCAGCAGAAACTGTTGATGCATCAGCCCAGCCCCTATTCCGCCTGGTAGTCATTTGATTTTCGCTGGATGCACTTCTAGAATGCCGCCATTGGATTGACCTTGTGATGCCCACTAGCTCTGGCTCCCGAACAACCCCACCGCGCAAGAAGAAGAGATCGAAGAAGCCCCCCGGCCTCGATGCCTCACAGAAGCGCCGTTTTCAGACCCGGCTGCTGAAGTGGTATGCGAAACACGGACGTGATCTGCCGTGGAGAAAGACTTCCGATCCCTATCACATTCTGGTTTCTGAAGTGATGTTGCAACAGACTCAGGTCGATCGGGTGATTCCGAAGTATCACGAGTTTCTAGACCGCTACCCTAGCTTTGAAGAGTTGGCTGATGCGTCGGTCTCGGATGTGAAGAAGACGTGGTACCCGCTGGGCTACAATATTCGGCCGGAGCGGTTACATAGTATCGCGTGCGAGACCGTGGAACGATATGGAGGCCAGCTTCCGAGCGATGCGGAAGAATTACTCTCGTTCAAGGGCATTGGACGTTATACCGCCGGCGCGATTCGGTCGTTCGCATTCAACGAAGATGCGCCGATCCTCGATACCAATGTCATTCGGGTCCTTCATCGGGTGTTCATGGCGAAGGGCGATCCTAAGACTCAGAAGCCAAAGCTCTGGCTGTTGTCGGAAGCCTTAATCCCACGTGGAAAGGGGTATGACTTCAACCAGGCGATCATGGACTTCGGTGCGACCTGCTGCACGGCAAGAAATCCCTCCTGTGGGCAATGTCCGATGAAATCATTTTGTAAGACCTATCCCTTCGATCAGAAGTCGCGAAGCGCGACGATGCGCCATGAAGGTCGTTAAAGTTGCCGCCGGTCTTATTTATCGTGAGGGCCGCTACTTGATCGCTCGGCGGAATCCGGGTGTGCACTTGGCGGGTTTCTGGGAGTTTCCAGGGGGGAAGCGCGAGCCGGGTGAAACATTGGAAGCCTGTCTGCGACGGGAGTTGTTCGAGGAACTGGGTATTGGTATCAATGTGCCGATACCGTTTCAAGTCGTTCGGCACGAGTATGCGGAGAAAATTGTGGAGCTGCATTTCTTCCACTGTAGAATTGAAACGGGGCAGGCCACTGCCATCGACTGTGCGGAAATTCAATGGGTCTGGCCGCACGAGCTGGGCAGTTTCGAGTTTCCCCCGGCGGATCGTCCGATCATCGAGGCGTTACGGCGACAGAGCATAGGGCAGACGTTATGAAGGTCGTCCTGGATATTGAGACCATTCAAGCGCCTCGGGAAGAATGGGCGCGGCTGGTGGGGAAGCCTCCGTCAAGCGCCGAATCAGAACCGGCAGGCGAAGGCTACGATTTGTTTACAGCGGGGGCTGCCGAAGCTCAACGCCACGCCGAGGATGAACAATATGCGAAGTCGGCTTTCGACGGCACGTTCAGTCAGATCGTCTGTATTGGCCTGTTGGAATTTTCTGACCAGCTCGAGCCGCGTGGGTCGGTGGCCTGGTATGGTGGAGACGAGCGGGAGTTGCTGCGACAATTCTGGAGCCGTTTGGCTCAGAACCGCCCGTCGCTCTTCATCACCCATAACGGTCTGGGCTTCGACCTACCGTTCATCAAGAAGCGATCGATTATCCACCAGGTCAAGCCGAGCGTGGACGTTAATCTCGCCAAGTTCCGCACGGAACCGGTGTACGACACAATGGCGATTTGGAGCAATTGGGACACGCGTGGATGGGTGAAACTCGACGTGCTGGCGAGAGCGCTGAATGTCGAAACTAAATCGGGCAGTGGGGCACAGGTGGCTGAAATATGGGGGAAAGGACAGGGGCTTGAGTTGGCTCGATACTGCCTACAAGATACGTATGTAACGTATGCCTGTTATTGCCGGATGAATTTCCGACAGCCCCTGTCCAGTGACGTGGTCTTGCTCCAACCGGAGTTACTGAATGTCGGCTGAAGCAGGCTAACGAGCCCTTGTCGCCTGTGCCGGTTTCTTCTTCGGTGCCGAATTCGCGTATACCTTCATCGATCTCATCGCTTTAATTTCTTCGTCGCGGTTCCGGAGTTCGCGCTTCATCCACTCCGATTCCTTGCGCATCATACTGATCTCGGAATTCTTCTTGGTGAGTGCCTCTTTTGCTGCTATTAAGTCATTGAGTTTCTGAGTCATAAAGTCGTCCTGTCCCGCCTCCTGGCCTGTACTTACAGGGACCGCCTCAGCTTTTGCGGGAGCGGCTGCCAGCGTGGAGGTAATTGGCGTGGTTTTTGCGACCGGCATAGCGGCGGGCATCGGGGCCGTGGCCAGTGCATGGTAGTCGATGATCATCGTCATGGCGCCGTGTGCACCACCGGCAGCATAGGCCGGAGCCGGTTCGATGCGCGCAGCTGACTCAGGCACGAAATCAGTCGGCTTGGCGCCTTTTCCAATAGTCAAGTAGATCGATCCCCGCTGCACGTAAATACTGCCCGCGGTGGGTTCAGAGCCTGACCCTGCCGATGAGGATACGCGGAACCCAACAAGCTGTTCGGGTTTCGCCTTTGATAAGCCTTGTGCGAGCAGGGGAGAGAGAAACTCGGCATCCTCATCGCTGAAAATTCTCATCGGCTTGCTGCCACCAGCGGACATTCCCGAAGATCCGCGCATGTCATCACTACTATGTAACCCTTTCACGATTTTTGCGATGGTCAGCTGGTCGATCACAGCTGGATGGTTGGCCTCAAACGACCAATCGCTGACTTCATCCAAGTAGACACTACCCTTTGCATTGTGGGCGAGTTTCGTTCCACCGGCGCAACCGCTGATGACGAGGGCACATGCGGCGATCCCAATCAGGTTCTGCATGATCGGACTCTGCACATTCGTTAGCGTGAGGTAGCTCTTCATCGGACCCTCCTTCATTCGGGACGAGTGTGTGTGATTATCTGTGGTGAGAGGCAGGGTTGGTATGCCTAGGCGGATTACCAGATTCCCAAACCCATCAGTGCCATACTCAGCGCAATCCATCCGAAGAGTCCCATTGCAATCACGGTTTCCAGGCTCACGGAGGTATCTGTTTTTTCTTTCACATTGTAGTCTCGATTCTCGATCATGCCTCGTCTCCAGGGAGTGAGTGGGTACAGTTACGTCTAGGCGATTCATTGCCAAGCAAAGATTATGCCTTTAGTAAGAGTGAAGTTGACTCAGAGATGTATTAGGGCAATATCAGGAGAAGAGGGGAATTATTATCGAGTAGACTGCTAAATAGGGACATGGACTTTCACTGAAGATAATTAGTCTAGGTATATGATAATGCGGCACTAAATCGTAGTATGTACCGGAATATTTTTATGGATTCAGGGAAAGAAAGCTCCCGTTTCGCTACGGATCATCATGCGGATGACACCCCTGCATCAATTCTTGAGAGCTGTGGTGGATGGAAGATTTACAAGCAGATCTTGTTCGGAAGTGTTCGTTTTTGGAGCGTATTCTACAGAAACGATTCCTGGGGAAGTAGGGGGCACCATCGACTCAATTCACCGGCGGACATTCCGCATACAACGTGGTTGACGACGCATCGTAGATGGCAAGGGAAACCATGTCTCCCGGTTGAGAGGATATTGCACGTTTGTCCCAGATGACGGTGATATTGCCATCTGATTTTCCCATACCCTGCGAGGCGGATCGTTTGGCATCCCCTTCGACCAGGACGGGGATTGTGGTCTTAAGATATTCCCGATTGCGCTTATAGGAAATGTTCCGTTGGAGATCGAAGAGTCGCGTAACCCGTTCGGTCTTTATCGGTTCTGACACATCGTCCGAAAGCTTGCGCGCGGCGATGGTGTTCTTTCGCTCAGAGTATTTGAAGATAAAGGCTGAGTGAAAGAGTAGCTCCTCTACAAGCCGGAACGTCTCGGCAAACTCCGCATCGCTTTCCCCACAGAAACCACAAATGATATCGGTGCTGAGGACGATGTCCGATCGCAGGGTACGGATACGGTCGACCAAGGCACGATACTCTTTATTGGTATAGGTGCGATTCATCAAGCCGAGTAAGCGGTCGCTGCCAGATTGTAGTGGCAAATGAATTTGCTTGCAGATGTTGGGATGGGACACGACGGCTTCCAACAATGAAAGGGGAAAGTCTTTGGGGTGCGGGGAGGTGAATCGCACGCGTTCGATACCAGACACATCCGCGACGGCTGTGATCAATCGTGCAAAATCCCAGTCGCCGAATCGGTACGAATTGACATTTTGCCCCAGGAGCGTGATCTGTTTGAATCCTTGCTCGGCAATCCGGCGAGCCTCCTGGACGATTCCTTCTGGATCGCGGGAGCGCTCACGCCCCCGAGTGTAGGGGACCACACAGAAGCTGCAGAAGTTATCGCAACCTCGCATGACGGCGATCCAGGCGTTGACCCCGTCATTTCGGTCGGGGATGACATCGTGATAGGTCTCATATTCTGAAAGGTCGACCGCGAGTCCCTTCTGATCCAGCCCCTCTTCTTGCGAGCGCATCGCGTTGCGGATCAATATGGGTAACTGACGATAAGCATCAGGACCGGCAAGGACATCGACCAGCGGCTGGATGTCCGTGAGCTCCTCTTTCAGGTTTTGCGCCATGCAACCCAAGACGCCTACGACCAATGGACGTTGCTGTTTGAGTTTTTTCAATTCAGATAAGTGTTTATAGACCTTATTATGGGCATTCTCGCGAATCGCGCAGGTGTTCATTAGAATGACGTCTGCACGTTCTCGTTCGTCGGTAAACACAAATCCATCTTGCTTCATCAGTGAACGAACGAGTTCTGAGTCGTACTCGTTCATCTGACAGCCGAAGGTCTCAAGGTGCACGTGAGTCGCTGTGGATTTGGCGTTCATAACATCCGCACCATTCGCATGGGCTGAGGTTCTGTTATCAGCTGACCCAACGCCCAACAATCCGACGTTCCGATAATCTGCACTTCTTTTAGATGATTGGTCAGGTCGATGTTTGAGGGAACTCGTACTTTCAAGAAGTTTGCGGTAACCCCCGATCTGAAGCCATCCATTTCTCCTGATTCGAAGAGGACGGACATGGTGGATCCGATATACCGTTCCGCAAAGGCCAGCCTCTTAAGGCGGGACAGCTCGGCGAGTATTTTTGCACGGTCCCGAGCGACTGCGATCGGCACGTGGTTAGGCAGCTTCGTGGCAGCGGTTCCAGGCCGTTGCGAATAGGTGAAGACATGGAAGTAGGAAAAGGGAAGCGCGCGCGCGATGCTCAGAGTATGCTCGAATGCTTCTTCAGTTTCTCCAGGAAATCCGACCATGACATCAGTTCCCAGCCCGAGGTGGGGAATCGCCGCCAGGGTCCGGCGGATCAGACGAACAAACTCGTCCACATTGTACGGACGATTCATGGACGACAAGATGGTGTCGTCTCCACTTTGCAAGGGGATATGAAGGTAGGGACAGAGTTTCGACGAGGAAGCCATCTGATCTACGAGGGCGGTTGTGATCGTCGTCGGCTCAATGGACGAAATCCTGATTCGCTCGAGTCCTTCAACCGCCTCTAGTCGTGCGATCAACCCGACCAGATCAAGCCCGCCTTGTCGATACTGTCCGATGTTGACGCCGGTCAGCACAATTTCCCGGTAGCCTCCTGCCACAAGGATCTCGGCTTCCTGGATCACGTCATCCCTGAGGCGACTCCGCTCATGCCCGCGCGCGAAGGGGATGAGACAGAAGCTGCACATCACGTTGCAGCCGTCTTGAATTTTAAGCAGCGCTCTGGTGGAGTCTTGGTCGCCATACTCTGGTAGGGTGAAATCCTCTCGGTCGATGGTGCGAGTATGGAGCACTTCCGGGTCCGGCTGTTTTTTTAAAGCATGTGGAGCTGGAAGAAACGACGGTAAGTCCCATTTGAATTGGTTGCCGACAATGAGGTCGATTCCGGGAATGGTGCGCAGCTCTTGAACGCCGGTCTGGGCGTAACAGCCGGTCACTGCCACAAAGGCTTCGGGGGAATGTTTCAACGTCTTGCGGATGACATATCGGCAGGTGCGTTCTGCATCCTCTGTCACAGAACAGGTGTTGACGACGAGTAAATCTGTCGGCTCTCCAAACTCGACGACGCGGTAGCCATCACGCCGCAAGCGGGCTGCGAGCACGGTGGTCTCTGCTTGGTTCAACCGGCAGCCGAGTGTATGGAGAGATGCTCGTTTCATATAGCGGGCCATTATAGGAAGATCCTTATGATAGGAGCAAGGATCTGCAGCGAGTGTTTCGCGTTACGCGCGTCCTCGCTTGATGGCCTTAGAGGGCCATGTTAGAATCCACCGACCGCGCCAGCCCCATTATCGTGAGTTTGTTGTGACACCTTCGCAGTTGCTGGCTTGCGTCTTGACGGTATTTCTACTTCTTTTTCTCTCTGGGTCCGGAGGGTGGACGAAGGAGCTCCTTCCTCTCGAACCTGACCTCGCGACAAGAATTGACGAGCAGTACGATCACGAGGCGAGGCTCTTCTTGATGTTGTATTCACTTAAAGGTGATGACCACGTCGACTTCGTGACGGGCCGGTTGGTTCGGGAATATACCCGCAGCAGCTACGGAAACCCGGTATACCAGACTGAGGCCTATCCCTTGTTCTATTGGTGGAACCACACCATGTACAACGATCCTGAACAGGATGGCGTGAACGGCAATGAACGGGTCTACCAAGAAAACGTGGAGTTTGATCTTTCGCGCTATAAGCCGTGTACTTTCAATGGACAACCCTGCTGAGTTTCGATGCGTGGCTGCGTGGGGTTGGTCTTCTCGTGTTATTCTGGTCTGTTCCTTCCACTCGATCAATTTTAAGAATGTCCTGAACTGCCTCTCCACTCCGATGATATGCTACGCCCTCATGCATATTGAGACGGCTCGATGAAATCAGCATCGCTCATTCAGATCCTTGCGAACCGGCGCATCGGCATCATGTTGCCCTTGGGCTTTGCCTCGGGGTTGCCATTAGCTCTCACAGCTGGGACCCTTCAGGCCTGGCTGACTGTTGCCGGGCTTGACCTGAAGACCATCGGCGTCTTTACGCTCGTTGGTCTTCCGTACACACTGAAATTCTTGTGGGCTCCATTGATGGATCGACTGGTCCCTCCCTGGCTGGGACGTCGTCGTGGATGGATGCTGGTGATGCAGATCAGTGTCGCGTTTGGCTTGGTGGCCATGGCAATGACTGGTCCGGGCCAACGCCCTGAAATACTCGGGGTTCTAGCTCTTGTGGTGGCCTTTCTCTCTGCCTCACTCGACATTGTCCTCGACGCCTATCGGACCGATGTGCTCTTACGTCCGGAACGAGGATTCGGTGCAGCTGTCTGGGTGAATGGCTATCGATGTGCGCTGTTGGTCGCGAGTGCAGGCGCCCTCCTGTTGGCCGATCATATTGGATGGCCAAACACCTACTTGCTGCTTGCCGCACTCATGGCGACAGGAGTCGTCACAATCCTGCTCAGTCCGGAACCGTCAGGGCAAAGTGCCGCGCCGGCAAGTCTGGCCGAAGCGGTTGGTGGACCGCTGAAAGAATTTTTTGCGCGTCCAGGGGTGGTCGGGCTTCTCGCCCTCATTATCCTCTATAAGTTTGGAGATGCCGTCGCGGCCTCGCTTCAAACGGCGTTTCTTATTGGCGGGATGGGCTTCTCCGTCACTGAGGTCGGGTATGTGAAGGGCCTTGGGCTCGGGGCCACACTCATCGGCACACTGGTCGGGGGTGTCGCAATGGCGAAGCTTGGGATGGTCCGGTCGTTAGTGCTCTTTGGGTTCTTGCAAGCGGTCTCAAACTTGGGATTCATGTGGCTCGCTTGGGTAGGTAAAAGTTACGCAGTGCTCACGACATCAATTCTCGTCGAAAACCTAACCGGTGGCATGGGCACCGCAGCGTTTGTCGCACTGATCATGTCGCTGTGTGACCATCGATTTACGGCAACTCAGTTTGCGTTGTTTTCTTCTCTGGAAGCGCTCGGGCGAGTGTTCTCTGGGCGTCCGTCGGCTGAGCTTGTTGAAATGGTCGGCTGGGCACAATTCTTTTTTTGGTCATGTCTGGTCGCTCTACCCGGCATTTGGCTGGTGTGGGCTCTCCGAGCGCAGTTGGATCACGAAGCTGGTCGTGATGCGCATGCCAGGGCCGCAGCCGATCTATGACGACTGTATGCGGCGCTGGAGGAACACGACGAAGAGCATTAACGTCGGAAGGGGCGCTAGGGTGAAGGGGACAAGCCAAACCCAGAAATTTTTTCCGCGCATGCGTGCTTGATCGATCATCCAGACAAAGACCCAAATAACCAAGCCGAGATAGTTGAGGGCCATCCAGCGTGTTGTATGGATCTTGAGGTTGCTTGTACTGTCCGGAGCTGCGTCGAAGAGAAAGACTCCCAGCATGAGCACGAAAAATACCAACAGGGCTGCGACAAGGCGTTTGCTCCAGACAAACATGATGATCCTCCTGATACAAGCAATGTGAGCAGCATGATTGCGGCAACAAGCCTGTCGCGCTTAGGCTAATCATGCGCTGTTCGTTTGTCAAAGGGGGAGTGCGCGTTTCCTTTCCCATTGAGCTTGTTGCGACCTCAGTTCAGCAGTGATCAATCTAAGGGCCTGTATGAGCCTCCTGCGTTTGAGCCTCGTTGTGACGGCATTGGCTGCCAGTATTGTGCTGGCACTGACGAATCCCACCACGGATCAATACCTGGGCTTTGTGCAAGCCGAACTCACCAAGGCCATGGATCGAATGGATCAGTCCACATCCGAACGAGAAGAAACGGTGGTGAAAAATATCTTTCGCAGGCATAGTCAGGAGTTGCTCAATAGCATGGTGCGCCCGCACACCACGCGCCAGAATTGGGGAGTCCTCAGCCGGTTTGAAACCACGGTATTGGGTACTCGGGTTGTGGTCATCGGCATCGGCAATCAATTCATCCCAGTTGAAGGGGTGGATGAAGCCGTTCTGACCCTCGGTCGCCGTGTATTTTAATGTTGGTTTTTTGTCCATGGGCCTCCTTGCATCTCAAAATAGGTCTATTTTCGACTACAAGGCTGTGGATAAGTTGCTCCAATATCCCCGAGAGTTGGCGCTGTCCAATCACTTGCAGTTATCCACAGACTTTCCTCAGTTTCCCCAGCCCAACCACTACAGTTGGTATTGACAATCCGCCCTGATAGCTATATGTAGTTGCTCCGTTGTCAAGAAATTTCTCGACAACAGTGTGGATCAGTCCTCGAGAGACAAAATTAGGGTGCTAAAGCACATCGCCATCTTGATATTGAAGCCTGTTTCTTCCTGCTTGGAGTCGAGAACAGTCCCACACCAACTACGCAGACTGGGGGAGGGGAAATCGTGAGAATAGAACGCCGATTTACACGTCGCGGGCAAAGTCCCTATGAAGGCCTGCCGTTCGTGAAACGTTCATCGGAAATTCGTAATCCCGACGGATCGACCGTGTTTAAGTTGGAAAACATCGACATTCCAGAGCCCTGGTCACAGCTTGCGATCGATATTCTCGCCCAGAAATATTTCCGGAAAGCCGGAGTGCCGCAGCGAGATGAGCAGGGGAATCCGATCGTCGGACCAGAGGGCAAGCCGCAGTTAGGTGGAGAGCGTGACTCCCGACAAGTATTTGAGCGGCTTGCTGGTTGTTGGACCTCCTGGGGAAAGAACTTTGGATACTTTAAGACCCCGGAAGATACCGATGCCTTTCATGATGAGCTCTGTTACATGCTTGCGCATCAGATGGTCGCGCCTAATTCTCCCCAGTGGTTTAACACCGGGCTTCATTATGCCTATGGGCTCTCTGGGCCTGCGCAAGGGCATTATTACGTCGATCCCAAGACCAATGAAGTCGTTAAAGCTACCAATGCATTTGAGCATCCGCAGCCGCACGCGTGCTTCATTCAATCCATTGAAGACGACCTGGTCGGCGAGGGCGGTATCATGGATCTCTGGGTGCGAGAAGCGCGGCTGTTCAAATATGGATCGGGGACCGGGACCAACTTCTCCAAACTTCGTGGTGACGCTGAACCGCTGTCTGGCGGCGGTCGCTCGTCTGGATTAATGTCCTTCCTTCGCATTGGCGATCGAGCGGCAGGAGCCATTAAGTCGGGCGGGACGACCAGACGGGCTGCTAAAATGGTGTGCCTCGATTTGGACCATCCTGACATCGAAGAGTTTATCAATTGGAAGGTGGTGGAAGAGCAAAAGGTCGCCGCTATGGTGACTGGCTCGAAAATCTGTGCACAACGCCTCAACGCCATTCTCAAGGCCTGCCACGTCGTCGATGGCGCCGGTCAGGTGAAAACCGAGATCGATGCTAAGCAGAATCCGATCCTCAAGGAAGCGATGGCCGCTGCTCGGCGGGATGCGGTTCCAGAACTCTACATCCAGCGGATGTTCTCCTATGCGCAGCAAGGGTTTACGCATTTTGTGTTTCACGAGTACGACACGAATTGGGACGGCAAGGCCTATCAGACAGTGTCCGGCCAAAACT
>JAYTTD010000124.1:0-55931 GCA_043745235.1 Nitrospira sp. | reverse complement strand
TTCATCGCCTCGCTCCTCTGGTTCGCCACCAGCGTGGTGGCGTTGGTGAAGCCAGGCTACCACTTATCACACTGTCCGAATTTCCGGGGCCCCCTCTGTATAAGACTAATCAGATGGACCAGACAGACTGAGCTTGGCCCAGACGTGCGGCCATCGAAGTTCACTGTACCGAAATGGTTTTTCCGCAGCCTGCTCATATAATACGTAGTCCAATAATATAGAGCTGAACAAAGTTAATGGCCCTATATATGGAGGTCAAACGCTCTTGTTATATACGTCTTAAATACCAACTTGATGAGAGCTATTAGGCACTTTCTGATTTAAGGATCTCTTATACGCTTAGTATCGATGTACGGCGTATATTTCATGACAGCGAACCTGATAAGGCCGGCTCCTGCCAATCCCGCAATCGCAGGGATTCTCGGTGCTCGTATTGATTCATATCCATGAGCGAACGCGAGGAAGACGTCGTTCGCGCGCACGAGAGAGGTGCCTGTTCGATCATTCACAAATCCGTAGGCGTGGACCAGTTTAGAGAACGCCTACACAGTGTGAGCATGACTGGACAGGCATTTCGCAAATGCCTGTCGTGAGGGAGTAACCGGCATGCACGTGCTACTGATCGAGGGTAATGAGGACGACGCCTGCCTCATTGGGGAATCATTGACGGGACGGATGGCGGCGGAGATCGAGCTGGAGTGGACCGACCGGCTGGGGAGTGGGCTGACGCGGGTGACCGAAGGCAAGGTTGACGTGGTGTTGCTGGACCTCTCGTTGCCAGACTGTCACGGGCTGCAGACGCTCGACACGATCCAGACACAGGCACCGGACCTGCCGATCATCGTGTTGACGCATCAGGATGACGAAGTGATGGCAGTCCAGGCGGTGCGGAAAGGTGCGCAGGACTATCTGGTGAAAGGGCGGTTCGACGGTCTTCTGCTCGTACGGGCCATCCGCTACGCCATCGAACGCAAGCAGTCTGAGAAGGCCGTGCGTGACAGTGAGACCCGTCTGCGTGCCGTCATTAATACTTCGCTTGACGCGGTGATCGGGATGACCGCACAGGGAGTGATAACCAATTGGAACCCTCGGGCCACGGCCATCTTCGGTTGGTCTCACGATCAAGCAATTGGGCAGAAACTTGCCGAACTGATCATCCCACCTCAAGACCGGGACGCATATGAACGCGGCGTCCAACTCTTCTTACGAACCGGGGACGAAGGACAGGTATTCAACCGGCGTGTCGAACTCACAGGCGTGAACCGCGAGGGGACCGAGTTCCCCATCGAACTTTCCATGAGCGCTGTCAAGCGCGGTGAGACGTATGTGTTCAACGCCTTCGTCGCCGACATCACCGAGCGCAAGCGGGCAGAGGAAATTCGTGTCCGATTGGCGTCCATTGTGGAGTCCTCCGAGGACGCGATCATCAGCACGACGCTGGAGGGGATCGTGACGAGCTGGAATGGGGGGGCAGAACGCACGTTCGGGTACACCGCCGACGAGACCATCGGCCAGCCGATCGGGTTGCTCATCCCCCAAGATCGTCTCGATGAGGAAGCGCAGATCATTGTGCGCGTCACACAGGGAGAGCGCGTAACCCACTTTGAAACGGTTCGGCGGCGGAAAGACGGGAAGGACATCACTATCGCCTTGACCATCTCTCCGATCAAGGACGGAGCGGGCACGCTCATCGGGATCTCCAAGATTGCCCGCGACATCACGGAGCAGAAGGGCCTTGAGGCACAGTTGCGCCAATCCCAGAAGATGGAGGGCGTCGGACAATTGGCCGGCGGGATCGCGCACGACTTCAACAACCTTCTGACGGTGATCAACAGCTACAGTGCCATGGTGTTGGGTGAACTTGATTTCTCCAACCCCTTCCTTCGGAACGGAATCGAACAGATCAAGGAAGCCGGGTATCGGGCCGCGTCGCTGACCCGTCAACTGCTCATGTTTAGTCGGCAGCGGGTCTTGGAACCTAAGATGTTGGACCTGAACGAGGTCGTGTCGAATATTGTGAAGCTGTTGCAGCGCCTGATCGGCGAAGACATCACTCAGGTTCTCTGCCTTCACCCATTGCTTGGTCAGGTGAAGATCGATCCCGGGCAGATGGAACAGATCATCATGAATTTGGCGGTGAACGCACGAGACGCGATGCCCGGCGGCGGACAGTTGACCATCGAAACGGAGAACATCGAGCTGGACCACGCTTTTGTCAGCACACAGGCCTTGGTCCAGCCAGGTTCCTACGTGATGCTGGCGGTGAGCGATACCGGTTGCGGAATGGATGCGGAGACGCAATCCCGCATCTTCGAGCCCTTCTTCACCACCAAGGAACCGGGCAAGGGCACCGGCCTGGGCCTGGCCACGGTCTATGGGATCGTCAAGCAGAGCGGCGGGAACATCGGGGTCTCTAGCGAGGTGGGCAAGGGCACGACCTTGAGAATTTACCTTCCTCGAGTCGAGGAGACATCCGAGCGGCCTGAACCGGGGGCTATCCCGGCTGAACTACTCCGCGGCTCCGAAACCGTTCTGCTTGTCGAAGATGATGAAATGGTTCAGGCGCTGGTGCAGGCCATTCTCGAGCGGTACGGGTACCACGTGCTGGCAGCACGGAACGTCCATGATGCACTGCGTCTCGCCCAAGAGGGTTCCGAGCAGATCCACCTGCTGCTGACCGATATCATCATGCCAGAGATGAACGGACCCGAGTTAGTGAAACGGTTCTTGTCCTTTCGACCGGAGACACCGGTGCTGTTGATGTCCGGCTATACGGAGAAGGTGATTTCCTGCACCGCGGCACTGGAGCCAGGGATCGACTTTCTGCAAAAGCCATTCACTCCACAGACGTTGACGCAGAAGGTGCGCGAGGTGCTGAACATGATCCCATAGGCAACCAGCACAGAACGAACTGCATAAGAGTGAACCAATATCCGAAGGAGGACTCAGATGGCCAACATTCTTGCCGTGGACGATGACGAGAAGATCCGTGCACTGCTCTCCACACTGTTAAAGCGGAAAGGGCATCATGTGTTCACAGCGGACCATGGCCAGAAGGGCATCGACGTGTTTTGTCGTGAGCGACCTCATGTGACGATCTTGGACTTCGAGATGCCGAACATCGACGGGCTCGAGGTCCTGCGGCAGATCCGCGCGATTGACCCCCACGCTCCCGTCATCATGCTGACCGGGGCTGGTACGGAGGCGCTGGAGAAGCAGGCTCGGGAGTTAGGGGTGACTGACTTCCTCTCAAAGGGGTTCTCTCTCCATGAACTGGGTGCGGCGCTGAATCAGATCCTGCAGCAGCCCGGTCAAGTTGCTGGAGAGTCCCCATCATCCCCACGATTGGCTTCAGGAGTGAGACCGAGAACGTAGTGCGTGTCCTCCATGACAATTGGCGCAGAAACAGACGAAACCGACGGTCCCTCCTGCCTGGAGCGTCTGCAGCAGAAGAGAGTGGGGACGCGGAGAAAAGGAAAGCCATGGCAACAATCCTCACGGTCGATGATGATGAGAAGATCCGGGCCCTCCTCCAGGTGGTCTTGACGCGCCGCGGACACCATGTGCTCACGGCAAGCAGCGGGTCGGAGGCCATGGAGGTGTTTCAGCGCGAGCGCCCACTCATCACGATCTTGGATATGCAGATGTCGGACATGAATGGCTTGTCCGTCCTCCAGCAGATTCGTGAGCGGGACTCCGCCGCCGCCGTGATCATCTTGACTGGAGCAGATACGGCGAAACTCGAGCCCGATGCCCGAAGACTGGGGGCGACGGAAGTCCTCCAGAAGGGCTTCTCGTTACATACCATCGGCGACACGGTGAGTCGGGTGCTGACGCAGGCCAACCCGGTCAGAAACGCTCCGTCTCCAAGCGAATCGAGCAAGGGGGAGACGTCTCACGACAATCGACGAAAGCATCCGCGCATGGCCGTCCAACTGCACGTCGCACTGTTCAAAGATGCAGTCATCGTGGGCGATGGAGAGGTCGTGAACCTCTCGACGGAAGGCTGCTCCCTCAGAACCAAGGTGACGGTTGAGCAAGGGGACTATCTGGAGGTGCACCTCACTCTTCCGGATCACGAGGCGGCCTCCCCCCTTACCATTGAGTTAGCCGCAGTCCGCTGGGTCCGTCAACCGGTGTACGGGCTGGAGTTCATTCTCATGAAACCGGGAAATCAAGACCGGCTCCGTTCGTATGTCAAGACACTGTAGGACCGCGTGCCCTCGACGGCAGCGTCATCGTAAGTCTTCACCAGAGGTGTGCCATGGAGTCGATTCTCCTGATTAATGACGACGAGGCCCTCCGCGTCGCTCTCTGGCTGGCCTTAGAACGCGCAGGGTACAGCGTGCTGGTTGCCCGAGACGGGCGAGAAGGGCTGCAGCTCTTTCGGGGTCTCCCCCCGGACCTCGTCATCACTGACATCGTGATGGAGGGACAGGAAGGGCTCGAAACCATTCAGTCCTTGCGGCGTGAAGTGCCTGGTGTGAAGATCATCGCAATGTCCGGTGGAGGGCTCCGAGGGGACTTACCTTTCTCGATGTCGCCAAGCTCTTCGGTGCACCGCAGACGTTGGGCAAACCATTCGACCTTCAGGATCTGCTTACCGCCGTGCGCTCGGTGTTGCACCCAGAGGCAAGCAGCACTGACGCGGTTTAAGGGGTGGCGCATAATGGTCGGATCTCAAGGTGCTTGGTCATGTCGGGTTATACGGATGATGCTCTGCTCCGCCGTGGCTTCATTAATCCAGAAGCCGTTCTCGCCCGATGCGTTAGCCATAACGGTTCATCAGATTCTCAATACCTCAGCAGTCCAGCGTAACGATCAGAAATGTCCCCATACTGTGCAACAGCCTTGGTTGGATATCCTGCACAAGAAGGCGAAAATGTGGACGGGCACGATGGCAAAGAGCATATTTGTAAGAACCCTGATCGTGGCGGAACGGATGAATGACCATGTCTAAAGCAACGGCTCCCCACCGATATTCCTGGTTATGGGTCCTCATCGTCGTGATGACGGTCGTCGCGCTGGCCATCGGCGCCATCACGTTCCACTACATAGAAACCCACATGGTTGCCACCGCGGGTGAAACTCTCGCCCGTACCGCCGCAGAAGCCTCGAATAAAATGGACCGATTTCTCGTTGAACGGTATGGCGATGTGCGAATGATGGCCGGGACGTTCAGCGCACAGCCGCGTGCTCGGGAGTTTCAGTCGGCGTATGTTGCCCGAATGAAGACATGGTACCAGGATTATTTGTGGATCGGCGTCGTGAACGAGCGCGGACAGATCGTGGTCGCCACCGACCCGGCCACGGTAGGGCGGGACTACAACGCCGCACCCTGGTTTCAGGCCGTGCGTAACGGGCAAGCGGTCCATGTGAGAGACGTGGAGCCATTCGCAGCGGTGGGCGCTATGGATACAGTAGCCTTTACAGCTCCCATCACCGGATCGCACGGAGAGTTCCTGGGAGCCGTGACGACGCGGGTGGGGATTCCGGCGCTGGAACATGTCCTGACCGAGACCCTTCAGACTTTCCAGCTGCGGGAGGGGTTGGGGGGACGGCTGGAATACCAGTTCCTCACTGAGCAGGGGGTGGCCTTCATTGATTCGGACCTCGCGCATAAGGGCAATGTCAATCTCAAACAACTGGGCCTCCCGTCGGCACTGGCCAGCGGAGGGTCCCAGTCCAGTCATGTTGAGGAGGAGCACTTGCGTCGCCATGTGCCGGTCATCACCGGTTATGCCAGGACCCACGGCCATGGCGAGTTTGAGGGGCTACAGTGGACGGTGTTGATGCGCATGGATCGCCGTGACGTGCTGGCGCCGATTCACAAACTCCTGTGGACGATTGGCCTGGCGGGTGCCGGAGTGGGGGTGCCAACCTTTGGATTCTTGCTGTGGACCGTGACACGGGTGCGAAGGGAATATCTGCTTGCGCAGGAGGAGCAGGCGCGAGCCAGGGAAGCCGAAGCGTCGCTACGCGAGAGCCAAACGTATACCTTGCGCATCGTCGAAACGGCGCTCGATGGCTTCATCGGGATGGATGCCGCGGGAGTCATCACCGACTGGAACGCCCAAGCCGAACTGATCTTCGGCTGGCCACGGCAAGACGCTATCGGGCGACTCCTCTCCGCCACCATCATTCCGGCACGATACCGGGACGCCCATGAGCGCGGATTACGTCATTTCCAGGCCACCGGCGAAGGACCGATGCTGAACGCACGGATAGAGGTCACGGCCTGTCATCGGGACGAGCACGAGTTTCCTGTGGAACTGGCGATCTCGCCGGCCTTGCTGCGGGGGGGAGGCTACACGTTCAGCGCGTTCGTGCGGGATATCTCGGCGCGGAAGCGGACGGAAGAGCGGTCGGCCATGCAGCATGGCACGACCAAGATCCTGGCCGAGTCGGACACGCTTGGGGACGCGATGCCGAAGGTCCTCCGCGCCGTCTGCGATCTCTCCAATTGGGATCTTGGAGCACTCTGGTTCGTGAATGACCAGACGCAGGTGCTCAGTTGTCTGGAGATCTGGCACCAACCATCGGTGGATGCGACGGCCTTCTCACAATCGACCATGCAGACAGCCTTCACACGGGGCCTCGGCCTCCCCGGGCGCGTGTGGGCGAACGGCGAACCCGCCTGGGTCTTCGACGTGAGGCAAGACGCGAACTTTCCCCGCGCGCCGTTCGCCGCGCAGGCGCATCTCCATAGCGCCTTCGCCTTTCCCATCAGAATCAACGAAAAAATACTGGGAGTGATGGAGTTCTTCAGCCGTGAGATCCGCTCTCCTGATGAGGATCTACTGCAAGTCTTCGTCACCATGGGCAGCCAGATCGGTCAGTTCATCGAACGGAAACGGGCGGAGGCCAGCGTCCACACCTATGCGAAGGAGCTTGAGCAGAAGAACCGTGCCCTGGACAGTGCGTTGGGCGAGGCGCAGGCCGCGACGAAAGCCAAGTCCGCCTTTCTCGCGGTCATGAGCCATGAAATTCGGACCCCTATGAACGGCATCATGGGGATGACCGGACTCCTGCTTGAGACCCAGCTGACTCCTGAGCAGCGCGACTATGCCGAGACCGTGCGGCGGTCCAGTGAAGCCCTGCTCGACATCATCAACGACATCCTTGACTTCTCGAAGATCGAGGCCGGCAAGTTGACGTTGGAGGCGATCGACTTTGACCTTCGGACGACGGTCGAAGAGACCCTGGATCTGTTTGCCGAGCCAGCGCAACGCAAGGGCCTAGAAGTGGGGTGTCTTCTACACGCTGATGTGCCCTCTGCCCTCCGGGGCGACCCCGGTCGCTTACGTCAGATCCTCGTCAATCTCATCGGCAATGCGCTCAAGTTTACCCCACAGGGCGAGATGATGATTCACGTCACTCGGGGCGAGGAGACACCTGACCGCGCGCTCATCGAATTTGCCGTGACCGACACGGGCGTCGGCATGGCACCCGAGATCCAGGCTATGCTGTTCAAGCCCTTTTCCCAGGCGGATACCTCGACCACACGGAAGTTCGGCGGCGCGGGCCTGGGCCTCGCCATTTGCAAACAGCTCGTGGAGCAGATGGAGGGGCAGATCGGTGTCGAGAGTGTGCCCGGTCACGGCAGCACCTTCCGGTTTACGGTGTGGCTGACGAAACAACTGGCACCGGCTCACGCGACACCCCTGCCGAGAGGGTCCCTCCACGGGCGGCGGTTGTGCATTGTCGATGACAATGCGACCAACCGGCGCATCCTGGAACAATACGCGTTAGACTGGGGGCTCGAGAGCGCCTCGGCCTCGGATGGGTACCAAGCCCTTGCGCTGCTGCGAGACGCAGCAGCTCGGGGAGAGCCCTTCGATCTGGCCATCCTCGATTTGCAGATGCCCCGCATGGATGGACTGGAGTTGGGACATACGATCACTGCGGATCCGGTCCTGGCGGCGACACGCCTGGTCCTGCTCACGTCAATCGGTATTCGGGGGCAGGCCGACAAGGCGAAACGGGCGGGGATTGCCGCGTACCTGACGAAGCCCGCGCATCGATCGCAGTTATACGACTGTCTGTCACTGATTGTGGACATGCCCGCCAAATCCGCTGCGGATGCGGTGACGGATGAGGCCGCGAGTCGGCCCCATGATGTGTTGGTCACCGAGCATGTCCTTAAGGAAGTCGCGGCGGCCGCGCGCCCTCGCATCCTGGTGGCCGAGGACAACATCGTGAACCAGAAAGTCGCGGTGTGTCAGCTCGAAAAGCTCGGCTACCGGGCCGATGTTGTGGCCAACGGACTGGAAGCGCTCGAAGCCATCTCTCGGGTCAGATACGCGCTGGTCTTGATGGATTGCCAAATGCCCGAGATGGATGGATTGGAGGCGACGGCGAAGATTCGGCAGCGCGAGAGTGAACAGGCCAGCCGACGACTTCCCATCATCGCCATGACCGCGAACGCCATGCCAGGGGACAGGGAGACCTGTCTCAACGCAGGCATGGACGACTATCTCTCCAAGCCGGTGAACCGGAACTCCCTCAAGGCCACGCTCGCCCGATGGATTCCGATCCAAACAACATGTAATGAACAGAAAGATCCGGTGGCGTCGGAATCACGAGAACCGAGTCATGAGTGTGTCGATCCAGCAGTGTTGGCCGATTTGCGCCAACTTGATCTGTCCTGTGGCCTCCTGTCCACCCTGATCACGCATTTCGTGGAAGACGGTCCCACCCGTCTGGCAGCCTTACAAGACGCGCTCCAGCAGGGCGATGCAGGGGCGCTGGCACGGGTGGCCCACGAGTTGAATGGCGCCAGCGGCAACCTGGGGGTACGGAGAATGCGCCAGCTCTGTGTCGAGCTCCAGGCACTCGGGAGAGCTAAGGACCTCAGCAAGGCAGGGGCGCTGCTCGCGCAGCTCGTAAGCGAATTCGAGTTGGTGCGCCAGCGCCTGATGGCTGAACACGCGACGATCGCTCATGACACTCTTGCCGATGAAACATAAGGAAGTGAGGAATTCGCATGGATAAGAAGACCATCCTGATCGTGGATGACAATGCAGATACCCGTCTGCTACTAAGCGCACGGTTGAAACCTCATCACTATCGTACCGTGTTTGCCGCCGATGCACTCCAGGCGATGTCCGTAGCGCTGAGGGAGCGGCCCGATGTGATCCTGCTTGATTTGGGTCTTCCTGGCGGGAATGGCTTGATGGTGCTGGAGCGATTCAAAGCCAATATCTCGCTGGGGGACATCCCCGTCATCATCGTCACCGCTGAGGACCCACAGGTGGCTGAAGCCCGCACCATCGAGGCCGGCGCGGTCGCGTTCCTTCAAAAGCCCGTGGATCAAGACAAGCTCATGGCCGCGGTGCAGCACGCCGTGGGAACACCCTGAGACCGGTCCTTCTTCCGCCGATGGTACCTCTGCTCGGTGATCCCGAGCTTCCGACAGGCGCCCTCGATCACGATGCACTCGCCAAAACATAGACAGCTACAAGGGAAAACTGTAGCACCTGAAGCTTCACTGTGCTCGGTAAGCCCTCTGCTATAAGACCCTGTGCTAATGAAATGGACCCAGCCTTCTTCCCACACGAGCCTCACCTGAGGCAAGATGGGTGATGTTGAGCGCGCCACGCACACTCATTGTCAGAAAGAAGGGAGGGAGCGATGCCCATCACGACATTGGGGATCGATTTGGCGAAGAATGTATTTCAGTTGCACGGGGTGGATGCGTGAGGGCATGCGGTGCTCAGCCGACGCGTGAAGCGCAGTCAGTTGGTGGAGACGGTGGCGAGTCTGCGCCTTGTGCGATCGGGATGGAGGCCTGCGGGAGTGCGCATCACTGGGGTCGGGCGTTTGAACAGCTCGGGCATACTGTCAAGCTGATGAGCCCCAAGTACGTCAAGCCCTATGTCAAGACCAACAAGAATGATGCGCGCGATGCGGAAGCGATCTGCGAAGCGGTCAGTCGGCCCACCATGCGATTTGTTTCGATTAAAACTATGGAACAAGCCGATCTCCAGGCGTTGCACCGCGCGCGCGCGCTCCTCGTGAAACACCGAACCGCCGTCATTAATCAGATTCGGGGCCTGTTGGCCGAGTACGGGTTGGTGATGGCACAATCCCCGGAGAAGGTCCGGCCTGCTGTCGTCCGGTTTCTGGATGACGCGGAGTCGTGGTTGACCGCGTTTGCCCGAGAGACCTTCTCCGAGTTGTATGAGCAACTGCGGGATCTCGAGTCGCGCATCGAGAGGGTGACGCACCGGGTGGAGGGCGTGTATCGGGCGCATCCGGTCTGCCGAAAACTGGCCGCGGTCCCGGGGATGGGTCCGTTAACGGCCACGGCGCTGCTGGCGACTGTCGGTCGGCCCCAGGCGTTTCACAACGGCCGGCATCTGGCAGCGCGGTTGGGGCTGGTGCCTCGGCAATATTCCAGTGGGGGCAAGGACAAGTTAGGTGGGCTTTCGAAACGAGGCAGTCGGCATGTGCGGACGCTCCTGATTCATGGGGCGCGCGCCGTCGTGCAGCGTGCCGAACGAAGGGTTGATCCGTAGGGGCGGTGGCTGTGGGCGCTCAAACGCCGCAAAGGCACTCATGTCGCTGCGGTGGCCTTGGCCAACAAAAACGCCCGGGTGATCTGGGCCTTGTTGGCCCATGATGATGTGTATCGACAACCTGCCTAGGTGGAGGCAGGGGGCGAGCCGATCTTCACGAGGAGAGACGAGCCATATCACAGAAGGATTCACACCGAGGAGTGCAGCGAGGAGCATCCGTGATGACACCACAGGGACACCCGGCGCGTTCAAACCCTGGACAAATTATCGGCCCGGACGAGGCCGTTGTGCTCATGAGGAGAACGCGCGCGTATTGCATCAAGGCCCGGACACATCGGTTGTCCATTGAGAGGCCAGATATATAAACGCAACCCTGCATTATGGTTCACCGCGTGATATCCGCCGTTGCACCGGAGGCTGGGTCCATATATAAATTTGCGCTAAAAGTTGTCCGAATCCACCAGAACTTCTGCAATCAATAGAACTGCTGAAATGTACCTAAGCCGCGGTATTCAAATAACAATGGGGAAACCATTTGAAACACCGAGTCTTTTATAAAACCGCTTGCTCCATTCTTGCCCCGCCACGCGGGTGCTCTTTCTCTCCTCCTATGAAGACGATGAGGCGGTGCTCGCCGCGGTCGTTGGAGGGGCGGCTGGCTATCTGTTGAAACACGTGAATGCCAAGGGGTTGCTGCAAGCTATTCATACCGTGGCCCAGGGGCAGTCGATCCTCGACCCAGCCATCACGCAGCCTCTCTTGACCCACATGCTGTTGCAGAAAGAGGAGGCATTTGAGCCCCAGCAGACGACCCTCTCCACCCAGCAGCAACGTGTTCTCGCACTCGTTGCCGAGGGGAAAACGAACAAGGAAATCGGCTCATCGCTCAAACTAAGCGATAAGACCGTAAAGAACTATATCCGGTTCATCTTTCAGAAGCTGAAAGTGACCCGGCGCCCTCGATTATGTGGAGCAGCCGATTCATGAGGACGCATTCGCACAAGTTCTGATGAGGGCCATTCATTCGCTGCCTGTCTCCGTGGATGATGCGCCGGGCGTGGAGCGATTGGAGTATGTGCTGGTTATGGGTCCCGACCCGAGCTACGTCGAAAGCACGGTGACCTGGCTTATTCAAGGAACAGCCATGGGGCTGATGGAAGCGCGCCAGCTCCATCTTCGGGCTGCGTTGCAAGAACTGGTCATGAATGCTGTCGAGCATGGTTGCCTGGAACTTCGGTATCGTGACAAGATCGAGGCCATGGCCAAAGACCAGTATGACGAGTTGATTCAGCAACGCCGACAGGAGAGTCGTTTCCGGGACCGCCGGGTCACCATCCGTGCCATTTACGACAAGCGGCAACAGGTCTTGACGTACCGGATTGCCGATGAAGGGAAAGGGTTTAATTGGAAGGCGCGGGTGGGCTCCCGTTCTGATGCCTGCCCCACGGGCGATGCCAGCGGGCGAGGTGTCTTCCTTGCGCAGTCGTTCTTTCCTGACATCGCGTGCAACGACAGGGGGAATGAGGTCATGCTCACGGTTCCCCTTGGGTGAGTCGGGGTTTCAAGGTTCGAGTTGCGAGTTTCAAGTTCCGAGTTCGTCAACAACTAAAAACCAGAAGCTCGAAACTTGAAACCCGAGCAGTCTGCTAGATCGATCACCACTGGAGGCCTTATGGACACCACAAATCCCGCCCGCTCTAAACTGCGAATTCCCAAGGACCCGATGTATCTCTTGCTGCGCGAAGGGTGCATCGTCGAATTTAACGCGAAAAAGGCATCAGGGGAGAAGGTCGATTTGCGGGGGTGCGATCTGCGGGGTCTTGACCTGCGAGGGCTGGATGCCGACGGGTTGGACTTCGGCGACAGTTACCTTCGCCAGTCGGATCTGCGCAGTGTCGATTTTCGTAACGCGCGGCTTGAAGGCGCCAGCATCAATGCCTCGAAAATTTCAGGCGCCTACTTTCCTGCTGAACTGACCGCCAGTGAAATCGAACTATCCCTTCTGCACGGTAGCCGGATGCGCTATCGCTCGAAATAATGCAGTTCCCTGCAGCGTGGCCTACTCCGCCGCCCTTCTTCGCCATCCGTAGTAGCCTAGATAGGGCTACTACGGATGGGAAGCGGCTGCGAAGGCTGGACTGCGGGGAACTTCATTGGGTCTGTCCCGTGTATTTAGTTGGCTTGGTTGTTTAGTTGGTTTGAAGAACGAAAAAATCAAACGAACCAGCAAACCAGAGAAACCAGAGAGACCAGATGAGCCAGACGAACCCGACAAGCCACGCTCGACGAGGCCAGCCTGCGTAGACAATATTGCTCAGAGGGGGGCAGCGAGCCCATAGGGATGTTCGTTGCCTCTGCCCGGACAAGGAGAGATTGATGCGTGCCCTTTCCAAAGTCAGGTGGGGGATCCGATGAGACCATGTTGCCAACGCGATCAGGGCGAGGGACAATGCCGCCAACACAATGAGGATGATCAGCATGACGGTCACTGTTGCAGTGATTACTGCGCTTAGGTATTGAGACTGGGCTGTCGCATTTTCTCCTGATCCTGGCAGGCTATGCTTCCCGCATAGCACGTTACTCCTTCCTTTTCCGCCTACAGTACAAGAATTGGGCGTATTCGTTACTTGTGTGGTTGGTGGGTTTGCCGTTCCGTTAATTTCCGCTGCTAGCAGGTTGCGAGCATCCTGCTTTCTCTCAGTCAGGACAGCATGGCCCACATCGGAAAGGAACAGTGACCATAGCAGTGCTGCGCTGGTTGAGAGAAGAGCCGAACGCTTATTCATCCTGCACATCCCTGTGGTCGGTTACGGGGACTCTTTCTGGTCGTGAGTAACAGACATCAACGTGCCAGTAGCTTCTGCTAGACGCTCTTGCATGTGTATCCATGATTTCTTTGTAACTCGTGCACCTATCGCGGCGTGTGTCGCTCACAGTCCCTTGGCCATCTACCTAGAGTTGAATTGAATTTCATTCTGATGAGATCAGAATGAATCCAACTCATTTTTCTGCCAGGATGACCAGAATACTGAAACAGTTCGCCAGCCTCCCAGGATTGTCTGCCTTGTTCGCTTGGTCTATTTCGTTTCCATGTTTTGCGTTGAAGAGCAACAGGCGATCTAGGAAAAGTCTCAGGAACCGGTTCTCCCTTTGTGCTGGTGCCTGTGCAGGGAGAGATGAGATCGTGAGTGCAGTGCAGGTGCCAGGCACCTGCACTGAATTGATACCGTTGCTCGTGCAGGAACCGATATGATGATCGGAAGGTAGAAGACCGTACTTCTAGGAAGCCTGAGGCGCCATTCATGGCCGGCTCCTGTGAAAGTCCAGTGCGAGAAACCAGTGACCCAGCACACACATACGGGTTTGTGCAAGTAACAGGTATCCTCTAGCTAGACCTATTCGATAGGTTTTGCAACATCTTTTTAGTGGCGAGCTTAATAAACCCATGACTGTGCCGAATGGTCCTATTCGATAGCTTCGGCAACATTTTCTAGTCGAGACTAACTAGGCACCATATCTTGGGGCTTGAAACCTATCTCACCACGGCTGCTAGCCATTTCCCAGGCGCGTTTGTCTTGTTTATTTGCTTGAACAAGACCGACTAGAGGCATAAAACAAACCGGGCCAGCTCTGTCCGTCTCGCGCAGTACTACTCAGGGTGAATCTTACTCGGAAGATGTGGAGGAGTCTTTGGGTTCTCTGCCAGAGATTTCTTTCTGACGGAGCAGTTTTGTGAGGTAGGTCCGTTGAAGGCCGAGCTCTTCGGCTGCTCGTGTCTGGTTCCATCCATTTCTGCGCAACGCCTCTTCGAGGATCTTCCGGCTGTAGGCCTCCATGCTTTCATGGTAGTGACGAGGCCGAGTCCCTGTCTCGGTTTCGTTTGCCGGTGGGAATGGCACATTGTCCAGATGTAAATGCGCGGGCTCGAGGGTGTCCTCGGGACACAAGATGAGCGCGCGCGTCAGCACATTTTCCAGTTCGCGGATGTTGCCCGGCCACTGATACTGTTGCAATGCCTCTATGGCGCGGTCACTCAGTGCGCAGGGGTGATGATCCACCATCACGACCGCGCGCTTGAGAAAATGCTGGGCGAGAGTAGGAATGTCGTCGATACGTTCACGTAGCGGCGGGAGCGTCAGGGTGATCACCGCGAGCCGGTAGTACAGATCCTCACGAAACGTGCCCTGTTGGATCGCGCGGCGTATGTCTTTGTTGGTGGCCGCGATGAAACGCACATTCGTGTGAACCGGCTGGGTTCCGCCCACACGATAGAAGGTCTGATCCTGGAGGACCCGCAGCAGGCGGCTTTGTAAGGGGAGCGGCATATCCCCGATTTCATCGAGAAACACCGTTCCGCCTTCTGCCACTTCAATCTTGCCGGGCTCCCGTTTGACCGCTCCGGTGAAGGCCCCCTTTTCATGACCGAACAGTTCGTTCTCGAGTAGATGCTCAGGCAGAGCCGCACTATTAATCGCGACAAATGGTTTCGAGCGGCGTGGGCTCCAACGATGAATGGCGCGGGCCACGACTTCCTTCCCCGTACCGGTTTCACCCAGTAAGAGGACGGTGACATCGGACAGCGCCGATTGTTTGGCAATGGTCAGCTGCGCAACCATCTTGGGGTTGGCCCCCACAAGGTGATCGTAGCGATTGTTGATTTCATGACGGAGGACGTCAACCTGACGGTGTAATGCCACAGTGGCCAGGGCTTTGTTGACCACGGCGGTCAGGTGGTCGGCGCTGAACGGTTTCGTCAGGAAATCGAATGCGCCAAACTGCATGGCGTGAACGGCGCGCTCGACGGTGCCGAAGGCGGTCAGGATGATGATGAGCGGAGTGGTGTAGGGTGCGCTTCTGTCCTCTTGGCTGTGCCGCTCGCTGTGCGGGGCGCTCCTCATTCGTTCCAGAATATCGAGACCGGATAGAATCGGTAGTTCCAAATCCAGGAGCACGAGATCAACGTCTCCTTGTTCAATCAGACTGAGCGCATCTTTGCCGTTGTCGACTGTGACAGGCTCGTGCCCCATCCAGGTGATACGATTCTCAAGTCCGAGAAGAATATCGCGGTCGTCGTCGACGATTAAGATTTTTGCGCGCATGGTGGACCCAGGTGTTGAGGCTGAAGACTGAAGGCTATTAGCCGGTCCTCAAGTTGAAGACTGAGCGGAATTCTAAATTATGCGCTCAGGAAAATATACTCCTCAATCGTGAAGGCGGAAGGTGTTGGAGCTTCGAACTCAGAAATTCGGCCTTCCCACTATCTACCTTCAGCCTTCGGACTACCAACCGTCAGCCTGCAGACGCGACTGGCACGGTGAAATGAAAGCGCGTGCCTCCCCCAGGCGTGCTCTCCACCCAGATGGTTCCCCGGTGCATCGTCACCAGGCTTTTGGTAATGAACAGGCCAAGCTGGGCCCCCTGAGCGGTGGGGTTGGCAGACGGCACTTTCGAGAACTCACGAAAGAGCCGTTCGATGTGACACGGGTCAATCCCACAGCCGGTATCGGCGACAGTGGTTTGGACAAAGCCTTCGGGGGCTATCTGGAATTCGACGGTGATGCGGCCGCCCGGCGGCGTGAACTTAATTGCATTGCCGATGAGATTCCAGAGAATCTGCTCCAGTTTATCGTGGTCCCCCTGGACTGCTGGAAGCCCATCCACATGCACGATTTCCAAGGTAATCGTTTTTTCAGCCGCGACGGTGCGCAAACTGTCGGCAACCAGGATGGCCGTGGTTTCGATGCAGACTGGAGTGAGGCAGAGCATGTCCTTATCAGAGTCAAGGCGGGACCAATCGAGTAATTGATTGATGATTCTGGTGAGCCGACTCAGGTTGTGTCCGATGCGAGACAGGTAGGTCAGTTGTTGTTCGTTCACCGGTCCTGCAATACCGTCGCGCATATTGTCTGCAAAGCTGCGAATGACGGTCATGGGGGTGCGCAATTCATGCGACGCGACAGAAAGAAACAGTGACCGCCGTCGATCGTGTTCCTGGAGGCGCGCATTGGCGATAGACAACTCTTGTGTGCGCTCTGCAATGCGCTGTTCCTGATGCTGCGTGAGTTCTTCGAGGTGGGAATAGGCTCTGGCGTTGTCGATGGCCGCGGCCACATGGCTGGCGATCGTCAGCAGCATATGCAGGTCCTCCTCTGTGCAGGGTTGCGAACCCCGATCGGCGGCGAGGTACCCGAGCATTTGGTTCTGACTCTGGAGCGGCACCGCGACGAAGGACGTCACCCCAGTGCGGCGAGCCAACTCCAGTATCGGCGGGTGCATACGATGGGCCACGGCATCAAGGCTCAGGACGAGCAAAGGCTTCCCATGAATCAGAAGGTCGGCTTGGAGGCTGCCATCGTCCTGGATCGGCAGATCCAGGTGGCAAGCGGCCTCCGCAATGTCTGGCGGGACTCCGACGATTTGGGCCACATACGCTGAGTTTCGGTCGTCGTGCCGCAGCGTCAGAAACATCCGTGTAAAACCCAGATTGGCGATCAGGAGCTGGAGGATGGTGTTGAGAATTAGGTTCAGGTCTAGCGTTCGGGAGATGGCCACACTGACTTGATGTAATGTCGTCAATTGACTGACTTGGTGCTTGATGGTGGCCAGGTTCTCTGTGATGGCGAGGCTTCTTTCTTGTAATGAGTGGGCCATCAGGTTAAACATGTTCGTCAGCTGGCCGATTTCGTCCCGGCTGGTGGGTGTGAGGGGCAAGGGCGAGTGGCCCTCAGCCACTTGTCGAGCCACAACGCCAAGGTTGCTCAGCGGTTGTGTGATGCGGCGGGCGAGGAGATAGACGCCGAATGCGCCTACGCCAATGATGAGGGCGGTGATGAGGGCAATATTCCTGGCCATCGTTGTGAGTTCATGTTTCAGACGTGCATCGCTCAATCCTATTTGGACGACACCGGACACGAGTGCCGTCTGTGTCGGGAATGAGTTGGCGCTTTCTTCATCCAGTTGAAGTGAGAATGAAGGGGACGAGAGCTTCCCGTGTTCCGTTCGCAGCACCGGCATCGCAATGTCGTAGACGATTTCCTCCCACGCAAATGGATAGCTGAGTACGGTTGAGGCGGAGAGGCGTGTCAGCAGAGGGCTGGTGCTCGATGATTGGAAGAGCTGTGTCGCAACCCGACTGTCCGGGTAGAGAGGATGGTCCACCGACCGCACAAGGCTGGAAGAGGATTGGCGTGTTCCCTTCGTGTGCCGGGCCAGCACGTTGCCGTCTGTGCCCGTAATGACCACATACACCACCTCCTCGACGGCCACGAGGCCTTCAATGAATTGTTGGAGTGTGGCGCGATCTTCCGCCACGATACCTGCATATTGGAAATGCGCATTGCGGACCACGCTTGTGAGGAGAATCGTTCCCAGCTGATGGAGGTTGTCGGTCATCGCCGCTCGCTGTATTTCGATGAAGTACCAGCTCAAGGTCACACCGGCCATGATGAGAATGAGGCTGGAAAATAACACAAATTTCGTACGCAGGCTGAGGAATCGGCTCATGGGTACTGGTATGGGAGCCATGGGTTTCTCTGGCGGGTGAGCAGGATTCACGTGCCTGTCTTCGCTAATAGGTTTCATCGATGAGACTTGTCAGCTCCTTCGAAAACGTGATGCCGAGGTACCTCGCGGTCTTGAGATTGACGGTGATCTTGAGCCGCTTGATCGGCACGGGGTTCAACGGCTGCAGCTCTTCTCCATTGAGAATGCGCTTTGCGAGCAGTCCGGTTTCCCGGCCTACATTGCCGTAGTTGACGGAGATGCTCAGCAGTGCTCCTAGGCGTGTAAATTCCGGTGAAAACCCGATCACTGGAACTTGCCGTGCGAGCGCTGATTCAAGGATGAATCGTATGGACTCGTTCGTCAATACCGTGGAATCCGGGATGAGCCAGAGCGCCTCAACATCAGAGAGCAACGCGCGCAATTGAGCGGGCATGTCCTTTTCACTTTTGACGGGATGCTCCTGCAATTGAAAGCCGGAGAGGGTAGATTGCCGCGCGGCGTCCATCAGCCGTGAGGAGGTCTTGGCTGGGTCGTAGAGCGTCCCGATCCGGTGGAGGGTCGGCAGGAACGTCCGAATGATTTTCATTTGTCGGTCCAGGGGAACCTCAAGGAGTGTGCCGGTCATGTTGGCGGCTGTGAGCGCATGTTTCAACGGGTCCAGAACCATCATATAGACGATCGGGACATCCGGAATTTCTACTTTCGCTGCCAATGCGGCCTTGAGCCCGACGGCGACGACCAGTGACACATTCGATGCCCGCACTTTGCGCGCGAGTTTTTTCCCAAGTTCAAGATCGCCCTGCATATCGTATTCAACATAGATCGCTCCAATCGGGCCCGCCGTTTTGAGTTCGGCAGTGGCCTCGCGATACGCCGCCATGTTGGACGACTGCAGGATGGCAATGTCCATCGCTGCAGATTCGGGCACAGGCAGGGTGCAGAGGCCCAGTAGCATCACGAGTCCCAGCACCGCCCAGGCGGTTGAGGAGCGCCCTGCACGGACTGAGGTTCGAGGTTCGAAGTTCGAGGTTCGAAGTTCCGAAAACTCAGAACTCAGAACCCAGAACCCAGAACTCAGAACTTCCCTTCCCCCCGTACCCCGCATATCCCTTTATCCCCCTTGTCCCGCCCGTCTCGCTTCACGCGCTACGGTCTGTGGCGCGGACCGTTCCCAATATGTGCAAGGCCGTTCCGTCGCGATCTCGAATAATCTCACCCGTCCAGACACACCACTGGACGCTGCCGTTCTGTCTCATGACACGGTGCTCAAATATTACGTGGGCGCCTGGTTGATCCATCGCCTGGCGCATTGCGCGCGCCAGCGACTCCCGATCCTCTCCGAACACGAGCGCGAGCCAGTCGTTCTGGGTGCGAGGCCCTGCCCCATCCGATAGGCCGAGGAACCTGTCGACCTGGGAGGACCAATAGATGTGACCGCTCTGGAGGTTCCAATCCCACGTCCCCATCTCTGTCGAGGTCAGGGCAAGGCGGAGCTGTTCTTCATGAGCGCGGAGGGTCTGTTCGATGCGCTTGCGCTCGGTAATGTCGGTGGAAATACCGCAGGTCGCGTAGGGGCTACCTGTATGATCGCGAAGCGGGAACTTAATCGAGAGATAGGTATGCAAGCCGTCTTCGTGCGGCGCCAGTTCTTCATATTCCACCGTACTGTTTCGCTCCAGGACTTGCAGGTCGTTTGCGCGGAACGTGTCGGCAATCTTCGGTGGAAAGATTTCGTGGTTCGTATGACCGACAATCTGTTCGGTTGTGAGGTGAAACAGTTGCTCAAAACGGCGGTTGGTAAACAGAAACCGACCGTCGGCACTCTTGACATAGATGACCGCCGTGGTGTTATCGGCCACGTTCCGTAGGAGTCGTTCGTTGCGGCGTAACGCATCCTCTGCATGCCTGAGATCCGTCACGCCCTGAAGGGAACCGGACATACGAACGATCTGACCGGTTTCGTTCCAGATGGCCTGGCCGCGCGCGCGGAACCATTGATACTTTCCGGCTTTGGTGAGGAGCCGGTATTCCACGTCGTAGGGATCACGGCGGTCGATATGGGACGTCAAGGCTGCGAACACACGGTCGGCATCCTCGGGATGAAGCCGGGAAATCCAGCTTTCCAAGACATCGGGAAATTCCTCGTCGGTATAACCCAGCATGGCTTTGACGCGAGGAGACCACCACACCGGCGTGTGCGGAGAGCTCCACGGTTCGTCGGGAAGGACCCGTCCATCCCAGAAGCCGTCACTGGAGCCTTGAATCACAAGCTCCAGACGTTCTTCGCTCATCCGCAAGGATTCCAGGATGCGCTTACGTTCGGTGATGTCGCGAGTGATCGCCAAGTGCTCCACGCAGTGATCCATCGGATTCTGCAAGGGCACCGCATGCGTTTCCATCCACCGTCGCGTGCCCTTCAGCCCGACGATCTGAAACTCAAGTTGTTGCGATGCTCCCCCGATCACAGCCTCGTGCATAGTGCGATACCGTTCCAGGAATTCAGGAGCGACGAGATCGAACACCGACAGACCAGCCACTTGTTCGAAGGAATCGGATTCGATGAAACAGAGCCCGGCCTTGTTCATCTGCAATAATGTGCCGTCCGCGGCCACACGCTTGACGCATTCCGGTTCAGCATCAAGGATCGAGTAAAGGAGTGCTTGCTGCTCCGCGATAGACGATAGAGCCTTCTTCCGCTCGGAGATGTCTCGAATAATTCCGCTATAGAAGTTGCCGGCGGTTGTGTTCCACGTGGCCAGCGAGAGTTCGATGGGAAATTCTGTTCCATCCTTCCGAAGTCCGTGCATCTCAAGAATAGACCCTATGACGCGGCCTGTACCCGCTGACTCCATGCGCGTGAGACCTTGCTTGTGAGCCTGATGGTAGCATGCCGGCATCAACAGCGTGAGAGGTTGTCCGATCGCTTCTTCATCGGCGTAGCCGAAGAACTTGGATGCAGACAGGTTCCAGGAGACGATCTTCCCGTGCCAGTCGGCCACCACGATGGCATCGGTGGCCGACTCCACCAGCGAACGGAAGCGTTTCTCGCTTTCGCTGAGGAGGGATTTCGTCCGTTCGACCTTCACAACGAGTTCTATGACCCCGATGGCGCGACGGAGGATGTGCCGAAGTTCCTCCCGATCGTACGGTTTCGTGAGATAGGCAAATGCCCCTTCCGCTAGCGATCCCACGGTGCGATCAGGCGAGATATGGGCGGTCACGATCACGACAGGGAGAGAAGGATTCAGGCGATGGCATTCTTTCAAGACCTCGAGCCCATCGCCGTCTGGAAGGCCTAAGTCCAGGATGATGGCATTGAAGCTATGGGTTCGAACGAGTTCGATGGCGCTGGCGACAGTACCGGTAACGGTGACGGCGTAGCCATCATGGCGCAGCAGATCCTGTAACCCCATGACGAGGTCCAGGTTATCTTCCACGAGGAGGACGGAATATTGACTCGCTGCGGTGTCCATTAAGGCCTCAGGTGCGGGGAAGTTCTGGGTTCTGAGTTTTGAGTTCTGGGTTTTCGCTCAGAACTCAGCACTTCTCTTTCGGCTTTCCTGACCAACTCTTTCCACATTCCACAGTTTCATTCCTTTGAATCTTCCCGTTACTTTCTCCGGACAACTCAGAACTCAGCACTCAAAACTCAGAACTTTTTACTCAGTACCTCACCGTCAGCCAACCCATCACCCGGCTGCCGATCGTATCGCCTAACGGATGTTCTTTGTGTTTATCGTTCAACGCATTGAAGGCGGAGATGGCCACCTCAGCGTCACGCATAAAACCCGCCTCCGCTTTCTGCTGCCAGAACTTGTAAGCCCCGCGGAGGTTGAGTAGGTTGTAGCTGTCGACTTGTGGCGCTGGGGCGATCACGCCAAAGGGAGATAGTGCCGTGTATGTTTGAGCGACGGGATACGTCGCTGCGCCGACATAGTGATAGGAGATGTCTCCGCTCAAGCCGTTTTCCCAATCTCCACGCAACCCGGCGTTCCACTTGAATCGCGGGGCACCACGCCGCGCGGTCCCCACAAACGATTGTCCAAACTCTTGATAGGCGTAATTGGCAAATCCGGTCAGCCAGCGTGTCGCGAGGAATTCCACACCGGCTTCGCCACCGTAAATATCCGCTTGTCCACGATCATTGACGAATGTGGCCGTCGAGGCCGACGTGTTGCGGTTGGTGACGAGATCCGAGATATGATTGAAAAACAGATCCGCTCGGAGCCGGACCCGATGTTTGAAATACCATCCTTGATAGCCGGCTTCGTATGAGATGATTTGTTCAGGGTCAAGATTCGGCGCGCCGTGTATGGAAGTCGTCGTCGTGAAGGTGGTTGGCACCGGTACACCGGTCGGCAGGGTGGTTACCGCTCGCTGATCCGCATGGGTTTCGAGGAGAGTCGGTGGCCGGTATGCGACTGAAGCTGAGGCTCGAAAGGTGTGCTCGGGTGAACCCTGATAGATCAGGGCGACGCGTGGACTCACCGTGGGATTGATGAAGGTGTCAAGGTCGTAGCGAAGCCCGGCAACCAGGGTCAGCGACTGTGTTGCGCGCCACTCGTCTTGGAGATAGAGACCCAACCTGTTTTCCCGGCTGAAGGCATCCGTCGCACTGCTTGAAAGGGAATTGTGCCGGTAGTTCACCCCATAGGTCAGCCGGTTTGAAGCGCCGAATTCGAGGGTATGCTGCGTTTCAAGGTTATAGGTGGTGCTCATAAAGGGATTGACAGAACTTCCGTTCCGATCTGTGAGGCGGATGAAGTTTGCAAGGAGCGGATTGATCGTGGTCGTGGAGGTATCCCAGTAGCCCGACCACCAGCCACGGAGAAAAAAGTTCGTGCGCTCGTAGGACACATTCGCGTAGCCCAGGGATGGTCGGGTGGCCACGCTCACGGTTTCGCCAATCGGGCCATCAAACCGGTTGGCATCCACAAGGCCACCTGAGACGAGCAGTTTCGCATCGCTCGGCAAGGCATACTCGGTATGGACATTCAACTTGTTCGAGCGGAACCCCAGTGCATCTCGGTCTCTCCACTGCTGGCTCTGATCGCGTCCGATGGAAAGGCGATAGCCAAAGTCCCCGATCTTGTTGGCATGAATAGCCGCGCTGGAGATGGTGCCGAGCTCCCCGCCGCCGAACTGCAGGGTAGTTCCCTTCATTTCTTCGGGAGACTTGGTGATGATATTGATGATGCCATCGGAGGCATTGAACCCGTAGATCGAGGAGGCCGGTCCCTTTAAGACTTCGATGCGTTTGATCTCAGGCAGCGTGACCGGGATGGCCTTCCACCACACGATGGCCTGTATGTCGTTATAAATCGAGCGTCCATCGACGAGGACCAGCATCTTGTTGGCAAATGGCTGGTTGTTTCCTCGGGCACTCACATTGAATTCAGCCCCACTCATCTGCATGACTTCCAGCCCCGGGACCCGGCGGAGCACGGTCGGTAAATCCGTCGCACCTGAATGCCGAATGTCCTCATCCGTAATGACATAGACGTTTGCAGGCGCTTTCGAGATCGGTTGTTCGTAGCGGGAGGCGATGCTCACCGTTTCTTCTTCCTTGATCAGCTCGAGTTCCGGAATGGGAGCCTGATCGGACTTGGTGCGCAGTTCTTCCGCGTAACCAGGGAGGGGCATCTGAGCGACAACCACGATCGTCAGTATGCCGAGCAAGAGGGATTTGGAGGAACCTGTGAGTTCTGTCACGTGCGTCTCCAGCAACCGTGTAGATCTGGGAGGGGGAGGCGTGATGGGCGAGGGGGCAATCTATCACAATTCGCGTTTGTTGGAGAACGATCCGAAACAGGAAGGAGACATCCGGTAACGGGGTGGATGGAGGGCCAGTGTGACTCGATCTGGTGGATAACACGAGGAAGTAGCAAGAGCCGTGCTTGCAGCCGCGCGAGACGGGTTGATCTTGTTCGTCTGGTTTGTGTTGTTCATCTGGTTTCTCTGGTTTCTTTCGTTCTTCGAACCAAACCAACTAAACAAACAAGATAGACCAGACAGACCCCTCCCGCATGTTTCGCGCTTCACGAGCAACGAAGGCTGGTCGTATCAACGGATCGGCGATTGCAGCAGGAGTGCTCATGAATCATGCGGGCCAGACTCGCGAAGAGTATCTGTTTGAATACGCGGAATCAGGACGATGGGCCATCGAGTACACCGCGGAGCGCGTTTCTTGGTCGTCGTCCTCGTTTCAAGGGGGATACACGTTGAGGAAAGGCCCCTCCATTGACCTCCTCCATCTGAGTCACGGTTTCTTCGATTGCTTCGGCCACCAGGCTTGCGAGGGGGCGATCTCCCATCCAGTACACCGCATTGCGGAGACGCTCGATGAGCCTCTCCGGCAGAGAGACCGTAATCGGCAGTTTCTTTGAAGGGACAGACGGCTGCACGGGCTGTGGCATTCCATCGGGGACGAGGTGATTGACGAGTCGTGGGGTCTGTTGCATGCCTGTAAGGGGTCTGTCTGTCTATCTGGTTTCTCTGGTTAGCTGGTCTGCTCAATAAGACAGACCAGATAGACGTCACGTCCCTTTGTCAGGCTACAACTGTTGAGTGACGTGATGAGCATCGTGCGGTTCGTATCCATTCTGCTGCTCCGCCGAGGCGGTTTTTTCCCGCTTGTCACGGGTGCGATGGCTGTCATGAAGGATGTCGAGAGCGATCACCCCAATGATCCAGAGCATGATCCCGACCAATCCCGTAAGGAACACCAACACGATGGTCGCTTGTGTCATGGCGGCATCTCCCTTCATCGATGGGCCTAGCATGGGCTAGCCCTGACGTTTCATGAATGCCATCGCGAGACGTTCGAGGCCGAGGTGCGCCGGGGCTTCTCGCAAGTACGGCTAGCGTAGGCGTACTTGCAGTCCGGGGAGGGGGTCGAACATGAAAAGCCCAGCCGGGGAGTGGGTCGAACGCCTCGCGACAGCATTCGTGAATCATTCCGGCTGAACGAGTACTCAGCAAGCCGCGTGCCTCATCTGAAACACGCCTGTCTTCCGTTCTGGCCTGCAGTTTCCCCCAAAATTATGCCTGTGCAGAAGCTTCTGCAGGAGGATGGATGCGATTCATGTGAATCGAAACCGATTCGGCACTGAATCAAATTGGATGTATGGATTAGTGAGACGAGCGGGAAAAGCGAGACTAGCAGGACGGGTGGGGTATGGGGGTAAAGGAAGTTCTGAGTTTTCGAAACTTCGAGCCTTGAAATTCGCGTCGCGCGTTTCTCGCCAGTCTCGCCAGTCTCGCGCGGATTTACCGAGGAGGAGCTTGGATGGAACGAAGATCCCACTCCGCCACCCCGGAAAGACCGATTTGATTCAGCAATGCGGCGCGTTGTCTACGAAGCGCTTGGTCCGAAGGGCTCGAGTCGATCAACTCACAGAGGCAGGCCATGGCGTCGTACCAAAAACCGCGCAAGGCATTCCGCAGCACACTGTGCTGGTCGCAACTCAAATCGACTTGCATTTCCACAAGGCAGGTATTGAACTCACAACGCTCGATGACGCCGCCGGCAACAATATCTTGCGACGGCGAGTCTGGATTGCGTATCGCGGAGATATACCAGCGATATTGCACGTCTGGTTCTAGTGCCAGGCCCAACTCTTTGAGTTTGAGGGATTGGACGCCGGCATGAATCGGTGTGGGGATCAGGGCTTCATATATCGGCTTGACCAATCCGGTATCGATGAGCGTAAATTTCAGCGGGTATGTCGTCGGTTTTGAAAGAAACCAGTTCAGGACGGGCGTCTTCTTGACGGTGAGTCCGACATGGTCGGGCACCAAGGCTACGAGTACAGGATCGTTTCCGTCCGTCCCGCGTAATCCACCACCCACCCGCGCACGCGGGGTCAGCTTCTTGGGAGGTGTGTAGACCGGAAGCGGCACATCCTCCTTTGGCCCAGGCTGCGAGACCGCAGGCTGATCCGCTACTGCCAGCACCGTAGCTGAATCATACAATCCCATGCTCAGCATCAGTCCCAAAGATAATAGAGAAACCATTACGCTTCGCATGGTAGCGCCCTCCTAAACTCGTCGCTCGTATCACGTCGTTCGCCCGAAGAAAAGAGCATATGGCGTGTAGCCGATAGCGTATGGCCGGAATGAGCAGAGGGCATCTTTGCGACCAGCTACAAGCCATACGCTCTTATCCCCAACGAGGAACGCCTATGGAGACAATGCCGGCACACTGTAGCACATCGATGGGGACAGGCGCGAACAGGAAGGGCGCCAGTCCCCTAGCAGGCTGCGGAATAACCATTTCGGCACAGCAATACTTCGAGAGTCTGCACGTCCGGGACAAAAGGAGAACACATCCACGCAGGATGCTCAAAAAGGCCGTCCAGCAAGGCCACAGCAAGCGAAGAGGCGAGGCGTACGCTTCGGTACGTTGAGCCTCTGAGCGAAGCGAGAACGAAGCTAGAGGACTTTTTCAGCATCCTGCTAGAGCCAATTGTTCAGTAACAGAAACGGCGACCAATATGCCGGATGTTCATAGACCCGATCTGCCAAGAGCTTCTGCTGTGCTTGCTGCAATGCCTGTGCCTTCGACAGCAGGGGATTCCGCAGTTGTCGGTAGAATTCGGAGACCAAGGTCGCAGAAGCTTCATCGTTGATGAACCAGAGTGTCGCGAGCGCACTTCGAGCCCCGGCTTTGATGGCCACACCAGCCAGCCCGAGTGCCGAACGGTCATCGCCGGTGCCGGTCTGGCACGCGCTGAGGGTCAAGAGCTCCAGTGGATCTTTTCGATACCGGAACAGTCCGATCAAACGGTCCAGCTCATCGATGGTGAGTTTTCCGTTATAGGTCAACAGATAGGACTGCGCGGTGTCTGAGGCAAACCAGCCATGGGTGGCAATGTGCAAGATGCCATAGGGGTGGTTTTGTAATTCTTGTTCAAGACGCGGAATCGAAAACTCAGCATTCAAGAGTTGATCCCCCTGGTAGAGCGTGCGAATGGCATTGATTTCTTCTTCGACGAAGGGAAGGGAGGGAAATCCTTGCACGGCTCGCGTGAGTCCGCTCGACAACAGCCGGATCTTGGTGCGGTCGATCGGCTTCGGGTCGGTGAGATTCAGGCCGGGCGTGCTGGCCACCGCAAATTTTTCAATAAGGAACTGTCTCCCATCATGGAGCGCGGCCATCGGCACCGTGCGCAGCGGGCCATCAGGGATAAAGACCAGGGTATCGATCTGGAAAGCGGCCAAGTCTGGCTCGAGCGGACGGATCAGCCAGGCGTAGAGTTGTTGGGCGTGGGGGAGATACTCGCGCGTCGTTCGTTTTTCAACCGTTTTGCGAAAGGCACGCACTTCCTGTGTGAGCGTGGTTGATGAGACGGGGATCGACAGCCGTTTCAGTCCATTGGGAAGGCTGACCAGCAGTTCCAATCGATCTGCAAAGATGATGGGATACACCACGGCCGTTCCGGCGGCCAGCTGGTCCAGTTTCGTGATACGCGCTTGTAGCGTATCCACACAGTCGTCCCGGAAGTAATCCCGTAACTCGGTGGCCTTGTAGGTCTCGATCGCCTCGCGTGTTTGGCGCAGATACTCCTGAACGGTCGGCGCGTCATCCGTCAAGCCGGCGCGTTGAAGGAGCAAATCGGACAGTTCAAAGAACAGGGGACGGACAGACTCCTGACCGGAGCCCGACGGATCGTAGGAGGCGAAGGCCACTTCGGAGCGAATCGGCTGGAGAGTCAGAGCGGATTGCCGGTACGAAGCGATTCCCTCATCCAGTCGGCCAGTGGATGCGAGGAGGCGACCCAGTTGCCAATGCCAGCGATACAGCGACTCGGGGGCGCTGGCGGACTGCGCCGCGAAAATCGCGCGGCGTGTGAGCTGTAGCGACTCCTCGGACCGATGTTCCAGTTCATAGAGATGGCCCAGATGACCGAGGGCATAGGACAGCATGCGCTGGTCGCCCAAGCGTTCGGCGACGATCACGGCCTCTTGGAGCACCCCGGCGGCGCGCAAAAGGAGCGCATGGCTCATCGATGGGATTGCAGGTTGCAGGTCATGGTATGTCAGACCGATGGTGATCAGCGCGCCGGCTTTGTCGCGAGAAGGTTCGAGGTCTTTGGCCAAGTCGAAGGCTTGATCCAACCAGACGCGACTGACTTGCGCCTGCTCGAGTCGTAGAGTTGTGCGGGCAGCGTTCACCCGGGCGTTCACCAGCACCGGCTTCTGGCCGGTGTCTTGTGCGACGTCCGCACTCTCAGTGAAGAACGCCAGCGCCTCTTGATCCCGCCGTTGTAATACACGGAGGATGCCGGTCGTATTCAACAGTGAAGCCAGGACGGTCGCCGGCTGTGCCTTCCTGGCGTGTTCCACGGCCTGCATCAGGTGCTGTTCAGCGGCGTCGAGCTGTCTGGTCGCCAGATAGGTTTCCCCGATGGCCCCCAGGACTGTCGCGAGCCAGACTGCGTCGCCGGTGTGCTGCGTCAACGCGAGCGCAAGATCGAGCGACTGCAGCGCCTGTTTCGTCTGACCGAGGGCGGTGGCGGCTTGGGCAACGTGAACCAACGCACGGCTCTGGCCGAGTGTCTGGCCGGTCTGCTCATAGAGGCGGGTTGCCTCCTTCCATGAGGCCAAGGCCTGTTCCACCGCCCCACGTTGGAATGCGTGCGCACCCTGCGTCATCAGTTCATCCGGAGATGGAGCCGCTCCCGATGAAGGCGGGGGACCGATCGTGACCAAGAGCAGTGCCATTGCACCGAGCCAGCTGATCCAGCGCGGGCGATACGTAGCAGACATGTTCTGTTTGCGCGAATGCGTCACCATGTTTTCACAACACCTGGATGACAAACTGTAGATGAATGCCATGATCCTGTAAATTGCCGGGAGGGTGGGTCACATGGTTCAAAGGTAGACCCCAATACAATTCGAATCGCGCGCGATCCTTCGGAAGGATACTCCAGCGCAGTCCCAATCCAACGCTGGCCAAGGTCTGAGGATCCGGCGTGCCGCCTTTTGCATTCCACGCCCGTCCGAGATCCACGAACTGAGCAAACTGCAAGAGCGGCTCGCCGGTCACATAACTCAACAAGGGAAAGCGCGACTCGACCGAGGCCAGAAAGGCGTTGTCTCGAATCAGCGTGTTCTCGCGATACCCTCGGACACTGAACCGTCCTCCGGCGGAAATCTGCTCAAGCGGAAAGAGCCGGTCGTTCGCGAGCTGCAGACTCATTTGTCCCAAGAGCTGCACCCCCCACCAATCGTCGACACGCCGGACGCCTTGGACTTGTCCCAACCAGGAAAAGAACTGTCCGTCGGGCAACGGACCGGAATTGTTGGTGGCGCTCAGGACATCCAGCCCGACAGAAAAGCGGGAGCGTGCCGCGATGACCGAGGTCGATGTGCGATGCACATATTCCTGAACGAAGCGCAAGGCGCTCACGGAACTGACGCCGGTATCAGAGGACCCGGGAATAAAGAGCGACGGCAGGCCTGCGGTGTCGAAGATGGAGGTGACTTTGTTGGAGAGCCGTTCGCCGGTGATGGCGACGGCAAACTCATCGGTCAGCGTCCGGTAGATCGGCTGGCGTAACGTAAAGCCGATGATTTCCGATTCTGAATTGATGTTAAGGGACCGGAAGCTTGGGCTGATGACCAAGAAGTCGTTCCGGCGGTACGATCCTGTGAGAGTCGTGTCATACCGGTTGAGAGGCAGGGAATAGGACGTATCGATGATCGGATTGACGCCTTGCGACCGGCCATAGGTGAAACTAAATGGATCGCCATGCCCAGTGACGTTATGATGGGCAATGGTGGCGAGGCCACGCTCGGCGCCGACCACGGGAGTCGAAAAATTGTTGAACTCGAGCCAGGCTTTCCAGGGACTGGCTTCCTTGACGCGCAGATTTAAAATGCTTTCACCGCGACGCTCTCCCGGACGCAACTCCGCATTCACACGCTCGATGCGAGAATCTTGCTGAAGAAACTGGAGCCTCTCTTGAAGGGGAGCAATGGCCAACGGTGTCCTGGCTCCGCGTTCGACTCGATCCCTCAAGTACCCTGTGCGAAACCACTCGTTGCCTTCGACATCGATGCGGGAGAGAGATCCCTCAATAATCTGAACCGTGATCGCGCCTGCCACTACGTCTTGATCCGGAATGATGGCGCCGGAGGTGATATAGCCTCGATTCACATAGAGCAGGGTCAGCGCGAGACGCAGTCGCTCCAGATCTTCGGTCGTGAGCGTGCGGTTTTTAAACGGGGCGGTCACATCGGAGAGTTCAGCGTCCGAAAAGACAGTGCTGCCGGTCACGATGATATCCCGCACCTTGACCTGGATCTGACCAAGCGGTTGTGTCCGATCACCATCAAGAAGAGGGGGGACAGGAGGCAGCACAGGGCTGGGTGGCGGCGCAGGTGGTTTGAATTCCTTCTTCAATGGCGCAGGCGGTTCGCTCGAACGGCCGGTCGGATCAAAGATCGGGGGAACAACCTGCGCCTGCGCGACAGGTTCTGCCAACATCATCAACATCGCGACTCCCACGACAAAGGCTGCGCCCGCGCCTAACCGCGCCGTGCCTGGACACACTGTGCGTGCAGAACGCGAGACTAGGAGCCTGTCAGACATTGCGTTCGTGACGAGGTAAAGGCGGCGCGGTCAGATGCGAGACCGCAGGCCTGGAAAAACCGGAGGCGTATTCGCTGGAATACGTTGAGGATTTTTTCAGGCCGAGAACGACGCAGGTGGTCGCGCATCGTTTGCCGTAGTAGAACGGTCAATGTCGGACAGGCTCCTAGGATCGGCATCCATCTGACCCATTCCCCGCAAAGCGCTGGGTTAAGAATCCTGCAGGAGTCAGTCGGCGTAAGGACATTGTGTCTGATGTCTGTGCCATAGCCAGCGTAGTTGGCCGCTGCTCGTCAATCGTGGTATCAGCACGAAGGCCACCGCCTAGACTGTGCAACCCGAGTGGGCGAGTCAGCCAGCCACCTGGTTCCGTCGGGATAGTGTCACGCCCGGCGATGAGAAAACTGCTCGATGCTCCGCCAGACAGTGCCGCACACCGCTGTGCCTGCAATGCCTGCTGTTGGCTTATCGATGAGGGAAGCGAGCCCACGCTTCCGCTCAAATTGGACGTAGGGCTCTGGATCGTCACCGTGCCGTTCAAGCCGAACTGCGATGAGGCGCTTATAAGGCTGGTGGAGTCAGCAAAGAATAGGGGAGTGGTGATGGTAATGTTCCCCCCAGCGCCCTGCACTGCCTGAGCGAGGATTTGACTGTTCTGGACCGCGACGACGGTCGGATCGATGTCAATGTTCCCGCCGCCACCGGCGCCGCCCAACACAGAGGCGCTGATGACGCTGTTTTGAATCACGACCTGATCTGCGGCGCCGATCTTGATATTGCCGCCGGCCGCCTGTGTCGCCTGCGTCGTGATCGAACTGTTCTGCATCTGAAAGTCGTCGCCGGCGAGAACCGTGATGTTGCCTGCGTTGCCTGGCCCCGTGCTGCTGGCCGAGACAGAGGCGCCGTTGCTCAACCGAACGTCTTGCCCGGCAGTGATGCGGATGTCGCCACCCTGAGCCTGGGTCGCGGTCGTGTGGACGATCCCCCCATTGTTCTGGAAGTCAGAAGCCGCGTTGATCGTGATATTGCCGGCATTGCCGGTGTCGTTGCTGCTGGCCGTGATTGAGGCACCGTCGGTCATTGCGACGGAATTCGCATTAACGAAGATATTCCCCCCCGCGCCGGTGCCTTTCGATGCGCTGATAATTTGACTTCCTCCCGTTACACTCAGGGCGCCGGTCGCTATATTGATGGGGCCTGAAGCTCCGGCTCCGCTTGTCTCGGTGTTGATGAGCGACAGACCGGACAAGACTAGGGAGCCGGCCTGAATTGCCAATACACCGACATCTGAATCAAAGGCATTTACATCGATCCGACTCTCTTCAGACACGGTCATGGCATTATGGACCTTGATGTTGATCTTTGGCTCCACGAGTTCAGTCGCAGCCAAGGTTGTGAGTGAATTGATGCGACCATGATTGCTCATGTGTAGATTGTTCGTCTCGATGTTGATCGTCCCGGTATCGCCGGATATATTCTCGTTTTCGATGCGACTGGGCAGCCCATTCGTTTGCCCTATGCCGGAGAGCGAGATAGTATCGGTAGCCACGATATGGATGGAGCCGGAAGGAGCCAAATCGCCCCCCGAGGTATGGACCGTTCCCCCGCCGCTGATATCGAGCCGATCCACGGTGAGCGTGATGTCTCCCGCCGGCTGTTGACCTTGCGTAGCTGTTTCAATTAGTCCCATGTCTGCCAAGGTAACTTTGGAGGCCGTGACTCTGATCAGACCGCTGTCACCGGACCCTAGGGTGAAGCTTTGGATGCTGCTCGGATTGTTAAATGCGTCCACCCCGGAGATGACGACTTTGTCGGTCGCTGAGACGAGAATATCTCCAGCTTTACCCGCGCTCCTGCCTTCTGTCCTGACAGCCGAACCATCCAGGAGCTTGACGTTTTTTGCTGATATCTCGATATCGCCGCCTCTGTCTGGGCCCAAAGCTCTTGACTGGATAACACTCCGATTAGTCAGCGTGATGTCTCCTTCTATATTGACTGCAATGGCAGTTGTCGGATCTGAGGTGCCGACCGTCGAATCCGCGAGTATACGGGCGCTATCCATTATGAACTGGCCGCCTCTGATGTGAATCGTCCCGTCTGAAGTTCCTTTGGTGTTCAACTGAGCGTTTTGCGATAGACTAATGTTGCCGAAGGAACTTGGCGATACACCGTCAACATTCGGTCCCGGCGTGAGCGTCTCGACAGCAATTTCGCCCGGCGAGCCGATGCTGGCGAAATTGATCTGGCCGCTCGGAGCCGAAATTTCCCCCCCAGTCATCGTCACGCCACCTGGCACGGTGGCCGTGGCGTCTGTGTCCGGATTGGTATAGGTGAACTCCCGGTTTCCGCCGACGAGTGAGAGGCCTGTCCCATTCGCCACGGTCAGTTGACTGCCCTGCACGGTGATGCCGGCTGGACTCAAGCCCAAAAATCCAAAAGCCGCGACGGCATACGTGGACAACAAGGCATCGGCCGCAAGGTCGGGCATTGCTTTGAACAATTGTCTGTCGGCTAACTTGAGGTAATCGGCTGTCGTAAAATGCGTCGTCCCACCAATACTCAAGGTCGCGTTGGGTCCGAAAATGATCCCATTTGGATTCAGAAGGAAAAAGTTCGCGGTAGGATAATACGTGGCGCTGTCGATAGTGCCAAAGATGGCAGACGGAGAATTACCGGTCACTCGACCGAGGATGTTGTGCACCGAGGTATTCGGAAGCGGCGTGCCAGTCTGAAACTGTGCAATGTCCCCTGTTCCGACGCTGAACTGACCGAAACTGTGGAACAAATTGGTACCGACCGGTTTACCACCAGTGATGCCGTATAGATTGCCGCTTGGCGGTGGCAATATATGTGTGTCGAGGTTGCCGACGCCGGTCGTTGATGTGATATCGGTGGCTGCACGAACAGGAGAGATCGAGGTATGAAATGATAGGACGAGTCCTACGCTTAGGAGCACGCAGCCGACCAGCCAGGAATGAACGCAAGGCATCTTTTCCCCATAGTCCCAGCGCGTCATGACAGGTCCTCCCTGGAATTGAAGGCGAGCGGATCACGTAGGTGTGACCCGCTCATTTTCCGATTAGTTCACCGATCGATACTGCCTGCTCCATGTTCCTTGGAGTGATGCTATCGCCTGTTCCGGAGCCTCGGATTTTGTAGACCCCCGATACTGATCCTGAGCCAAAGAGAAAAATTCGGATCGTCTATTGGCAGGGATATCCATTAACGTGGCCAAAGAAGCGAGATGCTCACCTTCTCCGCGTGCGAAGTCCTGCTGGAGGTTGTCCCAATTTGTCGAAGCGAAGAGTCGAACTTTGGCATCTGCGGCCACCTGCCCATCTTCTGTGACGCACGAAGGGCAGCCGAATGTTTTCGCAGTCGAGTTGGTCGTCATGCACCAAGCGCTTTGTGGAGGCTGGACAGGTCCAGTATCCGGTGGGTTGACGCTTGCGACAATTTTCCCGCCAGAATTGAAATCGATATAGCTCCCGGCCTTCAACGTTAGCGTGAAGACAATTTTCAAGGTTCTGTCGCCGTTTAACGGATTGATGTTCGCGCCGGTTTTCAGGGTACTACTGCTAAGAATAGCCGTCGCACAAACATCAGGGCAGTCCGTCACAGTTCGTGATGGATATGGACGCGAAGCACTCCAGCCATTTTGCCAAGCACCAGTGCCGACCTTCACATATGGCTGGGCGCTAATGGAATTCCCATTCATAGGGCCAAATACGCCGTTCAGATAGGTGTTATACCACTGGTTGGCATTGGTCCCTGGTAGAGGTGAGTCTTGCTGTTGGATCTCTATTGTGAACGGCTTGTCGAAATTATTCGTATTTGTAATGCGAGTATTTGTGATCTGCAAGGAGTCGCTTGTCGCTTCCGATAATGGAGTATTGACACGTGCGTAAGCCGACTGTCCTGATCCTGTGAAATAAGGTTGAACAGTAAGCCCATTGAGCGTAGGCACAGGTATACCATTAATATCCACGTATGCTGGGCCAGGGATAGCGATATTGAAACAGGTTAGCTGTGAAGTGCAGTTTGCAGTAGTTGCCCAATTCAGTGTCTTCGCATCGATGATCACGCTGATGGGCCCTGTGGCCGCATAGGCTGGAAGGACTGCCACCAGCATCGCTGAGGCGCACAGTACGAACACTCTCACTGATTTCCATCTGATCACCATGAACCCTCCTGTCATTCATTGAGTGAATATCCTCCGCATCGGCCACCCACAATCGTGTGTGGTTGGTGTGAATTGCTCCTTGCCATAAAGGAATAACTCAAGATCAATCGGAACCGCAGTGTTACTCCAGTTGCTCTAACGATTGCACTATTTCCTCCTTAACCAATTCGGGTGCGCCCACAAGCAATGTGTGTTTGAGAGCTTGTTTGCTCAAAGGTCCTCCAATCTTGCCGAGAGCAATCGCCGCTCGGAGTTGGTACTGAATAATGAGCTGATCCAGATGAATTTGGATATAATGGCGTTCATCGATGAGAACGGCGTCTGGGTGGCTTTGCTTGAATTGAACTAGTTTAGGATATCGTTTCTTGAGGCGCATGCCCTCGATAACAACTCTGGCCAGCGGCGGGCCATCAGACAGCGCTGCAGCTAGATAGGGAATGGATTCGTTTTTGTCGAGCAGCACCACGGCATTCAGTTGGGCTATCGTACATTCCTCACACTCGAGCCATTCGAGCAATACTTTCTGGGTTTGCGTCGTCAGCTGCAATTGCGGCTGACCAGGCCCCTCGGCAGCGAGGATCGAGGAACCTCTGGTCTCCAAACTCAATGACCCAAGAAGGATGAGTGCGATGAGGCATACGTGCTTCATATCGTTCAAGGGGTAAGGCCTAACTCTGGACAAGTGTAGTCTCTGAGGAAGTCCAGACAAAACCGAGGGGGGTCCAATACTTTTTCTTCCGCATTAAGTCGGTGAACGGCGGAGAGCTTATTGATATTCATTCTGAACATCTGCGCTATGGTGGCCTTGTCTCGGACACTACTTCCCGACCACATGAGGTTATCTTCTGATAGGGACATCGCATAGCTCTTGGGCGTGGTAGAGCTCTTGTTCACATCGTCTAGCGACAAGGCATGGCCGAATTCATGCGCCAGAGTCGTGGCGTTGTAGGTCATCGAAGTGCTCATAAAAATCTCATTTAATTGGGCGGGGTGAACGTCCGTCGGTAAATCTATATCTCTAGCAAATGCGGGTTCAGTGCAGGTCTGTGCATTGTGGATGAGCGGTCCGCTAGGTGTGACTTCCCTTGTCGTCCGGACAAAATATACCCATAGTTTCGTCGGTGGGGATGTGGGATTACTAACCAGGCCCAACAATTCTTGAATTCTGTAGCGGTTAGCACATGCCGAATCGATCAGTTCTGTATTGTTAGTAGATTTAGATTCTGGGCTAATCAGTTTAATATCAAAATCGATGCCGCTCATCATGTTTGTTGAGAAGAATTCCCTGGCGTCGGTCAAGTGGGTTTGCGCAAGACAGTATGTCGAGTCGGCTGGTAAACAGGGATCGCCTCCGGGGTTTACCACAGGCCCTGGTGTATGATTTTCCCAGTGGATATAGAAATTGACCGGCACCTTGAGCACTTTCCCAGGCCCCTTAACGCTGACCGGGACTTGATCTCCGAGGTTATCCGTCCATTCGGTAATTCGCTTCAACGTCATTGCTCGATCATGCGCGAACACCGAGACCTCTGGCCAACAGGGCTCGTGGTTGTTGGTATAGATGTCCAGCTCTGGCTGACTACAGCCTCCCTCGTCTGTGGTCGTCTTAGTAGAGTCATACGACCAAATGTTTTGAGGCATGGGGAAGATGGCCCTACCCTTGTAGGCCCTCGGTTTGATCCAGGTGGTCAAAGGTGGGGTGGTCGAGCCATTCCTGATTCGACCATTGACGAGCGCTACTGCGTCATCAGCGAAGTCGGTCACTGCGACTCCTACTTGCTCGGTCACATGAATCCAATCGACCGGAGGGGGCGGCGGCTTAGAACCGTCCTCGCAATGTATGAACGTGTACTCGCTCCTTGATTGGTTGATCGTGGTTTTTCCCTGGATTATCTTGAGATCAACTACAATCTTCGGTTGGCTCTTCCTGGACACCCATTTCTCTGCTTCATCTGCATCGACTGAAAGACGAAGCTGCACGGTCGGGATAATCTGCGCGGCAGTTCGTTCCATCAGCCTGGTCACAAGGTCTTCGGTGCTTATCCTTTTTCCGAGTTCGACACGAAGGCCGCTGATGCGTGATTGTCCCTGTTCAAGTTTGAATCGACTTTGTTGATCCGGTACTACCTGGATCCCTCCCCTGAACTGCAGCATGCGGCGTTGGTCTGGAGATAGACCGTCTATTTCCAGAAGCGCCGAGGGCAAGAGATCGCCGTTAAGTTCAATAATCAGTTCGAGAGGGCCGGTCGCTGCCAAGTCGCAGCCTGGAGTCAGGCATCCGATCAGAAACGGCTCAGGGTCTGGCGATGGGATGGGAATCTTAATCACCCGTTGTTTGGCCCGTTCAGTGGCCCGTTCCAGCAGTTTGTCCAAGCAGGGGTAAATAGCCGAAGCAGTGCGGATCGAATTTGCCGCAGCTTCAGTTCCCAAGAACAGCAGAATCAAAGCAATCAAGGCACTGCTGATGCGCCAGTAGTTTGAAACGATGTTGCAAGACCGAGTTCCCTTCATTCTCCATCCTTCCTTGCGCGAGGGTCTCGCCGCAGAATCCGCATCCTCTACCTACGCGACCGCGCCACTTTTTGCAATTGTGTATTGGTGCATATCGACGAGTATCCACTTTGAGAACTGATGAAAACTGAAGAAACATCTGGAACCTGTTCTCGCTTTGCGCTGATCCCTGTAGCGAGAGGGTGAGATCGTGAGTATGGAGAAAGTGCCAGGTACCTGTTCCGAATCGATGCTGTTGCTTGTGCAGGAACCGATCGGCAGTTCTGAGTGCTGGGTGCTGGATTGGGAGTTCTGAGTTCTGGGTTCTGAGTTTCCGGCCTTCAGCCTTCGACCTCGAATCCTTGCGTGTCTCGCTTTTCTCGCGAGTCTCGCGCGGCATAGTTTTCCGCCGCCTGCTGGGAAGCCTGAGGTGCCATTCATGGCCGGCTCCTTTGAAAACTCTGGGAAAGACCAGTCACACAGCGCACACACACAGGTGCTACGAGTACCTGGTTGTCCTTAGCTAAACCTATTCGCATTATTTTGCAACTCCTATTTAGTGGGGACAGACTGGTTGCCATATCTTGGGGTATGTACCCTACCGTGCCTCGACTGCAAGGCTCCTCGTTTGTTTGGTTTGTCTGGTCTTTCTCGTTTATTTGGTTTGTCTTGTTTATTTGGTTGAACCAGACTAACCGGATACACCAGATGAACCAGAGCAACTAGACAGACGAGATCAACCAGACAGACCTGCTGATGGCCTCCTGGCGAGGTATATCGCAATCGATGTGCCAGCGGCTCCTGTAGCCGGCTGTGAGAAATTTTTCGTGATTGCTTTCACAATCGCCAGGTTTTCACGATGTCGAAGGGAAACACGACGGCACAGGAGCTGACCAGCACGATCTCAGCTGAATCCATTTTGATTACAGGGGAATCCAATTGGATTCAGATGCTATTGCACGTGAAGCGTGAGCAAACGGAATACTCAATGTTCAAATGGTTAATGTTCAATTGAGCATTGAACATTCCTCGGAAACACGAGACGCGCTCACGTTTCATATTTTACGGGTGTCGAGGAGTTCTGCTAGGCCGAAATCGTTTTTCCGCAGCCTGTTAGATAGGAGAAAAGTGGCGAACAATGACCTGTGAAATTTTCTGAAAATCGCGGTCAGATGTCAGAATCGGGAGCCCGTACTGCATGGCGCTGGCAGCAATCCAGATATCGTTGACGGCAACTGGGGTGCCGGCCTTCTTCAACGCAACGCGGATGGTTGCGTAACGGTCTGATGTTTCTTCGTCCACGATCAGCATGCTGACACGCGAGGATTCCAGAAACATTCGTAACTCGCGCTCGTTGCTCTCTCGTTTGCTCCCCTGGAGAAAGCCCGCGCGAAGCTCTCCGAGTACAATCGGACTCATCCATATTTCTTCGGCTTGAGGGAGGGTCTCAATAACCTCAGGGTGTCGTTTCTTGAACGCGATATACGCGGAGCTATCCAGCAGCAGCCGGGTCATTTCCAAAGCTCCGGATCAATCGTGCGTTGCTCGGCAATGAGCTTGTCGAATGCAGCGGCCTCTTCCTTCGTCCAGGTTCCGACGAGATGATCCAGATCATGATAGCGGACCGGCGCTTTCTTTTTTGCCTTGCCTCCAGCCGATTCTTCCAACAGCTCGATGACCGCCTTATTCACGCTGGTTTTCTTTTGCTTGGCCCGCAGTTGCACTGTACGGGCGACGTCGGGTGGAAGGTTCCGTAACGTAATCGCTTTCATGGCGACATACCTCCATGCATCATCGGTGCATCACAGTGATGCACATTCTACTGCATTGGAAATCACTCGTCAAACAGATGCGGCTGTGCATGGGGTGGGGGCGTGGGATTCGGAGCGTATGAGAGGAGAAATGGTGTCAGGAATCTTTTCCGAATCGACGCTGTTGCTCGTGCAGGAACCGATCGGCAGTTCTGAGTGCTGGGTGCTGGATTGGGAGTTCTGAGTTCTGAGTTCTGAGTTTTCGCCCTTCAGCCTTCGACCTCGAATCCTGGCGCGTCTCGCTTTTCTCGCCGGTCTCGCGCGGCATAGTTTTCCGCCGCCTGCTGGGAAGCCTGATGTGCCATTCATGGCCGGCTCCTTTGAAAATCCAGTGCGAGAAAAACCAGTCACGCAGCGCATGTAAACAGGTGCTACATGTAACTGGTTGCCCCTAGCTAAACCTTTTGCAACATCTATTTGGGGGATAGGAACTGGACACCATGCCGTGACACCGTATCTTGGGGCATATTCCCTACCTCGCCACGACTGCTAGGCTCCTCGTTTATTTGGTTTGTCTTGTTTGTTTAGTTGGTTGGTTCGAAAAACGAAAGAAACCAGACAAACCAAAGCAACCAGATAAACCAGAAAGACCAGAGCAACTAGACAGACGAGATCAACCAGACAGACCAGAGAAACCAGAGAGACCGGACGAACCCGAGAAGCCACGTTCGACGAGGCAAGCCTGCGCTCACGGTATTGCTCAGTGAGGGGAGGCGAACCCACAACGATGCTCGTCGCCTCTGCTCGGGCAAAGAGAGATTGATGCGTGCGCTTTCCACAGGCGGGTGTGGGGTCCGACGAGACCATGCGGCCAAGGCAATCAGGGCGAGAGACCATGCCGCCAACATCATCACCACGCTCAGCATGACGGTCAGCGTCACCGTGAATATTGGACTGATAGCTTGAGGCCCCTCTGCCATCTTTTCTCCTGATCCTGGCGGGCTCTGTTTCCCACATACTAGCGCCCGACTCCTTCCCTTTCCGGCCACTGTGCAAGGAATCGGCGTATTCGATGCTTGCATGGTTGGTGCGTTCGCTGTTCCGTTCATTGCCGCTTCCATCAGGCTAGGAGCTTCCTGCCTCCTCTCAGTCGGGACCGCCTGGCCTAGATCGACGACGAACAGTGACCCTAACAGCGCCGCGCCGATTGAGAGCAGAATTGAATTCTTATTCATCATGCACATCCGTATGGTTGGTTACGGTGACCATTGTAGCCATGCGTAACAGCAATGAATGTGCCAGTCGATTCTGTGCGAAGCTCTTGTCTGTATCCGTTGATTTCTTTGGCTTAAGTGTGCCTATTGCAGCGGGTGCCGCTCACGGTGCCTCGGTCATCAATCCATCACTGAATCGAATGTGATTCTGATGGAATCAGAATGGATTCAGACCGTGGAGCGGGAGCCGAAGTGCTGGGTTCTGAGTTCTGGGTTTTGAGTTCTGAGTTTTCTGAATTCGGACTTTGGCCTTCAGCCTTCAGCCATCGAACCCTTGCGCGTCTCGCTTTTCCCGCGAGTCTCGCGCCACCATCGTATTCCGATACGCAGAGGGGCGGCGAGCCCAACGGTGTGCTCGTCGCCCCTGCCTATTATGAGGAGAGATTACTGTGTTCGTTTGATCCAAGGCGACTGCGGGATATGCCGATACAACAATACCGACACAATCAGGGCGACTAACGGGACGATCAGCGTCGCAGTGATGGCTGTACTTGTATAGCGCGTTCCATGTGTCGCCTTTTCTCCTGACCCTGGTAGACTCTGCTTCTGACATGGCGCTCCAGTCCTTCTCATTCCGTCCCCGGTGCAAGGAGTTGGGTTACTCGATACTTGTGTAGTGGGTGCGTTCGCTGTGCCGTTTAATTCCGCTGCTATCAGGTTGCGGACAGCCTGTCTTCTATCGATCTGGACCGCATGGCCGACATCGAACACAAACAGTGACCCTAACAGCGCTGCGCCGATTGAGAGCAGCGCAACATTCTTATACATCCTGCACCTCCCCATGGTTGGTTATGGTGTCCATGTTCTGACCATACGTAACAGCAATCAATGTGCTAGCAGATTCTGTTCGAGCTTCGTAATGCGTATCGGCTGGTGTATTTGACTGTACGCGCGCTGCCGCGATGGCTATCGCTCACAGTGCTTCAGTCATCGACGTAGAATTGAATCGAATGTAATTATGGATGGAATCAGAATGGATGCGAGACATCTCTTGACCAGGGTGACCAGGATGCCGAAACAGTTCGTCAGCCTTCCAGGCAGGTCTGCGTTGTTCGGTTCGTGTGTTTGGCCTGTCTCGTGTATTTGGTTTGTCTGGTTTCTTTGGTTCATCTGGTTAGTTTCTTCCGACCAAACAAACGAGACAGACCAAACGAACAAGACAGACAGCCTAAGATGCTGGCGGACGGTGCCGCATCCGTTTAGTCGCCCCAAATCCAGGTTACGACGAGGCAGATGATGGCGGCCAGAAGGGGAATGGTGACGACTGGAATGACAAGAGCTAAGTCCATCTCAGTTTCCTCTCTACTTGTACGCCCTGCTGCATAATCTTTCCTCGTGACTATCCATTCAGCAAGCGATATGCCAGATAGCTCGCACGCGGGAGCATCGTGGATCATTCCTGCTAACCAATTGATTTTTTGTGCGACGTGAACGTGAGGGAGTGTGACGAGGTTGCCCTGTCCATGAGTTTGTCAGTTCAGGGTTGAATCGCTTTCGATTTAGATGGAATCAGATTGGATGCAGACTCTGGCGCGTGAAGCGCGAGACCCGGTTTGTTCTCTTGTTGATTTGGTCTGTTTGGTTTGTTTAGTTTGTCTTGCTTGTTTGGTTGAACCAGACTAACCAGCTAGACAGAAAAACAAGACGAACCAGATGAACCAAAGAAACGAGGGCTGATGGATTGTGTATTGTTGCGGCATGGCATTGCGGTGGAGCGGGATGAATGGGACGGGCCGGATGCGGATCGTCCTCTAACTGAGCGCGGCGCGACGCGCGTGGGGCAGGTGGCGGCTGGGTTGAAGCGGCTTGACGTGCAGCCGACTCATGTTTTGTCGAGTCCCTTGATCCGGGCGATCGAGACAGCGAAGATTGTGCATCGCTCGCTACGAGTCCGCTCTGCGGTGCAGATCGTCAATGCACTCTTGCCGGATGCGTCTTCCGATCGGCTCCTCTCGATCCTTCACGATCTGCCGCCGGAGTCCTGTGTGCTCTGTGTCGGGCATGAACCGCAGTTGGGTGTCGCTGCAAGTGTCCTCCTATCCGGGCGGGCGTCTGCGTCGTTCCCTCTCAAGAAGGCCGGGGCCTGTTTGATCGAGCTGTCAATCCCGGCAAAGCCAGGTCGGGGGGTTCTTCGTTGGTGGTTGCCCCCCGCTCAGTTGCGGGACATCGGGGATCGTTGATTTGGTTTTTTTGGTTTGTCTGGTTCATCTGGTTGTCCGGATCAACCAACCAACCAAGACAAACTAAATAAACCAGATAGACCAGCTTAGGTGGAGGGGGCCGGCTGGATGAGGCGGTCTGAAGGCAGTTCCGGGCTCCGCAAATTGGTGGTGAGCAGCGGCTGAATCTTGCTGCGCAGTTCGGCCTGAATCTCATCCGGAGATTTTCGGGCGTCGATCACTTCGAAGTGAAACTCTTCTGCCATCTTGTCGAATTCTTCGATCAGGAGCGACTGGTATTTCTTGAAGCTATCGTACAGATCATTGCCGAGACGAAGATCCATTCCTGATTCCCAGAAGTTCATCCCTTTGGTTTCGATGACACGCAGTACGAGTGTTTCGACGTCGATGCGCATGTAACAGACGAGATCGGGCACTAAGGCAAAGCCGAAGACGTCTCTCACCCACTGGCGGTTCCCGCTGCGCACAAAATCACGCGCGAAGGCGGTATAGATATACCGGTCGGCCAGGACGATGAAGCCCGAGCGAAGCGCGGGGATGATCTCGTGTTCTAAGCGATCGGCAAAGTCTGTGGCATAGAGCAGGCTGAACGACCATCGGTCGAGAATGTTGCCTTCCTTGGCCATTTCGATCGTCTTCGACATGAGATTGGAACGAGTCCAGCCAGTTGTGAGCACGCCATAGCCCTGCACCTCCAGCCATTCCTGCAACATCTCGATGTGCGTGGAACGGCCGACACCGTCGGTGCCTTCGATGGCGATGAGTTTCCCTTTGAGGTCACTCGGATTTAGGTAGGTCAAACCGTCGCCAAAATACTGTGCGTCGACCATGGGTCCCTCGTCGTGGTTTGTACTCTTTGAGCGCCTCTCCCACGAGCTGACGCATCACGTTCTGCTGGGCTTCGATTTCTTTTGTCGCATCCATCGTGATGAGCTGAAACTCGTCGACGATATGGTCGTACTGGGCAAGAATGTTTGATTGGAAGATGCGGAAGCTCTCGGTGACGTCCTGGTTCAGGTTCATGTCCATGCCGGCTTCGTAGTACTTGAGTTGTCCGCGCGCGCCTCCGAGGAGGCGGGAGATGGCGACCTCGATCGGGACCTTGAAGTAGAAGGCCATGTCCGGTGTGATGGCGAAGCTGTAGAGCTTACGAATCCATTCAGGCGACACGCCGCGGACCACGTCCCGCGCGAAGGCGGTGTACATGTAGCGGTCGGCCAAGACGATCATGCCGGCTTTGAGCGGGGGTAAAATTTCATGATAGAGCCGGCTGGCAAAGTCGGTTGCGTGTAATAGGCTGAACGTCGTTGGCGTCAGGGTCTTGTTTTTCTTTCCCCGTTTGGTCGTGTCTTTGACCAGCTCCGAGGAGTTCCATTCCGTGAAGAAGACGCGATGGCCTTTGGACTCCAGCCACTTGTGCAGCAACAGCAGTTGCGTGCTCTTCCCGGACCCGTCGATGCCTTCGACGGTGATCAGTTTTCCGGGGTAGGGGTGGGGGGGGCTTGGTAGAGGGGGCTGCTTGCTCATGCGACTTCTTCCTGCGCAATGACGGAAAACTTGAGGCGCCGGCGAAATACGCGCTCAAAGAGATCTCCCCGTCCTGCGGCGGCCCAGGTTTCTAACTCTGCATCGCCCGTCACGCGCACGGTGATGGTCACGGTGGCGCCGAGCCTCACATCGAGGGTGCGGACAACGGAAAAATGCGTCCGATCCAGGCCGTCGGCAATTCGAAGCAGCGCGGACAGGATCCGCACGATTCGTTTGTATTTGAGGGAGAGGGCGCCGAATCCTTCGTGCTTCAGTTGAGGGACTGCGCGCCGGTGGTAGCGAGCTACGTTCGCGACGACTTGTAATTCATCGGCGGATAATCCTCCGACGTCGCTGTTGGTGATCAGATAGTAGGCGTGTTTGTGGTGTTGGCGCTCGTTGATGAGGTAGCCGACGTCATGAAGAATCGCGGCGTATTCAAGCCAGTTCCGCTCGGTGGGCCCCAAATGATGGAGGCGTGTCGTCTGGTCGAAGAGGCGCAGGGCTAGGCCGGCGATATGCAGGCTGTGGGTTTCTGGGGCGTGACAGCGACGGGCCAACGCCATGACGTTGCGCCGTCGCAAATCTGGAATTTCCGTTTCCGCTTTGAGTCGTTCACGGTGGCGGTGGATAAAGTCGTAGATAACGCCTTCGCGAATGGCCTTGTCACAGAGGATGAGTTCGTCTCGCCCCGAGAGCTCCATCAGACGTCGAAGAACGACCGTGGCAGGAAATAACGTATCGACACGCTTGGGATCTAATCCGGGGATCGCCAGTCGGGCTTTGATGGTGGATTGCCGGAGCTCCAGCTCGATCTCTTTGACGTCCTTCAGTGAAATCGTCGCGAGATTGATCTGGGAGAGCGGACGATTCGTTCGGCGCAGATGAATGACTTCTGCCAAGTTGCCCGCCATGCCGGAGGTGGCGATCAGGGTATCGAATCGTTTCGTCTTGAATGAATCGAGGGCGCCCTGTAACTGAACCGTCACGCGGTCTTCGAGTGAGCGGAGCATCCCCACAGAAGGTGGTGTGCGCTTGAGGAATTCATCTGCCAGCCGGATGGCGCCCAGCTTGAGGCTCTTTGCGTGAAGGAGTTGGTCACGATTCCCGACCATCAGTTCGACCGATCCACCGCCGATATCCACCGAGAGTGTCGGCTGTTCCGTCATGGGCACGTTGTTTCTGACACCCAGGAAAATCAGCCTGGCCTCTTCGGTGCCGCTGATAACGCGAACTTTCAGTCCCGTCTGTTCGGCCACGAGATCGATGAAATCTCCTCCGTTTTTTGCCTCGCGCACGGCACTGGTGGCGACGGCGATCATGCGATCGTATCCCTTGTTCTTGGCCAGGGTGACGAGATTACGAATGACGTCGAGTCCACGTGTGATCGCCTCGTCGGAGAGGCGGTGGGTTGCAAACGCCCCGTTTCCGAGTCTCGTCATGTCTTTAAAGCGATCGAGAATCTTGTAGCTCGCGTCCGGCTGGATCTCAGCCAGCACCATATGAATGGAGTTGGTCCCAACATCGATGACCGCAATCTTTGCCATAAAATAGTCGCTTACTATTAGATGCTTATGATTGGTACCGCGTTTGATCCATGAGCATATTCGCTAGAATTATGTTACTCGTCTCGTGCGAACGTCACACCTTAACCGGACAGGAATGCTTTTGCCGGTGGAGGGAGCTGGTCTGAAACCATAATGAAGAGACCTCGGCCTGTCAAGGTCGAGAGGGTTAATTCTTGGTTACGTTCGAGTAGGCTGCTCTCTTGCTGGCAGTCGTGATAGTCTCGCCTATCAGAATGTTTGTCTGGTTCATCTTGTTTATCTCGTTCGTTTGGTTTCTTCCATTCTTCGATCCAAACCAGCTAAACAAACCAGACAGATAAATACACCAGATAAACCAGAATGTCTGATCGTCCGTCGTCCATGGCCGTTGTGGTAACCGGTGCCTCGACCGGCATCGGTGCGGCTTGTGCGCTCGATTGCGCCAGTCGTGGGATGACGGTGTTTGCCGGGGTGCGTGATCCTCGGGCAGGGGAGGCGCTTGCCGCAAAGGGTGGTCCGTCCCTCATTCCCATCACACTCGACGTGACCGATGAGCCGTCGATCGCGCGATCCGTCGAGGTGGTGCAACGGGTGCTGGGTGAGGGTGGCCTTGGAGGGCTCGTGAATAATGCCGGGATCGCCATCGGGAGTCCCCTCGAAGTGATTGCCTTGTCGCAACTCCGGAAACAGCTGGAGGTCAACGTGATCGGGCAGATTGCTGTCACGCAGGCGTTTCTGCCGTTGCTGCGCCGCGGCCGCGGTCGAATTGTGAACATGGGGTCGATTGCCGGTCGTGGCACCATTCCATTGTTGGGGCCCTATTCTGCATCGAAGTTTGCCTTGGAGGCGTTGACCGATGCGTTAAGAATGGAATTGCAACCCTGGGGGATTCAGGTTTCGATTATCGAACCGGGGGCGATCGCAACACCGATTTGGGAGAAGTCAGACAAGTCAGCAGGGGAGCTCGAAGCGTCGGCCAGCGAAGAGGCGAAGGCTCTCTATGGCGAAGCGGTGATCCGAATTCGTGAAGCGATCGCTCAGGCAGCCCAACGAGCGATCCCGCCGACCGCGGTGGTTCAGGCGGTGCATCATGCGTTGACGGCGTCTCGCCCTCACACCCGCTATCTCGTGGGCACAGATGCTAAGGTGCGTGCGTGGATGGTGAAGTGGTTGCCGGATCGAGTTCAAGACAGGCTGCTGGCATGGGCAATGAAATATCCGCGCGAAGGCTAGGTCTGAAGGGCGAGAATGAAGCCAGTTCTGGGTTCTGAGTTAAAGACTAGAGGGAAAGGGAAAACGGAGGGAGAGTTCGAGGTTCTAAGTTCGAAATTCCGATAACTCAGCACCCAGAACCCAGAACTTCGGATCTCGCGTCGTCACCCGACCAGATCGGGGTTGAGCCGATTCATTGGCTTGATCGAGAGGGCTTTGATTTCGTTATAGATGATCGTGCGTCCTGCCTGTCGAAGGCGCGAGAAGACTCCTTCTACAATCACCTGGTCGCCATCCCGAACTTCGATCTGACCGAGACTGATGACTTTCAGTGTGCCGGCCTGATCCTTCAAGAGAAACCCATAGGCCGGTTGACCTTCCCGATTCGTCGCGAGTTGGACGTTGGTGACCTGGCCGGTGACCACCACTTCTTGGCGGTCGTATTGCTCGGGATGGGTGAGGAGTTCGGTGATCTCCAGAAGACCAGATGCGTGAACACACCATGGTGCAGAGGTGAAGGCGAGTAGGGGGAGTAGAAGAATCAGGAAGCGGACCGTTTGGTTATGCTGAAGCGATCTGGCCATGATGTGAATGCATTATACCGTATGACCGTATCTGGGGCAATGCGCAATCACGAAAACGTCTTACCACTTATCGGAGGGTCTTCCGCTCGCATCTTCTCCCCTCATACTACTGAGGATCTGAGACTGCATCTCGCTCAACTCTTTTTTGGGAGCCTCAGCAGGGGCTTCAATCGCGCCCACCTCTAGCTTGGGTGTCGCTGTGGTCCGCTTGAGCAATTCCTCATCCACGGCCTCCGGAGAGCGGTCCATGTCGTTGAGGATCGTGGTGAGCCGCTGCAGCCCAAACAAGTTTCTGGTGATTTCTGAATGCATGGCATTGGAGCTGGCTCCGAAGACGAGCGAGGTCCAGAATTTGACTTCGGCCTCTTCGGCCAGGTTGCCCCAGATCATGGCGGTCAGTTTGTCGATGAGCGCGGACTCTGTCTTTTCCAATCCGTCGTAGGTCGAGAGCGAACGTTCGATGGGCTGCGCCGCGAGCACCGAGAAGGTTTCTTTCCACAAATCTAATGGTGCTGTCGCCGTGGCTGCTGCACCGATCTGTAACGCGGCTTGGAGGGCGTGCAAGTACTGCGTGAGGTACTTTACTTTGCGGGCGGCGAGACTGCCGGCGGGAATGCCCCACACATGTCCGATTTCGTGATCTTGGAGCGGCGCAGAGATCGCGCTCTGCCGCTCGCGTTCCGCCAGGGCGAGTCGTGTACGATATTTTTCGGCCATGCGGAGTTGGGTCTGGAACTCGATACTGAGTCGTTGCAGCTGATAGTCCTCAGCCGTGACCTCATCGGCATCCCAACGCTGCTCCAATAGTAAGATTGCCGGCTTGGGCAGTACCGTTCTCGCGGATGCGCGCAAGGCGTTCAGGGTGTCAGCGGAGACGGAGAAGCGCTCGGTCAGGAGGGTACGCGCACGGTCGGCGAAGGTCTCACGGAGGCCCGCGAGCCTCCGAAGACTATCGCATTGCAGCCAGGTACGCTCCCGCTTGAGCCTCACCTGTCGGCGGTATTGGTCGCGCCGGTCGGTGACAACCTTGATCGACTCTTTGGTCATGGTGGTGTTGGTGGGCTTCGTTCCGGCGACGCAGCGGGGATCCGGTCGATCTGCCACGATATAGAGGATTTCTTCGTCCGTCACGTCGAAGTACTGGAGCAGAATCAGTCGTAACATGATCCGCCCTTGCATGGGCATGCCATCGATAACGGATCGGATCTTCTCAACGGTCAGGAGTGATGCGGGTGAAGCGATTGACGTCATAACCAAAAAGGCGGCCTTTTTGTTCGTGAATTGCGAGCGAGACACGCGAGACGTGCGCGACTCATAAAGATGAAGCTTCCAACCAGTCTCGCTTTTCCCGCTCACGGGATCTATGCCGTGCCGGAATGACGTGATTCCAGATAGAGGGCGACGTATTCGCGAATCTCTTGAATGGTTCCACTGACGAACATGTCTCGCGGGATTTCCACGCGTATGAGGGTGGCCGGGTCTACCCCGCGTTCAATCGCGTAGTCTTCGTCGATGTACAGGCTCACCGACCCGTCTGGAAAGCGGACCGCGTAGAGTGCGTTGTTGTCAGCCATTGAACCTGTCGAGGCACCGACGCCTAACTCAAGCGAGAGGGGCGAGACTGGCGGGAAAAGCGCGACTGGCAGGGACAGGGCTCACACCTCACGCGAGTCTTGCTCCTCTCGCTTGTCGCGCGCCGCTTCGGCGTGACGTCAGCCGCCGAGCGTGTCGAGTGTTTCCTTCAGGCTCTTGCGAATGCAGGTGAAAATCGGCGTATCGCGCAACGTGTAGCGTGAGCCTTCCGTTTCGCGGAGCGCCATCACGAGATCCAGGAAGTCTTCCGGCTTATCGCTCTCGAATGCAACCACCCATTCCTGGTCATCCAACCCGAATGAATAACTCGTGTTCAACTTCACTGAGGGGAAGCGATGGCCGACTTCGATGTGCTCGTCCATCATGCCTTGCCGCGCCGCCTTCGTGAGGAGGAACCATTCGCGTGTCTTCAGGAACGGGTACACGAAAATGTACTTGGCTTTTCCTGGCACGACGGTCAGACGCTTGCTTTCTTGATTTTCGTGGGTGTGATGATCCACATAGACTGAGCGCTTGGTGATCGAGAGATAGGAGTAGGGCGTGGTGAGGTACTGTCCCAACCCCGAGGCTAAGATCTTCGTGGTCATGTCCTGGAACAGTTCCATCTCGTAGCTGATCCGCCACAGCATGATGTCGCAATCGCCCCTGATCCCGATCGAGGAGTAGGCAACCACGAGGACTTTGCCGGTATAGTCCTCGACCGCACGTATGAATTCCTGCTTGCCTTTGGTGCGTTCACTTTCGGGGAGGCGTCGCCAGGCCGGGTCGACTTTATAGAAGGCAAAGTTCACATATTGGCGTTTAGGTGCTTGGGGCGCTGGGGTTGGTTCAGGTGTCGACATCGAAACTCCTCCGTATCACTTCTTGGAAAAGCGCACTCTGTAGCGGAAGATTTTCTATCACTTCGCCTTTGCTATTGTCAACCGTGATAAGGGGCTGAGGCCGTGCGTTGACAGGAGAAAAGTGATCTGGTACTGGCATGCTTATGTGGGGTGCACAGGTTCAAAGACAGAGGAGCATGCTGCTGTGTGCGGGCGTTGTGGGACTGAGTAATCTCCTGCATGTGTCGGCTTCTGCCATCGAGGTGCATCCCACCGCGGAACAGATTCAGGTCGCACTCGATCAGGGGAAAGAGGCGGCGCAGAAGCAGAGCCCGCCGGATAGTTTCTATGTGCGGTTCGGCGCAACCGACGAGCTTCATTCCAACGGGTTTTTGATCACGAAGCTCGTCGGGCTGTCGGTTATGTCGGCGCATATGGCCCTGCGGGGGCTCCAGCCGAGCGAGACCGATGTGACGCAAGTGCTGGAAGGTCAGACTATGCTGGTCAGCACGGTCATCTTCGGGAATGTCCCCAATTTCGCGGTGGACAGTTATATGGTGTTCGATCAGGGAGGAACAACCATCAAGCCCGTGACCGTCCGCTTCGACGGGATTGCCACTCGCAGTGCTGCCTGGCCGGAGAATCCGCGATTCAAAGCAAAAGTCGTCGCGTCGTTCAACTATGCTGACTTCGACCCCCACGCGAACACGACCATTACGGTCTTTCCGGCGAATGGAGGAAAGTCGAGTTTTCGTGTAGATTTTTCAGAGATCCATTAGTTCATCAAGCGGCTCACGTTTCTATCTCATTATGATTAAGGCGCGCGCAACTCCACCATTCGATGCAGAAACTATCGCGATCGGCACTGAACTGTTGATCGGAGGCCGATCCGATTCCAACTCTCTCTTCCTCGCCGACGAACTCGGCACGCTCGGGATCGCCGTCCGATTCAAATCGGTCGTCGGTGATGAGCGACAGGATATTGTCACGGCTATTCACACAGCCGTGACGCGCGCCCAGGTGATCATCATGACCGGTGGACTCGGTCCTACCGTAGACGATTGCACGAGGGAGTCAGTGGCGTACGCGACCGGACATCGGCTTGGTCGCCGCAAAGAAGCGCTGGAAGGGATGACGGTCAGACTCGCGCAGTGGGGCCGCCGGCCCAGCAAAGGGCAGTTGCGCCAGGCCATGATTCCGTCCGGCGCCACCGTGCTGAAGAATCCGGTCGGCTCTGCGCCGGGGTTCTGCCTGACATGGAAGAAGGCGCTGATCATCTCGTTGCCAGGCGTGCCGCGGGAAATGGAAGAGATGATGCGGCAAGAAGTACTGCCGTTGCTGCGCTCGGCAAGTGAATCGTCAGGCCGGTATCCTCGATCGCCGATCATCCGTCAGGTGTTTCATACATTCGGCCTGCCAGAGTCGGACATCGATGCCAAATTAACCGGTCTCATTCCCAAAGGAGCGCCGGTCGACCTGGGGTTGCTCGCCTCGCCGATGGGTGTGCTGGTCTCGTTGACAACGAAGGGGAACCAATCTGCCCATGAGAGACATCGTGATCTACTGCAGAAGCTGGCGAACGACGTCCGCTCGCGGCTCAGTGATTGGCTCTTTGCCGAGGGGCGTGACACGATGGAAGAGATCGTTGGGCGGGAACTCACCAAACAGGGGTTTATGCTGGCGGTCGCGGAGTCCTGCACTGGCGGATTGATCGGCCATCGACTCACACAGGTAGCTGGTTCATCTGCCTATCTGGATCGTGGCGCCGTCTGCTACAGCAATCGGGCGAAGACGGAGATGCTGGGGGTGCCGGCGGAACTGATTGTCCAACGGGGCGCGGTGAGCAAGGAGGTCGCAGCCGCGATGGCCTGCGGCATTCGCGCGCGCGCCAATGTATCGGTGGGACTCAGCGTCACTGGCATTGCAGGGCCAGGCGGCGGGAGCGAGACCAAGCCGGTCGGGCTGGTCTATATCGGGTTGGATGATGGAACCGGCCGGCCGATCACACAGGAATTCCGGTTTCATGGCGACCGGAATGTCATCAAACAACGGTCTTCGCAAGCCGCGCTGGACCTTCTTCGCCGTTGGTTGCTCGATAAGGCCTAGCCCGCATTGTTCATGAACACTTCTGCTGCAATCGCCGATCCGCTGCTACGACGAGCCTTCGGCTGGCGGGCTCGCCCCTCGGACCCTCGACGTACTGCACGAGTACGCCTCAGGTCCTCCAGGCTCCGCGCGCCGGTTTCGCGACGAACCGTCATGAATAATGCGGGCTTGAAGTGATCCGGGCGTTCCTTGCCGTCGAACTCTCTCAAGAGCTGCGGACTAAGCTCGCCACTCTTCAACAGGAGTTGAAGCTGAGAATTGAGCCGGAGATGACGCGAGATACGCGCATCTCCTGAGTCCAGCCGGATTCGATTCATCTGACGCTCAAGTTCCTTGGCGACATGGATGAACAGGTGGTCGATCCGCTACGTGCCGCGCTTGAACAGGCGATTGGACGTGAGATCGCTGTGAATGTCCTGCTTGAACGACTTGGCGTCTTTCCTCGTCCGCAAAGCCCGCGCGTGCTGTGGGTCGGGCCGTCAGAGCATTGGGAGAAGGGAGTTGAGGCGAAGCGAACAGCGGAGATCCATGGCACGATCGAACAGGCTTGTGACGGCTTCAGTTTTCTCCGCGAGACGAAACCGTTCAGTCCTCATCTGACCCTGGCGCGAATCAAGGCGGGGGAACGGCACGTTGGAGTCGCATTGGCACAGAGCGGAGTGCTGGATCCGTCGCTTTCATCGGGATCGATGGCGGTGGAAACAGTTGCTTTGATGAAGAGCGAGTTGAAGCCAACCGGTTCGGTCTATACGAAGCTGTGGGACGTGCGGCTGAATGGGAACTGAGTCCCCGGCATTTCTATTGACAGGACCTCACCTAATCGGGATATCGTGCGGCACGTGCAAGCCCCCGACAGAGGTCGGAGTGTTTGGTGGACGAAGAGGTGGTGGAGAGTATGGAAATCAGCGTGGTTCGGGATACCCTGTCGCGAGATGATCTGAGGGAGATCGCAAAGCAGCAGTTTGGCAATATGATCAAGGCTGTCGTGGACGTGGAACAGGGCATTATGGCGATCGGTGGTGAGCTTCACTCAGACGAAGAGGCGATGCTATTAGACCAAGGGTCTGCACAACGGCATCTGTGGGGAATTAACCTCTATCCCGACAAGCCGCTCAATGAGTGGATCGAATTTGACTCGATGATCAATGTGCGTCCATCCGCTGGGAACCGGTCACGATATGTGGAAAGTTCTGAAATGCGAGAAGTCGTTACAAGGATCGTCGACAGATTGGTAGGGGACTAAGGAATGTCTCATCAGCATGCGAGTTTGGCTGCAGGACGTTGGCAGGCCTTGCCGCTTGTAGAACAACTGGCCAATGTCGGCAGTGACGTTGCTCGGGCTCATCGGTGGCAACAAAAAGATCCGCAACTGTGTGAGCAGGCGTTCGTCCGCGCGTTGGAACTCCTGGATTTGACGATCGGCGATTCTCGCTGGAAAGGTCGCAGGAAAGAACTCACGCGCGCGCGGGAATTGTTATGCGATGCGATGCTCGGTGGAAAAGAGTATGGAAGCGACCTCGCTGGCCTTGATCGGTATTTCTATCCTTTTGCTGTGGCGGCACGTGCCGGACGGTAACTAGGGGACTGGCTCCGCCGTCTTAGGCGGTGCCTGTCCCCCCTTGTTCAGGAAAGGGGACGGGCACCGAAGAGAAGAGCGCCAGTCCCCAGGGGAAACTCAAAGGGCCACGCGGAAGACTTCCTCAATGGTCGTCTCACCCATAAACGCCTTTGCCAACCCATCCTGAAACATCGTCTTCATCCCCTTCATGATCGCTGTCGAACGGATAAACGATGCCGGTTTCCGCTGCATAATCAAGTCTCGAATATCTTCATCGACTTCAAAAATCTCAAACAGGCCGACCCGGCCGGTGAAGCCGCTTTCCTGGCATTGCGTGCACCCTTTCCCATAGTAGAGCCTGACTCCTGCCAGTCCATTGTGCGCCTTGCGCAAGACGCCTTGTCGCTGCAATACACTAATCGTCTCTGAGAAATCTGGACGAGATTGGATGGATTCGAGAATGCGGGTGCTGGGCGTCACGCTTTCGCGGCAGTTCTTGCAGATTCTGCGGATGAGCCGCTGGGCCACCACGAGGGTGAGGGACGAAGACAGAAGATACGGCTCTACTCCGATATCGAGTAAGCGTGGGATGCTCCCGGTGGAGTCGTTCGTGTGAAGCGTAGAGAGAAGGAGCCGTCCAACCAGGGCGGCCTGGACAGCGATTTCGGCCGTTTCTTTATCGCGGATCTCTCCAACCATGATGACGTCGGGGTCTTGGCGGAGCAGCGCTCTCAGGCCTGTGGAAAATTGGACACCCGTTTGATGGTTCACTTGGGTCTGGTTGACCCTCGGAATCGAGTATTCGACAGGTTCTTCAATGGTGGAGATGTTGACGATGTTTTGCCGCTCCGTTCCGATCCGCATCAGCATGGCGTAGAGCGTTGTGGACTTGCCCGATCCGGTCGGACCGGTGATCAGCACCATTCCAAAGGGTTTCATGATATTCCGGAGAATAATTTGATAATCGGGGGGCACCAGTCCGAGGTCCTCCAAATCGATAATGACATTGTCCTTTGAAAGTATTCGGAGGACTATTTTTTCTCCCCACTGTGTGGGAACTGATGCGACACGGAGATCCACTTTAAAGCCGTCGAGGTTGGCTTCAAATCGACCGTCCTGCGGGATGCGCCGCTCGTCGATGCGCATACCCGACAGAATCTTGATCCGTGAGACCAACGGGAGCTGCAGCGTCGGCGTGAGGCTGAAGACTTCGCGCATGACGCCGTCTACGCGGTAACGGATGACGGTTTCGAGTTCGAATGGTTCGATGTGGATATCGGACGCTCGTGTGACGGCAGCATAGAGGAGGAGGCGTTGGACCGCGTCCACGATCGTTGACTCGTTCCCATCATTCTGTTTTGCCGCCGCGAGGTCGGTGGTCTTTTCCGTGGTCGATCGGTCTAAGATCTCTCGCAACTCTTTCTTGTACAACAGTTGCGCTCGTCTGATCGATGCCTCCGTCGCGAGGAATGGACTGACGCGCAGTTCCGTGATGCGTTCAATCTCACTTACGACGTTTCGTTCGCGGGGATCTGCCATGGCGACGTGCAGCTGATCGCCATCGCGGTCGAATGGAATGAGAATGTGTTTGCGCGAGAAGGTTTCCTGTAACAGACAGATGATGTCCCCCTTCACATGGCCGATGGTCAGGTTGACAAATCCGACGTTCCAACTGCGGGCAAGCTGCTCTAGCAAAAATGCTTGTGGGATGCGGCCTTGCTCGACAAGAGTATGAAGGAGGGGTGTTCTGATCCGTTGGGCGAGGTTGCTTGCCTTGTCGAAGTCGGCTCGTTCGATAACCCCGAGCTGTTCCACTAGAAGTTTTTGAAGTTCCTCGTCGCTGACCTTCAACTCGGGCATCTGTCTTGTCCTTTGTTGAGTGTGCGCTCGACTTGCTTGACAAGCTCGCCGAGCGAGAAGGTGGATTTATTGAAGTATGCGACCGCTCCGAGGTCCAGCGCCTCCTGTTTATCTTGTTCCTGGGTCAGGCTGCTTAATACGATGACCGGGATATCTGATGTGAGGGCATTCTGTTTCAGAACTTGGAGGACGTCGAATCCTTGGAGCTTAGGCATGATCAGATCGAGGACAATAATATCAGGCTGCTCAGAGCGGATAAGTTGGAGGGCTTCCTCCCCATCAGACGCGGTGGTCACTGAGTATCCCTGTCGGCGCAGGGTCGTTTCTGCAGCTTTGCGGAACATCCGGTCGTCATCCGCGACCACAACCTTCGCCATCTAACCATCCCTTCTTCGACGCGTACGCTTCCGTCAGGCCCTCATCTGTTGTCAGTTCTTTCCTCGCCAGTCCGCCGCCTTGAGGTGATGCATGACGTAAGCGAATTCGAGTATCAACGTTGATAGGAGATCTGACGCCTTCGACACGTCACCGGTCTTACCTAGGCCTTCCATCTCACCCGCAAGCCCATGGGCCGATCTGGCGGCAAAACATACGACCATGCCTTTCAAGCTATGCGCGGTTTGC
>JAYTTD010000123.1:0-4937 GCA_043745235.1 Nitrospira sp. | reverse complement strand
TGACGACGAATCTGCTGGTCATCGCCGAGATGATCTGGACACTCGAATCTTTTTAGCAACTGGAGAAACCGGATATCGCCTCGAAAGTCGAGAAGATCCTGCATACGCCCAATCTGGACTGTCCCGAAGCCTCGCCGCTCTTTATGGCCCTCGATCTTTATGTCCATGCGAACATCGATTTCGTGGACGCGTACAACGCCTTCCACATCAGAGCGCGCGGACTCACACAGATCCTCACCTATGATCGCAAGCACGTTGCCCGAGTTCCGTGGGTCCATATCGGGGATTTGTGATCGCATCCCGGCTATCTCACGCGTCACCTCGCCAAATGGCTGTTCTATCCCCAATCGGTCCGCTCTCCCGTCGGCAGCGTATTTGAGGCGATTGACCAGGACGAACGCTGAGGGGAATGGGCCCCCTGCACAGCGTGGACGGTCCTACGTTGCAGCCGTAATCCCTCCCTTCATCGCGCACATTTTCTCTGAATTTGTAATTGTGCCTGTCGCTGCTGGTAGACCCCACCACAAGAGGGGCTTGACAGAACAGTGCACGCAGGCCCATAAGCGCACAGAGTTTATTAGGGTGTTTTGCTAAAAGTGGGCGTTGGTGCTTGCTCCGCCGATATTTGGGCGGTGAACGTGAGTAGTTCGCTATGCACATGAGACAGGTGCAAGACCAATCTCCCCCCCCCCCAGCAAGCCGGCGAGCGGCTTGCACGCACGGATAGACTCCTTACCAACTTCTTCCTTCTTCAGCTCACGACCCATCCGATTCTCTTCCTCATCGAACGGCTATTGCGTACCCATTGTGATTCAAGGGTGGATTGGATTCGATCCACACAAGAACGTGGTGAAGCCATTCATGCATGCAGCGTTGAACGTTGCCTGGGCTTCTTAATCGGCAAGCTGAGAGCGGGGTTCGTGCGGTGTGCGTGGGACGAACGATAATGAAAAACTTTCTGAAGCAACGTGGTCTGCAGTTTGCTTAGGCAACGGCAGGCTTTTCAAGTTTCTGTGTGCGTAACTCAGAGGGGGTGAGGCATGAAGTCGGTTACGATAAAGACAGCGCTGGCGATTTGTGCGGCAATGTTCCTTGCGGCGTGCAGTAGTGGAGGCGATGGTGGGGGAGGAACGCCGCCAGTCGCCACGCCATTGTCCGGCGTATTCGTCGACAGTGCCGTTTCGGGCCTCGGGTACAACGCGGCACCTTCGGGGTTGTCCGGTCTTACGGATGCAACTGGACGCTTCAACTACCGTCCCGGCGATATGATGACTTTTAACATTTGCAGCAGGGTGATCGGACAATCAGTACCCGGTTCGCCAGAGGTCACTGCATTGTCTGTCTTCGGAGCCACGAGCACGACTGACCCTCGCGTCGTGAACTTGTCGCAATTGCTGTTGACTGTAGGGGGGGTTCCTACCGGTCAGAATCCAATTCAGCTTCCTGTGCCGTGCACTGCGCCCCTGCCCGTCACGCTGAATTTTGATGACCAGAATTTCGACACTGTCATTCAGGCAGCCCTCCAACCGGCTGGACTCACACTTGTGAACGATGCGCAGGCGATCGCGCATCTTCAAGCACAATTTTCAACCGTGTCGGTCGTGCTGGCCGGCGCCGGCAGTGGAACCGTCACGTCGGCTCCATCAGGCTTAAACTGCAGCAGCGGCATGTGCTCGGCCGTATTTACCAAAAATACCTCAGTCACATTGACGTCGACCGGTGCAGGATTTTTCGGGTGGAGCGGTGGGACGGGAAACGCCAGTGGCTGCACCACCGGAGCCTGTACGTTCACCGTGAGCCAGGATTCCAGCATCACGGCAACGTTTAATCCGCCGCCGCCGCAGACGTTGACAACCTTGATCGTGGGCAACGGCGGGGTTACCTGCAGCACCGATAACGAGGGGACGTTCAACACCTGTGCCCCGCAGTATAACGCGGGGACCTCGCTCGTTCTGAAGGCGACGGCCCAAGCTGGGTCCAGCTTCCAGAACTGGACCGGCGGGACTGGGAACGCGACGGTCTGCAACAACTCGAGCGGCGTTTGTCGATTGATGTTGAATGCCACTTCCGAGGTGACGGCTAATTTCGTATTGAATACAGTGATTCTTCCTTTCTCCGCGCTCCCAGTGTCGGTAAATGGGGGGGTAGGGGTGGTCGAGTGTAGCACGACAGGAGCGCAAGGACTTTTTGCTCCGTGCGCGCTTTCCTATAACGCGGGGACCCAGCTCACGCTGCAGGCCACGTCCATCAACGCGAACTTCACCGGCTGGGGCAGCGGAACAGGAAGCGCGGCTGCCTGCAATGGGTCCGCCAACCCACTCTGTAGCTTCCAGTTGACTCAAAGTTCTACCGTGATCGCCAACTTCAATCGGCCGACATTGTCTGTGCTGCTATCTGGGACCGGATCGGTTTCTTCGAATCTTGCTGGCATCACTTGCAACCCAACCTGTTCGGCGGTCTTTAACAAAGGCGCGGTCGTCACCTTGACGGCCACCGGTGACGGGTTCACCGGCTGGAGCGGCGGCTGCTCGGGCACAGGACTGTGTCAGGTTACACTGAGTGCGGATACGATTGTCACCGCGTCGTTCAATCAGGTGTCCAGCGTGTCGAACTTCAAATTCATCGCGGCGGCGGGCCAGAAATTGTTGGCGATTAATCCAGCCTCGCCCGGGACGCCGATTCCGGTCAAAGTGGGCGGAGTCGATGTGACGTTCCCAATAGGTGCGGGTAGGGATGGTGCAGGCAGTTACATTGCCAGCGCCTCATACAGTGCGGGCACGACCTCATTTACGAATATCAGGGAGAACACGATTTTCTTCCACAGTGGCGGCAAGTTCTATCGGGCTTCCACGCTGGTCAGCAGCGGGGTGCCGGGCGTCGGAGGCAATGAGCCGGTACAGGTGTCCAGTTTCTCAGGCACCACCACCACCTCCATCTGTGGAGCCGGGTCTCTCTTCGACCCAGCGAATCCCAACCCGATCGTCGGATTTAGTAACGCAGGATCTGATACTACCTGCAACACTCCCGACGATGTTATTATGCTCATGCATTTGAACGATTCGTCTACCACGGCACCCGTGCCGCTCTTGCCGGGGGTGGACCTCAATGGCGAGAGTAACGCGGTATTCGATACTACCAACGGACGTGTGTTCCAGGTGATTGTGAGTACGGCAGCGGGCGATCTTCAGTGGATGGATAATACCTTGTCTCCAGCGAGTATCGCCGGCGGCGCCGGCATTGGCCAGTTCGGCGTCGTGGCGCAGGAGACCAACAAGGTTTTTCTTAGAAGTACCACGAAGTTGTATATCTATACTCCCTCAAGCAAAACGCTCTCGGCGCCGGTGGTGACGGCGGACGCAGGGCAAACATGGGTCCAGGGTAACACTAGCAAGTTGAGATCTCCGGCGGATACTACGGCGATCTTCCTCGTGCAGACTAATGGGCATGTTTTCAGGGTGCCGCTCACCACAACGGCAGACCAGACGATCACGACGAAGCACTTTATCCCTGCTGTCGTGACTCTTGCGGCACGAGTTACTCAGACTCCCAATAAGATCATCATCCAGACGGGGATCGACCCAAACAGCAACAATAATGGGCAGCAGAGCCCGTGCGCCATTGCCAATAATTGCAACAACGGCATCCTCGCCGTAGATAAGACCTTTCCCAATACATCCGTGGAGATCGAACCAGCTCTTTTGAATAAGCAGATCTACAGTTTCCTGACGTTCAACAATTATGTTCTCTACGGCGTAGATGTTCCCAACGTCCCCGGTGGCGATTTCGTCCGCATTGATGATGCGACGGCGCTGCGAATTAATGTATCAAATGGCGGCGGTTGGTCAGGCGTGATCCTCGCGGACTCGATCAATCTTGCGACCCGTCAGCAAAGTACAATTCGTGCGCTGTTGGTCCGGAATACCAGCCAGCTGGCAAACGGAGCTATTGTGCAGGCGTTCAACTCACCGACCGACCTCTCGCCGGTCACGCTCGGGACCGTGTCCGATCCATCGGGTCTTTTGCAAGGCAATCCGTTCTTTCACCGATCGGTCAATGCGGCGCTAATCGGGTTTGCGAATTTGGTGGGGTCGACGCCGACCAATCAACTCCGTCAACCGTTCTTCGTTGATACGACGGTGCCCAATTCTCTCACGAAGATCACGCCGCTCCCGCAAGCGAACTGGTACGACGTCGGTTTCTAGCAGCAGAAGGGGTATCGGCCGATAGCGGGTCCGGACTGGGAATGCGAGGCCCGCCAGGTCGCAATGACCTGGCGGGCGCCCTGCACGGCATTGGGCTTTGCTCCCCATGGAATCGGCCGACGGTGCGTGGGCGGCGAGCCTGGGTAGCGCGGGTGGGGCGGTGCTGAGCGAGGCGTTCGCGACTGACTGGAACTAGGTCGGACTCGCGATGCGCAAGACGATCGATCGGCGGGGTATCTCCGACACGTTGAAAGATATTTGTCCGTGCTGAGCGGGAAGATTCCGCAGAACATAGGAGATAAAGGTATGATGAGATCCACAGGTAGGCAGTATTCTCTGCTTGGTTCGTTAGGGCTCTGTGTGCCCGTTCTTCTTGTCTTGTTGGTTCTTGGCTGTAGCTCAGGCCCGACACAGTATGAGGGCGCGATCTCAGAGGGGCAGCAGCTCAAAGGCAACACGGAGTCGATTTCAGCCTCGATGGACAGGACATGGGGGGCCGTGCTCGAGGTCCTCGCACAGCAGGGTTTTCTCGTCCAGCAGGCCGACTCGAAGAGCCACATTATTCTGGCGAGCCGGGAGATTCGATCCAAAGAGGATAAAGACCTCTCCCATACGGTCACGGCGACCATCACAGTAGTTCCATCCTCTGACCAAATTACTCGTGTGATGATGGCAGCGAACCAGACCACCAACCTGCATAAAAAAGATTATCAATGGTGGCATTTACTATGGATC
>JAYTTD010000122.1:0-18834 GCA_043745235.1 Nitrospira sp. | reverse complement strand
AACATCTTGATGAAGAAGGAGGCGGATATGGCCGTTCACAGCTCACAGGGCATTCTGAATCTCAATCGGCCACCGAAGCCGAGCAACCCCTATGCGGTACCCCACTATCGCGTCACGCTCGTCCGCGAGAACCGGGCCGTACCGCCTTCGTCGCCGCTGAATACCTCGGTCATCGCCGCCACCGTCCTCAGACCGTGCTTTGCGGGACTGGACCGCGAACAATTCTTGGTCTGCGGACTGGATGCCAAGCACCACATCATCGGGGTCAACATCGTTTCAATCGGCTCCCTGACCTTGGCCATCGTGCACCCACGCGAAGTATTCAAACCGCTCATCCTGATGAACGCCAGCGCCTGGATTTGTGGCCATAATCACCCGTCCGGCGATATCACACCTAGCCCAGAGGATCGCGTCCTCACCAGCCGACTCCGGCAGGGTGCCGACCTGCTCGGCATCAGCTTGTTGGACCATCTCATCCTCACCGACGAGGGTTGCTATAGCTTCGCTGATCAAGGTTGGCCCGGTGCCTAAGGGCTTAGGCCCGGATCAACCGGAGCACCCAGATCACCGCCGACGCTGTGAGGGCAATTCCTATCACCGCGGCCCCCCATCCGATGAGATCCGCCGCGAGCGCGTTGCCTAATTGATGTAAGTCCGTTGCTACGGTCGCGCGCACCATTGACCACCTCTCCTTCCAGGAAAGACGGCAGCCCGTGCACAGGCCACCGCCCCCTCTACCGGATTAATGCACCAACGACTTCACGCGCTTGTACGCGAAAATCGTGAGCGCGACCCCGATAAACACCACGCCCCACGCCACGATGTCACCTTTCACGCTGGTGATCGTGGTAGTCGTCGCGGCATCCACGGGGAACACCTGCGCCATGGCGTCCCCCGCCATGAGCACCAGTCCCAACACGAACAGCCCCATTCTCTTCAACATCTCTCCTCACCCCCTCTCACTTCATACTCCCAAGCAACAACTTCACGATCACACCGACCGTAAAGCCTCCCAGGAAACACGCCCCCGCCCAGTACACGATCGCATCGATGGCCGCTTGATCCATGGGTGTGTCCTAGAGTAACCCTGGCGGCGTCGCCAAAATCCCCGGATGCTGTGGCATAGACGGAGGAGACTCTGGAGTCGTCGGACCACCAGAGGAGGCAGGAGCCGACGGCGCCACACTCGGTGCCGAGACGGCGGGAGCCGGGATCACAGCCCGTTCCGCTGCCACTCGTTCAAGAACGTGTGTGGCGTCCGTGGTGTCAGATCTCGTGCCCCCATAGAGCACCCCCGTGCCCGTCAACACCCGCACCCCGCGCACCAGGCGCGAGGAGACCGTCCCGCCTGACTCTCCCGCAATTTCGTCTTCCGTCATGAGCTGTCCGTCTTCTGAAACCCACAACCAGGCGACCGCACCCTCCCGCATCGTGGTCATGCCGCCATGAATGCGCACCGGACGCACCGGAGGATTCGCGATCGGTGGAGGAGCCGTCACAGGCTGGGCCGGTGGTGGCACAGCAGGAAGGGGCGGAGGTGGCGCGAGCTTGGAGACTGAAGCCCCTGGTGCCGGCTTCGCCCCGGAGAGCCAGCCCCCAAACGCAAACCACCCGAGCGCCATGACCAACCCCAGCGCCCCGATGAGTACCGTCGGACTCTTCAACATGGACCCTCCTCGCGCCGTTTCCCGCACCGTGGCTGAGGAGTAACTGGAATAATAGGCGTAGAGCTTGGGCTCATACTTCCCCGTGAACATCCGGATGACTTCTAATTCGTCAGGGTTGCCCCGCACGGAGGCCTGATAGCGATTCTTCAAGCCAAACCGATCCAGCCGGCGAAACTTCGTGGTCGCTTCCACCAACCGATTCACTCCGAGGGTCACTTGCCCATACTGTTGGCACATCAACACCAGGTCGATGCCCTTGTGCCGATAGGTTTCAAGCCACCGCAGCAGCGCCGGGTCCGTCTTGTCTTTCGAGCGAAACACGGTCTGCACTTCGTCGATCAACACCGCAGAGCCCGGCTCGACTTGAAGCAGTCCGGCCTTCACGTCCTCGCCGGAATCCCAGATCGTAATTTGTTGTTGCAACACAGACATCTCAACGCCCTCAAACAACGCAAGCCGATCCAAGTAGAACCCATCGACAAACACATAGACTCGGCGACCAGCCCGGACCCACTTGAGCAGCCGTTCAGAGACCGCATAGTAGGACTTGCCGGACCCTGGGACGCCTTCCAGCATTTCGATCACACCGTGGTCCCTTTGTCCTTGAGATAGGCATCAATCTTCCGCACACCCGCACGAGCCTGGGGCCGCAGCACCGCTTGAAGCAGGCGAGTCAGCAGTCTCAACGCGTCCTCATTGCCCAACCGACCCAGCTCCCACAAGAGCGTCACATCTCTGGTCTGCCGTGGGTTCTGCCCACGCTGCCGCTGATCCGCTTGCCACAGTTCCCACACGGCCCTTGAGGACCATCGACGTGTCATTTCAGCCACCGATGTAACCCACAAGGATCGCCAGCCCTGAGACACACGCACTCCTCGGCCATCGCCACCAAGGCCGCTTCCGGCGTCACGTCATTGTCCTGCGCCACATCGCATAGCACCGACAACATCTCCTGAGACAGGCACACCATGAGAACCGGCATGGTTCTTCTCCTTTCTGTTGTTATGACCCCCACCGCACAAACGGCACCGATTGCAAGAGAAAGCGCACACCCATCGCTCCGGCAAGGATGGCGAGCGCTTGGGACATGCCCGTCGCTCCCAGAATCCACGCATATTGATCCGCGATCACCGGCACGACGAGGGACCCCGTCCCCACCGCACTGAGGAGCGAATCAACCGGTGACAACACGGAGTCCCACCCGAGCAGCCACACGTCCTTGAAGCTCGCGATCATATCCATGAGAAAGCAGTAAATGAGATTGAGTAAGGCGGTCATGCGCGCGCTCCAACAAAGATGATTTTGTACGCGACGAACCCCGCAATGGCGATGATGATGGACCGGATCGCGAGGAGCATGCCGGCCCAGGCCGAGAAGTCAAAGGTGAACGTCCCCAGGAACGAACTCGTGAGCGTGTAGGTGGGTGATGTGCTGGGCCACACGAGCGTCCCAAGGAGATTCAGGGCGGACAACAACCCTGAGCCCTTCCACGTCTCCATGTGGGCTTGTAAGATCCCGCCAAAGCTCCGTTGCTCGTGATTGCCCACCGAACACGACACCGGAGCCGTCTCCTCTTCTGTGGTGGTCTTGGTCTGTGTCGTCGATCCATCCGGATTGATGGTCGTGGTGGTCGTGGTCGTACTCGTCCCCGTAGTCGGTTGTGTCGCCGTTTTCGTGTCGGTCGTGCCTGGCGGGGGTGTCGCGTTGGGATTCACGACCAGATCCGTGGGCTGGACATTCGTGGCCGGGACGACCGTGGTCTGCAGCCCTGAGGCCGGCACAGGATTCGACGCGGTCGCATCGGAAGGCGTCGGGGTTGCCTGTGCCCCGACCGGCACCGTATTCGACTCCATCGAAAGCGGATCACTCGCGGGTAATCCTCCGACATAATTGGCGACATCTTGCGGCGAGGGAGGCGGTTGCGTGCCGAATGACGGGTCCGTCCCGTTCCAGACGGCACCGGCATAATGCAGATACACGCAGGGCTTGCCTTTGAACGTCCAAGGCCCCGTCCAACCATTCGGCATCGTGAGGTATTGACAGGTCGCTGGATTCACAGCCGGCGGGTAGGGCGCGTAACTCGTCGTCAGGCTGTAATCATACTGCTGATACGCGGGATCGCTCACTGCCTCCATCAAGGTCTGACCTGTGAACGTATTGATGAACCCTGGGATCGACCACGGCGCAGGAGACACAGCCGCCGCTTTGAGTTGCGCCGTTTGCGTCGCATCGTAGTACAACATGGCGAGCGTGATGCCGGCCACGATCCCCAGCGCAGGCCATCCGAGTGACCCCGCCACAAGGCGGACTCCAATTGAGCCCGCCGTGGACGTACTCACCAGGGACGCCACCGACGAGAGGGTGGCCGCGCGTTGTGCCGCGACCATCGAAGAGACCGCCGCTTGAGACGCTACCCGCACATAGCCGGTGGAGGAACTCGACACCTGAAAGGCGTAGACTGGGACGACCACCAGCGCACAGGCGACGGCCTCCACCAGCAGCAGGTACAACATCAGACTCAACTTCTTCCGCATCGCATCCCCACCAGAAAACACAAGACGAACAACGCCGCATACTCCAACTGCATCACGAGCGTCAGATCGGTCCAGATCATGGCTCCTCGCGTGCGCTATTTACTCGCGGGCGGGAGGGACACCGCACCCGTGGGTGAATACCCGGTCACATCGATGAACCGTTGCCCTTTGTACTCACGCAGATTCACCGTGAGGTGACAGGGCTTCATCTTGTTGGCGTCCATCAGCTTGTACAGGTGCTCGTGCTCGTCCGAGATACTGGCCTCCAGGCTCGTCGTATCGTCGTCGAAATAGAGCATCGCGGTCCGATACGTCCGGGTCCCGTCCTGACTCGGCTTGGACTTGACCCCCATGACCACACAATTGGCGACAAACTTAGACATGCGTCCCCCTTTCATTCGACCATTGAAACCAGCCCTGTCGAAAACAGGACCACAGAAACACGAACACGGTGCCGCAACCTTCACACCGGCCACGCAACCGCGGCCCGCACATGTAAAGCTTTAAGAAACCGGTTCGGCATACGCGGCAGAGAATCCGTTTCGGGGATTCCACTCCCGCATTTTTCGTTTGAGCCTTCGCGCGTCCTGGCCGCTTGCGAACAGCCCGAGGTGTTTTGATCCCCATCGTTCCACTCCCTCCACCATCGCATTGACCAGCCACCGCTCCCCCGCTTCCGGGTGCGCACAGAGCAGCCCCAACATGGGAGCCAAACTCTTTTCTGCCCACCGTTTCACCTCTTCGATCTTCTTCACGGATGTGGCGATCTCCAGACGGGCCCGCGCCATCCCTTCGGTGAGCACTTTCCACCAGTCCAACAAGGGCGCGTAATACCGATCCTTCGGATCATCGGCGCGTGTACAGTCACGGAAATCCAAGGCACTGCGAAACACCCCGACGATGTATTTCTGAAAGGACTCCTGATCGAGGCCGGATAACGCCATGCCCACGGCGTCCGCGCGTTCTGATTTCCATTCCATTTCCCAGCGAATCCAGGTGCCCTCGACGGGCTTCTCTTTCGCCCGTTGTTCCGCGGCTTTATCGTAAATGCGGAGATACGTGTCCGATTGCCGGGACCCCATGCACAGGGTTTTGCCCGTATCCAACCCCGACCCCAGATCCAGGCCCGCAATCAAGCGAGACTGCCGAAAGTGTGAGACACAGTGCCCCGCCACGACCGCCGCATAGATCCGATCCACATCGATCACGCCGTTGCGGTCATCAAGGGCCACGTCGATGCGGCCAAAATGTCCGTGTTTCTCAAACACCCATGTCGCCATGTCGTGGAATTTCTGGTAGGTCCAATCACTAATCAACTCTTGCGACAGATCCACATGGACTTCACGAGGGGCCCAGCTGGCCGCGGTACCGATCCGGCCCAATCCGCCACACCCCCCGCGAGACAACCAGCCTTGCCGGTAGCCCAGAAAACCCTTTTTGTCCTTGATCCACTCCCCGCCCACTCGTGCGATCATCTCCTCCGCACTGCAGTCAGGCACGGTAAAGCGGAACCAGCCCAGTACACACGTCCATGCACTCATGCGATCCTCCGTCAGGAACCTTGGAAACTCCGCCCCCGTTTTACCGAGCGGGGGCTGTTCGGCTGGGCGCGCCGGCGGCTCGCGCCGCCGGTCGCGCGTCGCTGTCTCGAATTGCCGTTCAGACGACGCATGCGGCTCCTTCCGTTCCGTTCCATCGCCTGTTGTACTTTGACGAGATCGAACCGAGCCATTCGACCAAGCCACTGCACAGGGATTTCCCCTTTGCGATAGGCCCGCTGGATCGACTTCGCACTCATACGCAGTTCCGCCGCCAATTCCTTCACCGTGAGCAACTCCTTCTTCATGCCCAGTCCTTTCTGTCGGTGCAGTTCAGCATGCCGCTGACCATACCGTGTGAGATGAATGTGGGGAAGTACCCTGCTTAGGCCTGCTTAGGACAGCTAGGGACAGTTAGGGACAACTAGGGACAACGGTCACGAAGTAAGCCGGAGGGAGGAATATATCTTCGGTGTATTAATATAGGAATACTAAATAGTACGTAAGCAGGGCGAGCTGGTGTCTGCCAGGCTGTCGAGTGTGCAGAGTGGAAGAAATTGCGCCAAAACACGTTCTATCCCTGCCAAATCCAGCAGGATTGAACTCGAGTACGGATCGTGTCAATAATTTTGAGACACCAGGTTGCATGTGATTACTGTCGAAGGATCGGAAGATTAGGATGGTGGTGATCTCCTGTTTTGGTGGGTTGATCCAGGCGACGATTGGCGGCCTGGGTGGTTAAGGAACTTTCCCCTTGAAACCCTTTTGGTGAGCCAAGAACGCGACGTGGAGGATGTTCAGCGCGTTGCTGGAAGAGAGTTTGTGTGCGGCCGTCATGAACGCTTTTGGGGGTCATAAAGCCGATGCCTGCGTGACGGTGGATGGCGTTGTACCACTGGAAGAAGCGCTACAGTGGGCGCGCGGGTCTTCGATACTGCTGAAACGCTGTGGGAAGTCGAGATGATATTTGAGCGTTTTGAACTGCGCCCCTCGGAGTACGGATTGTCATCGAAGGCGTGGGGGCTGACTGTGGCTATGGCCGACGACGTTCTTCCAGCGCCAATGTGGTAAACCCCTCATCTAGGAGGGAGTCTCCCAGAGCTTCCATGACTTTTTCGAGATTGACGTGTAACTGCGCTTCTTTTCTCTTGCGCTCGTCTTCGCGGAGTTCTTTCAAGCGTTCCCTGGCATAGACCGCCACCTCCATGCTCTCCCAGATTTCCTTCCCACTCTGTGTGTCCACCGCCCAGGCCTCCACCCGTACCGGACGCAAGGCAACCCCGAACAAATAGCCTCCTCCGAACCATATCGGGGTGCTCGTGAGAAGATTAAAGCCGATGTTGGCAGCCATGGCCACAGGATTCCAGGCGGTGGCCAAGCCGATCACGATACTTTCAGCAGTCGTATCCATGAGCATCCCTGTGGCTAACCACTGCCACCTTACCTTTCCATAATCCTGCACGACCCCGCCCACCATGATGTCGACCTCTAATTTACTGCGGAGGCTTTCGATTTGCTCAGAGTTGAGTGGCTTTAAAGGATCGACTTCTACGTCCCGAAGCGCGGCATCCACTTCCTCCAGCGGCACGAGTCTAAATTGTCCTCGTGTTGCTAGCCGCGCGTAGAGGAGTCGGCGGGTTTCGCTACGGATCTCCCTCACTGCTTCCGCAACCAGAAGCGCCTCCTGTTCTGAAGAAATCTCCTCATCGATACTTTTGACGGAAGACAAACTGGAGATCTCGATACCCATCCCGAACTCCAGTACTGCGAGCTTCGGCCGCTCGGTCATGGGTGGGTCGGGTTTCGTGTTGGAACCGAACCAGCTACAGCCCGCGTTCGTCAACAGTACCAGCACCAGAACAAGAGCAATGTTCCTGTTTTGAAGATAAGTAGCGTGATAAGTACGCATGTTCGCGCCCCTTGTACACGATGAATTGGTCTCTCTCGGGCATGATCGCCCAAGACGAATGGGTACCACAGGGTAACGAAATCAGATGCGATAGGTGCAGAGCAGAGAGGCGGTGTCAGCGGTTAGAGGCGTCAAAGGACGTGGCCATGAGGCACGGAAAATGGGAGATCTGTTAATCGAGATAATGCTGATGTGTTGAAGAATGGCCCAAGTGAAAATAGAGAAGTCAGGGGGCGCCAAGCACGTTTCACCGTTCGTTGCAGGCTTTAGCGCGTGCCCAACACCTTGCAGTGCTTCTTCGCATGCTTGAGACTCTTGCTCATTGGTCTGAACCGGAACTTCGACTTGCTCCGCGAAGGCCACGCTGCCACAAAAGAGCCACGCGAGCAACAGAATCCACGTTGCCATCGCACTAGTTGAAAGCGTCTTCATCCTTTCAAAGATACCACAATATCGTTTCCTGTACAGCCATTTCCCTCCGAGCATCGAGCCTTCTAAGTAGGCATTTCTCCAAGCCATATCTGAATTCATCGTTCTAGGGGTTTCGGTCCCGCTCGTAGCTGATCGCGCTAAGACTCCTACTTGGCCTAGAAGCAGCCATGAGTTAAATCAGGGATCTAGCTTTATCCATGCTACTGCTCAAACCAAATATCTCCAGTGCCCAGACTTATTTTCGTCAGGCGACTGGCCCAAATATGTTCCTCAGTAATCAGTATATAGAGCACCAGACCCTAGCCTCTCATCACATTAGTTGTACGAAGTTCGGTCACCAGCCATCGAAATATTGCACGATATTTGGCCCCATCCTAGCCTGTCCGACCTTGCCACTCGTGGCAAGGCGAAGGCGGCGCGGCCATACGTGAGGCCCCAGGCCTGGAAAATTCTGAGGTGTGTTAGTTGGAATACGAATATATTAAGGATTGTTTCGGACCGAGTACGACGCAGATGGTTGTGGATCGTTCGTCGCAGTAGAAAGGTCAAAGGCGGAAACCTAGTGCGCGGTGGATTTATCTCCTCGATAAAATCGAACCTGGACTTTCTCCATAGTGGCCAACAGGCCTGAGTGAATGTGCTGCTCGACAAATGAGAGGAAGGTTTCTAACTTGTCCGTTGTATCGACCAGTTCAATAAGCATCGGGAGGTCTTCCGATAGCCGCTCAATCTTGAAGGTGTGTATGACGCGGGTATTGGCGCCAAATCCCATAAGACCGCGAAGGACCGTGGCTCCTGCCAGTCCCTGTGCTCTGGCCTGGGTGACGATCCATTCGTAGAGCGGTTGGTTCTCATATCTGTCGCTCTCACCGACAAAGATTCGGAGCAGAGAGCCATCTGCAGGAAGCATGGGTTACCTCCAGATCACATAGGCCAGTGTATAGCCGAGCCACACAGCTCCAAGACCCAGCAAGACTTGTGCGCCGACATTCATCAATGCCAGGGCCGCTTCTCCATCCCGCATCAAATTCATCGTTTCATTGCCGAAGGCGGAGAAGGTGGTAAACCCGCCGAGCACGCCGACAACCAAAAAAGCGCGTGTATCGGGGTCGATGAAGGCACGTGTATCGAACAGTTCCGACAGGAAGCCAATGCAGAAGCAGCCCAGGATATTGACGGCCAGCGTGCCATAGGGAAATCCGATGCTCTGGCTGAGCGTTTGCACCGAGCCACCGATGACATAGCGTAGAACGGAGCCAATGAACCCACCGGCTCCAATTAACAATAGCTTGGTTATCATGTGCGTGTACAACTGGAACTCTAGCTAGCCCAAGTGTATACCAACCTTGTGAGCATCGCACGCTCGCAATGTCAGCAGTTTCTCGCTATCTGATAATTACCGGCACCTCACTCATTACCACTCGATAGCGGATGACAAGCAAACATCTCGCATTACGCCCTATCTGAATTCAGCAGTATCAACAAGGCGGGAAGCACAATGACGACGAGTGGGACCTGGACCAGGAGACCAGAAATAATGGCAATCGCGAGTGGCTTCTGCATAGCTGATCCCTCGCCAATAGCCAAGGCTAGTGGCAGGAGAGCAAGGATCGCGGCCAACGTCGTCATTGTAATGGGGCGAAGTCGGTTCAGTCCGGCTTGGATCAGCCGCTCTTTTCGGTCCACACAATCACCCAGGTCCTGATATTCGCAGTAATAAAAAATCCCCACTTCTGTAACAATCCCGAGCACCATGGTGAGCCCCATCAGCGAGGTGACATTGAGTTCCGTACCGGTCCACCAGAGGCCCATAAACACGGCTGGAATGGTGAGGAGCGTCGTGAGCAGCATCACGGCTGCGACTCGAAGGCTCTCGTACAAGAAGAGGAGCACGACGAAGACAAGCACGGCCGCTGAGAGGAATACCGCCAGCAATCCGCGAAATGCACTCTGTTGCTCCTGGTACAGACCGCCAAGATGGTAGTACACGCCCTTCGGCAGGAAGCCAGGCCGGTCCAATCGTTCGGTCATCTCCCGAATGGTGCTGCCGAGATCTCGACCGCTAATGCGAGCCGTGACCGGGACCATGGTCTTGAGATCTTCCCGCTTCACTTGCGGTTGGCCGGTCATCACCTCGATCGTTGCCACCCGCTTCAGCGGAAAGAGATGCCCGTCTGGTGCCCGCAGTCGTAACATCCCGAGGTCACGCGCGGTTGCTCGGGTCCCTTCAGGGACCCAGACACGGACCCCGGTCATTTTGACGCCCTGTTGCACATGCGTAGTGACTGCGCCGGTCACGTAATCAGTCAGCATGAGCGTCACGGCGTCCGGCGAGAGTCCCTCCAAGGCTGCCTTGGCTTGGTCCACACGAATCTCGAGCGCGTCACCAGCAACTACCAGGCCATTCTTGACCTCCACGACCCCGCGGACGGTGGCAATTGTGTCTGCCACCTGATCGGCCACTTTCCTAAGGAGGAGGTCGTCATCCGAAAACAATTTTACTTCGATCGGCTCTGGAACGGCGGTGAGATCACCGATGAGATCTTCCATCAACTGCGCCATTTCGATCTGGAGACCCGGGATCTGCTGCTCGATCCGCTGCCGAACCTCGTCCATGACGACATGGATGGGCCGACGAGGTAACGGAATGAGGCGCACGAACAGATCGCCGTTGTTCGCCTCCGTCAGCCCCCCGCTCAACTGCAGACCGGTGCGGCGGGAGTATGTCTGCACCTCGGGCGTGTCGCGAAGGATCACTTCGACTTGACGCACGAGGCGATCCGTCTCGCTGAGCGACGTCCCAGGTGGCGCCAAATAGTCCAGCACAAAGCCGCCTTCATCCATGACGGGCATAAACCCAGATCCGATCTGGCGATAGCCCGCCCATCCAAGAAGCAGGAGCGGCACCAACACCACGGCCATGAGCCAGGGGGCGCTCAGCACCCGCGTCATGAGCGAGGTGTACACGGCTTGCACACGCGTGGTCCATGTTCCAGCCCTATGTGGCTCAGCATCTTTCTCCCCCAAGAGGTGTAACGCGAGTAATGGGACGGCAAGCCAGGCGATAAGGAACGAAATGACCAGGCTGGCGGCCATCGTGAGCGACAGGGCTTTGAAAAAGGCGCCGGTGACGCCCGACAAAAAGGCCAGCGGAGCAAAGATAATGATCGTCGCGGCGGACGAGCCGACCAGCGGGCGTGTGAATTCTTCCGCGGCCGTGAGCACGCGGTCTCGCCAGTGCCCGGTTCCGCCCTGTAACCGACGGATCATATGTTCAATCATGACGATGGCATCATCAATGACGAGACCGACGGCGGCGGCCATGCCTCCCAGTGTCATGATGTTGAAGCTCATATCGAGCACAAACAGCAGCAGAATGGTGACCGCCAGCACGGTGGGGACCGTCAGGGCGGCAATGAGTGTGGCTTTCACATTTCTCAGGAACAGCAAAATGACCAGCGACGCCAAGATGATGCCCAAAATGACGGCATCGCGCACGCTGGAGACGGAGGCGAGAATCAATTGACTCTGGTCGTACCAATTGACCACCCGCACGCCGGCAGGGAGCTGCTTCTGAAGGGCGGTTAACGCGCGCGCCACCTCCCCGGCGATCGTGACCGTGTTCCCACCGGGCTGCTGGTAGACCTGAAACAAGACGGCATCCTGGCCGTCCGCTGTGATACGCGTCCATTGCGGCACCGTGCCAAGCGTAATGGTGGCAATATCCTCAAGGAGGATCATGCCATCTGGCCCAGAACGGATGATGGTCCGCTCGAGTTCCGCGAGATCATGGAATTGAGTGTTGAGGGTCACCAGATAGAGCTTGAAATGATCTTCTAGCCGTCCCACGGCTGTCACCACATTGGTCGCGGACAGGGTCCGGGCGAGATCATTGAGCGTCAATCCGAAGGAGTCCAGCTTGACCGGATCGACCAGCACCTGATATTCGGCAGCGGCGCCTCCGAGCACGCCGATGCGAGCCACCCCAGCAATGGTGGAGAGCACGGGTCGCACCTGGTACAAAGCCAGGTCGTGCAGTTCGGTCAAAGAATGCCGATCGGAGCGTAAGCTATAGCCCAGAATCGGAAACACGGTCGGATCCATCCTCCGGACAGCAATCACCGTATTCGGCGGAAGCGATCCACGGACCTGATTGATGCCGGATTCAACCTGCAACATCGCGGAGACCATGTCCTCGCCCCAGCCGAACGTAATGGAGATCTCGGCGCTGCCACGACTCGTGGTCGACCGAACATGACGAACACCTGGCACAGCTCGGACGGCCTCTTCGACGAGACGCGTCACCTCAATGGCCATGCGATCCACCGGCCGATCGCCGGCTTCAATTCCGACTTGGATCCGGGGGAAGGTGACATGTGGGAATAAGCTGACCGGCAAAATAGCGCTCGAGGCAAAACCCGCAAGCCCGAATGCCAGGACGAGAAACAGGATAGACCGACGGTGAGTCTGAACCCAGCGCACCATGTTCATCGGGGCACGTCCACGTCAACCGCCATGCCCTCTTGCAATTGATTCTGTCCGACGATGACGATCTGTTCTCCCTCGTGCAAGTCACTGTCGCGAACTTCCACGTGGTCTCGATTCTCCAGCCCGGCGTGAAAGACATGACGCTTGGCGTGCCCGTCATGCACGCTATAGAGGACCATGTGTCCCTCCTGCTGGAGTACGGCACTCCGCGGGACCACGAGGCCTTCCTGGGAGGCGATAATGATCTCGCCACGCACGTATTCATTTAAGAGCAATCGGTCCTGTGGCCCGGGCGCCGCGAGAACCTCGACTAATCGGGTGGCGAGATTGACCTGTTGCGTCACCACGCGGATGTCGCCTTCCATGGGCTCACTGCCGGTCCCATGGACCGGAAACAGCCGAACGCGCTGCCCCTTCTGAAACAATCGCCGGTCTTCCTCCTCCACACCAAATCGGACCAGGATATGTTGGTCGTCGATCATTTCTACCAAGGATCCTCCTGGCGGCACGATCTGCCCCTGGCGCACGTGCACCAAGCTGATGACGCCCCCGGTCGCTGCTCGAAGAGTTTGACCGCGCCCCGCTCCCCGCTTCTCCAGACTGTTCGCCCGGAGCGTCGCCGCGTGCAGGTGCTGCTCGGCCTGCAGGAGATCCTGCCTCGTGGCCAGATTCATCTCTAGGCGCTGCTGCATTAACGTGAATTGGTCTTTCGCCGTCTGCTGTTCTTCTCGGGCGCCATCCAGGAGCAGTTTCGTCTCGTGGCTAGGTTCGACTTCAATGAGGGGCGTGCCGAATTCCACCACGCGCCCGGCCGTGACCAAAACTCTCTGAACTCGGCATTCATAGGGGACACTGAATGTTTGTGACTCATCGGGAGCGGGTAATGTGGATCCGTACACCGTCAAGGTCTCTTCGATAACACGGCGTTTCAGCTCCATGACGGTCACCTTGGCAATAGGCTCGGTCGTCGGGCCATCCTGGGCTGCCGTGTCACCCTGTGTGTGGGAGGGGGCAATGAAGGACGGCCCATAACTGAGTCCGACGCCCATGAGTACGGCGGCCACAACAACCACTGCCGCGTATTTCCACTGAAGGGAGGTCATGGGATCTTTTTCTCCTCTATGGGCCAAGGCGAAGGATTGCGCTCCATGTCCTGAATCCGATAATAGCCCGTCTCCAACTCCAAGCTGATGCGCGTATCAATGAGCTGCTGTTGGTACGTCAGAATTTGGATTTGCACGGCGGTCAGGTTGATGAGCGCGTTGTAATAGAGCACGACCGTGGCTTGCCCTTGACGGAGAGCCTCTCGCAGCGTCACGACCAACTTCTGCAGGATCGGTTTGCCGGCCTGCGCCGTCGCCACCTGATCATTGAGCCAGGTGATCGTGACCAGCAGCCTGGCGATATCGTTCCGTGTTTGAAAGACGCGGTTGGTGTACTCGTCTAACAGTTTTTGCCGCGTCGCCCGCTCGATGGCAATGTTTCCCTGATTGCGGTTGAAGATTGGGAGATCGGTTGAAAATTGCGGCCCCAGCCGGTAAAAATTCCCCAGATCGCGTACATTGTAAATGCCAATCGTGACATTGGAGAACTGGCTCAGAATCGCCGCGCGCACGGTGGCTTCCTGGCTGGCATAGCCTTGGCGGAGGGCTACCAAATCCAGTCGACGATCTTCTAATCCCTCTAGAAACCACTCCAGGGTGGGCGGCACGAGCCGAGCCGGAAGCTCAATCGAGTGCTCAAGCGGGATCGCACTGTTTGGGGGCAGGCCTACGAGTCGATTGAGGGCGAGCTGCTGCTGACGCACCTGCTTCTGCAGTTCGAGCATATTCGTGCGGGCATTGTTATGGGCCGATTCGGCCGCAGACAGCTCCAAACCGGTGAGAATACCGCGTTGCAGTGCCTGCCGCATTTGCGTGACGTTGCCCGTCAGCAAATCGGAGAGCTCCGTCGCCAGTTGCGCTTGAGACCGAAGCGTCCACAATCGATAAGCCGCCAATTTGGCTGCCTGGGCCACTTGCCATTCCTGCCAGGCGACATCCAGATCCACGGCCACGGCCCGCGCTTCGGCAGCCTCGACCCGCGCGCCACGATTGATGAGCATCTGCAAGTCCCACAATAGGGTCCCGCCAAATTTTGTCACGGTATCCACCGGAAACACGCCCGTTGGGATTGAGGCATAATAAGTGAGGCGCGGATTCGGGAGAATGCCGGCCTGGAGGACTTGTCCTGCCGCAATCGCGCGTTGATCGCGAACGGCCCGCAATCCCGGATTGGCCAGGACAGCAAGCACGGCGGCTTCGTCGGGTGACAGTCCATTTCGGTCATCAAAGTCGAGGGGCTTCAGGATGGGATGGTGAATCTCTTGTGCGGCAATACGGATCCGAGTCATGTTGGGCGTCTCGCCAGCCGCCTCGGGAGACAACGGCAGAGGGTGATAGCTGGTGCACGCCGGCAAAATCGTCCAAAGCGCGACTCCAAGAATGACAGGGACCAATGATCTCTGCATCGTCCTTCAAGCCTACCGCACCCAGTTAACCGAGACATGACCCAAACATTACCGTTTGGTCATGTTCGGATTGATCACTTGCGGGAACACGACAATCGACGCAGAATGCTCGGTATCTGAGAAAGCAGGATGGCTAATCTCGTGCGTCTGAAGAGGTAGTATGAGGGTCCTTGTCGTAGACGATGATGTACGGACAGCCGCGTTTATTCGCAAAGGGCTCACGCAAGCCGGCTTTGTGGTTGACTATGAGGGCGACGGCAAGGACGGTTTACACCGAGCCCTCATCGAACCCTACGATGCCGCGGTGATCGACATCATGCTCCCGTCCTTAGACGGGCTGTCACTCGTCCGCGCACTGCGCCAAAGAAAAATACGTCTTCCCGTCCTACTCTTGAGTGCGAAGGGGTCCGTGCAGGATCGCGTGCAAGGACTGTCGGATGGTGGTGACGATTATTTGACAAAACCGTTTGCATTCTCAGAGCTGCTGGCCCGGCTCCAAGCCTTAATCCGACGCGCACAAGGCATCTCCGAACCAGCCCGACTCCTGGTGGGGAACCTGTCAGTGGATCTGCTCACTCGTAAAGTGTTTCGAGGCGAACGAGTCGTCGAATTACAACCCCGAGAATTCGCGCTCTTGGAATATTTGATGCGCAATCAGGGGCGCGTGGTGTCAAAGACCATGATTATGGAGCACGTCTGGAATTATAACTTTGATCCCGAGACGAATATTGTTGAGGCGCGAGTCTGCCGGTTACGGGAGAAGATCGACCGTGGACCGGATCCCAAGCTGATTCACACGGTGCGTGGCATTGGGTATGTGCTGCGAGAACAGCATGCGTAAGATCCTTCGGTCGCTGACATTTCGTTTAACACTCTGGTACGCCGTCGTGTTTGTCGTCTCCTTACTGTCGATGCTGCTCGTCGTGTATCTGATGCTCTCCCAGCGGATGGAAACGCGCATCGATGAATTACTTGTGTCCGATGTCCTGGAATTCAAACACCTGTACCGGCTCTATGGTATTGATAAAATTGAAGCAGAATTCGCTCGAGAAGCCGAGGTGGCTGGGACTGATCAGGTCTTCTTTCGTCTCCTCTCGCGTGATGGAAACCAACTGCGAGCCTCCGACCTCCATGCCTGGAAAGAGATTCCCGTGACACAGTCGATACTGGCCCGCCTCGCTCCGGATCAACCGGCATTCGAAACGGTGAAGATCCTCGACCAGCCCCATCACGTGCGCGTGATCTATTTCATCCCGGCAGAAGATCAGAATGTCTTGCAGATAGGATATTTGCGCCGGGATGATGAGCGCTTGTTGGAAGAGTATCGCCACATATCTGCGGTCGTGATCTTGGCCGGTCTTTTCTTGGCAGCCTCACTCGGGTGGTTTATGGCCCGACGTGCGCTGGGTGGAGTGGAACACGTGACCGAAACGGCCAGGCAGATTGGAGCAGGAGACTTCGCTCGGCGGGTACTTGTCAGTAATCGAGGCGATGAAATTGATCACCTCGCCGTCACCTTCAACATGATGCTGGATAAGATTCAGTCGCTGGTGCTTGAGTTAAAGCAGGTCACCAGTGACATCGCGCATGATCTGCGGAGCCCGATCACGCGCATCCGCGGCATGGCTGAGACAACCCTCCTCGGAGACAAGACCCTGCAGGCCTATCAGGACATGGCCGGACTCGTCGTGGAAGAAAGCGACCGACTGGTCGCCATTATCAATTCCTTGCTTGAGATTGCCGAGGCGGATGCAGGAGTCGCCCAGCTGACTCAGAGCGACTTCGATATGACAGTGATGGCACAGGATGCAGTCGAACTCTTTCGGCCGGTCGCAGAGGATAGAAACATTGCTTTGCACATGACGGTTCCTTCAAACCGTCTTACCTTTACAGGCGATAAGGGGAAACTCCAACGTGTTTTGGCCAATCTCATCGACAATGCCTTGAAGTACACTCCTCCTGAAGGACAGGTTCAGCTCTCGGTCGAGAACAGGCTCTCTGATGTCACCATCTCCGTGGCGGATAGCGGCGTTGGGATTACTGAACAGGACCTCCCTCGTATCTTTGACCGGTTCTATCGTGCCGATCGAAGTCGCTCGACATGCGGAAATGGACTGGGTCTCAGTCTAGCCCAGGCGTTTGTCAAAGCGCATCGAGGCCACATTGAAGTTGAAAGTTCTCCCGACAAAGGCAGCACATTCCGTATCGTACTGCCACGCTGATCAGGCCGGTCGAATGCATCTTCACACTACATCGAGATGACCACAGCCGTATATATCAAGCTGGGCTTCATAGACTAGAATGTTCTGAAACAGAAAACGTGTGCCGATGTTGGAGGATGGAAGCCTGTGTCATACCCTTACACAGAGCCCAAGGAAGCTACCCGCGGCACTGCATGGTTCTATGACGCCAGGCGTACTGTACGGCTGTTGGCTATCATGGACTTGGTGTCAGACGACCCAGCTCCCCTTGCGGGCATCTTCATTATGCTCACATTCCAACGGAAACAGATGAGACGCTTGTACCGGCGGCAGTCCGGCGCTCATGGTTATTCCCTGGCACGCGAAGCCTCCTACCGATCCTGACGGACGAGCTCCCCATTGTCGGCCACGGAGTACACAAAGAGTGCACCTGTGGGAATGCTGAAAGCCACGATTTGTTGGGGGGGGACAGATGTTCAAGATGCATGACCAACGCCCGAAGACTATTGCCATGCGCGACAAGGAGCACGGTGTCGCCTGTGTCCAACGCAGGCGTGATCCGTTCCTCATAGTACGGCATGACGCGCGCCGCCATATCTTGTAAGCTTTCCCCTCCTGGCGGTCGCACATCGTAGCTTCGCCGCCATAGCTCCACCTGCTGCGCCCCGTACTTCTTGATCGTTTCGTCTTTATTCAGCCCTTGCAGATCTCCATACATCCGTTCGTTCAGCGCCTGATTCTCTTCGATAGGAATCTGACTTTGGCCGATGGCCGCTAACACAATCTTTAGCGTGTCAGTCGCTCTGATGAGCCTGGAGGTAAAGGCCCGATCGAATCGATACCGACTTTGCTGCAGCCTTCGCTTCCTCGTGGCCTTCTGCCGACAGTGGCACATCGATCCATCCGGTAAAGCGATTTTCGAGATTCCATTGTGACTCGCCATGCCGAAGCAGCACGAGGTGTCCCATTTTGCAACTCCTAATAGTTGGATCTTATCGCACTAAAGAAATATTGCTCAACCGTATGGGCGAGGAGCCCACCAGACAGCCGACCGAAGCGGGCGGGCGTTCATTCATTCATGTCAGCTCCACATTATCCACAGGTCGAATACTTCCGCTGTAAATTCTGCCCGTTAGATAAAATCTGCAAATCGCTACCGACTTATACATAAACGATGGTATCTTCTCCCTCATCTCACCAATTTCCCGCGGCAAGAGTTGGATCACCACACGCTCCCAAACTGTGGATGATCGGACCTTACTATCATCCCTCATACTTCAGCTGGTACACGATGAGTCCTGTGAGAGCAACCCCGCTCAGTATGGCTCCCGCATAGAATGTGAATGAGGCGCCAAGCTGATCCCACAGTAATCCGGCGAGGATGCTCGCAATCAACATTGCCACGCCGCTGGCGAGATTGAAGAAACCATACGCCGTGCCACGCAAATCGGCAGGCGCGGTGTTCGCGACCATGGCGGCGAGTAAGCCTTGCGTCATGCCCAGGTGAAGTCCCCACAGCCCCACGCCCACTAAGACGACGCTCCAGTGATCGCTCG
>JAYTTD010000121.1:0-18860 GCA_043745235.1 Nitrospira sp. | reverse complement strand
GCCGGCGCCCAGGAATGGCCCCTTGCTCTGCACCTCGCGCTCGATTTGCGCGATGGCCTTCCCCATCTTATCCATCAACATCGGACCCGCCTGCGCGGTAACCGGCATCGCGACCGGAGAGGCGTGTCCTTGGTGGGACTCCTCCCCTGTTCCTGCTGCAAGCAGCCATGGCGCTGCCACCAGACTCCCGGCCAGCAGGACCGTCTGCAGCATCAGCGCCAACCCCGTCCGGCGTTGACTGCGCGTTGGTTGAAGTATATAACCCCTCATAGTACGGCCTCCCCTGTTATGCCCGCCTCACCAGGTGGGTGGTTGATCTGAATCACGCTATTAGCCATCAACTCTCAGCCAGGAATTGAATCTTCTGATTCTCGCTGATGGCTGACAGCTGAAGGCTTCTTTGCTTCCCTTGGCCTTTGTTAAAAGCTGGTGAAGGTTTCCTCCTTACGGAGGAGAGGGTCATTCGGAGGCCGGTCCAAAATTACCCAGACCTCCACCAGCAGCGCTACGTATGCGCAACATGCATGCCTCAGTGCAGACACCGGCAGAAATAAGCAGTTACACCGCTCCAGTTCTTTCAATTCGGAGTTGTCGACAGCATAAAACCGATACGCGCACATCGGTCAAACTTCCACAAGACTAGACAGTCGTGAGGAGGATGAAATGACAAGCGCCGTAATTTCAATCAGATGGACTGTCTAATAACTTGGACAGTTATTGTGGGAATACGGGGCAGAAACGGGCAGATCTCAGGACTCTGAATAAGAACACGAAGCGTGAGAAGTATGGATGGGCAGCGTTAAGAAGGAAGGATAGCCGAGCGAGACTAGCGAGACGGGTTCGAGGTCCGAAGTTCGAGGTTTCCGGAACGTCGAACTCCGAACTTAGAACTTCGGATCGCGCCTTTCTCGTCCGTCCCGCTCGTCGCGCATCGCTCGCATGTCTCGCAGTCACGCGTCACGCAACCCATAGGTGTGGAGCTTGTTATAGAGGTTGGCTCGGCTGATCTTGAGAAGTTTGGCGGCCTTCGCACGATTGCTCCCGGTTTGCTGGAGCGCCTGAAGGATCCGCGCACGTTCCGCCTGGCGGATGGCCCCGCGCGCAATGGTACGGAGATCGTGCCCTGCCGGTTCCGATCCCATCGCCACGATGTCCTTGCAACTGAGCTCTGGACCGGTGGTGGTGACGACCGCCCGCTCAAGATAATGTTGCAGCTCCCGCACATTACCAGGCCATGAGGCCTGGGTGAGCGCCTGTATCACGTCCGCCGATACCTGCCGAACAGGCTGCCGGTGACGCGTGCAGGACGCCGCAATGAAGTGCTGCACCAGAAGCGGAATGTCTTCTCGCCGCTCACGGAGCGGAGGAAGAGACAACGGCAACACCGCGAGCCGGTAGTACAGGTCTTGCCGAAAGGTCTTGGCCTTGACGAGTTCGATAAGATCCTTGTTCGTCGCCGAAATGACCCGCACGTCGATCTTGATCGATTTGTTCCCCCCGACCCGTTTGATCTCCCCCTCCTGAAGCACCCGCAGCAGCTTGGCCTGAAACGTCGCGGTCGTGTCGGCAATCTCGTCCAGGAAAATCGTCCCACCATCCGCCTCTTCGAAGAGTCCACATTTGGAAGCATGCGCGCCGGTGAAGGCCCCCTTCACATGGCCGAATAACTCACTCTCCAACAACGTTTCCGGCAGCGAACCACAATCGATGACGACGAACGGCTTCTCCCGTCGATAGCTGGTGCGGTGAATCGTTTTCGCCACCAGTTCCTTGCCGGTGCCGCTCTCCCCTTGAATCAACACGGTTGCGGAACTGTCCGCCACGAGCCTGACCATGTCGAGGACTTCTCGCATCGGCGCGCTCGTGCCGATGAGCTCGCCCGGCTTCGATTCGTCTTTCACCTCCGCGCGCTCACCGCTCGTCTGCTTCGCAGGCTTCGGCGGCGTCTTGAACAACACCAGCACAGACTCGACTTCGCCGCTGCTCGAGACAAGCGGAAACGCCTGATGCATCCCACAGGCCGTACCGTCTCCTCCGGAGGAACAGGCCACAGACCGGACATCGGGCGATTCATACATCTTCGTCGCCGGACAGGTCCCACAGGGATCGTTCCGGTGGGCAAAGGCCTGATAGCACTTCGCAGGATACTGAAAAAGTCCGCCAGCGGCGTTTTCGCTTCGCTCAGAGGCTCCCCGTACCGAAAGAGTACGCATCGCCTCTTCGCTTGCTGCGGCCTTGCTGGACGAACTTTTTGAGCATCCTGCGGGGGCGTTCTCTTCTTGTCCCATACGTGCAGGCCATCGTAGTTCTGCTGGGCCGAAATGGTTTTTCCGCAGCCTGTTAGCAGAATGGTTGGACAACCGGGATACATTCTCCGACCAGGCGGACTCATTCGCGTAGATCACGTTGAAATCGCGATCCAAGACCGCCACTCGATCGGAGGACCCGCAGGCTAACTGCTTGATGGCTTCCAGTCGAGCTGCAAGGATGGGATCTGTAAACGGGTGGACTGTAGACGATTCCTTTTGAGATCCGGCCATCTCACACCTCTCACAGGCTATAGCGTCAAGAACTATAAGGTCTCAGTGGATTTCCCCATCCAAAGCCGGGCCTAAGAGACGCCGTACGGCTCCTTTAAGTTCGCTGAGGCGAACCGGCTTATCGAAGTACGCTTCGACGCCAATGGCCAACGCATCGGCTTTCGTCTGAGGATCTCCAAATGAGGTGATCAGCACCATCGGCACACCCGGAGCAAACGTCCGGAGCCTGACGATGTAGTCCAATCCCCCGGCCGGCATTCGAAGGTCCGTGAGGATCAGTGCGGGGCGAGCCTCAAGCACCAACCGCAGAGCCTCATCCCCATCAGCCGCTTCCCGGATGGACACTCCAAGATCGACCAGCCCATCGCAGAGGAGACTCCGCATCTCTCGATCATCTTCTGCGACAAGCACCACCGCTGGCTTCCTCTCCTGTGTCATCCTTCTCCCCCTCTGCGGCCGGCCCTCTTCACTCTCTCATGGGATACACTGCACAACTCGTGCAAGCTGGCTCCCCTTACGGCGGGAAGTGATGGATTCCAGAAGTCAGCAAACTTGCTTGAGATTTCCCAGGAATGAGCAGGGCTGGGGGAAACGAACGCACCAAGGCCTGATGAAAATTGCGACAGATGTCACCCCGCTCCTGTCGCAGATTGCGACAGAGGCGCGTCAGCCTGGCGATCGAATTGTTGAGAGGGAAGGTTGCGGTTGATTAGGAGATAGCCGCGGTCTGAGCTTCGTCAAGAGGGAGTCGGATCCAAAACGTCGTACCCTTGTCGACGGCACTCTCCACCGCGATGGTCCCGCCATGTTCTTCGATGATGCCTTTGACAACTGTGAGGCCTAGACCGGTTCCTTTCCCAAAATCTTTCGTCGTGAAAAAGGGCTCGAATACCTTCGAACGGATCTCTTCCGGCATCCCGTGCCCGGTATCGGACAGGCCGAGGCAGACGGAGCTGCCCTCACGAGCGAGGCTCAGCCTGAGCTGGCCCCCCTCCGGCATGGCATGGATGCTATTCATCACGAGATTGATGAGCACTTGGATAAGTTGGTCCCGATCGGCACGGATAGGAGGCAATGACGATTCAATCGTCTTGTCAATCGTGATGCGACTGTGGGCGATCCGTTCCTGGAACATCTCCAGGCTCTCGTCCACGACCTCACCGAGATCGACGGCCCGCCGCTCCGGTCTCCTCCGCCTGGCAAAGGCAAGGAGTTGGTTCATCACCCTGGTGATACGCTCGACCTGCGTGACGATCGTGGCAAGGCCCTTCTTCATCCCTTCATCGGCTGTGCGGTTGAGCAGATATTCCGCGCGCCCGAGGATCACGTTCATCGGCGTACCGATTTCATGCGCCATGCCGGAAGCCAGTGTGCCCAGTTCCGCCAACCGCTCAGCCCGTTGGAGTTGCATCTCCAGACGTTTGCGCTCTGAAATATCAATGATCGACGCCACCACCCCCATCCCCTTGATCATCTGAATAGGCGTGAGTCCGATTTCAAGAGCAAACTCACTTCCGTCCTTCCGCAAGCCAAACAACTCGCGCCCGCCCCCCATCTGTCGTGCCTGGGAATCCTTCATGAACCCGGCTCGGTGCTGCCGGTGATCGGATCGAGATGGCCCGGGAATGAGCATCTCGACCGACTTGCCGAGCAACTCTTCCCTTTCGTAGCCGAATTGGTGGAGTGCGGAGGCATTCACGATCACAATCGCTCCACGCTCGTCAACGAGCAACATGCCATTGGGAGCAGCCTCCACAATGAGACGAAACAGTTGCTCGCTCTCGTAGGACTCTGGGCTCACTCTGCTGTCTTCCCTTCGATCTCGCCCAGCTTCCGATAGAGCGTCTTGCGATCGATTCCAAGCATGTGCGCCGCCTGGTACTTATTGCCGCCTGTCTTCTCGAGGATCTTGAGGATATATTCTTTCTCCACTTCATCCAGCCGCAGAGTCCGTTCAGCCGCATCGTCGAGTACGCGCCGATCGCCACGAGTCCCCTGAATCGTTGACGGGAGATCGTCAGGAACGATCTGCTCGCTTCGGCTGAGTGTGACGGCCCGCTCGATCACATTCTCCAATTCACGCACATTGCCCGGCCAGGCATAATCCACCAGCATCGCCAATGCGGATTCGCTCACACCCTGTATCTGTTTCCCGCGAGACTCCGCATACTTCTTCATGAATGCGTTTACGAGCAGTGGAATATCCTCTCGGCGCTCACGCAGGGGAGGGAGGCGCAACTCGATGACATTGAGCCGGTAGTACAAGTCTTCCCGAAAGCGTTTGGCCTTAACCTCTTCCGTTAGATTGAGATTCGTCGCCGCAATGATGCGCACATCAACGGCGATCGGTTTGTTGGCCCCCACGCGACGAATCTCTTTCTCTTGGATCGCGCGCAAGATCTTGGCCTGCAACATCAAAGGCAATTCACTGATCTCGTCGAGGAACAGCGTGCCCTTCTGTGCCTCTTCAAAGAGGCCTCGCTTATCCGCCCTCGCATCCGTAAAGGCGCCTCGCATATGACCGAACAGCTCGCTTTCGAGTAGCTGTTCCGGGATGGCGGCACAGTTAACGGGAATAAACGGCGCATCCTGGCGATCGCTATTGTAATGGATCGCCTTGGCCACCAATTCTTTGCCGGTTCCGCTTTCGCCGGTAATCAAGAGATTCGTCGGACTGTCGGCCACGCGCCGGATCAGGTCGAATATCTCCTGCATCGGTTTGCTCTTGCCGATAATCTGATGAAAGCTGTACTCCTTGTGGACTTCGCGCCGAAGCCTGTTCACCTCACGTCGTAACGCCGCTTCACGGATGCACCGTTCCACAACGCGAACCAACTCATCGTTTTTCACCGGCTTGGTCAAGTAGTCGCTGGCGCCTCGCTTCATGGCCTCGACCGCGGTGTCCACCGACCCAAAGGCCGTCATGAGAATGACTCCGATATCCGGATACAGACGCCTGATCTCCGCCAATAATTCCGTTCCTAGCATCCCTTTCATCCGCAAATCCGTCAATACAACGGCATGGTCTTGCTCGGCCAACAGCTTCAACGCCTCTTGTCCACTCCCTGCCGTCGTGATCTGATGCCCCCGGTCCTTGAGTACATCATGGATAAGCTCCCGCATTTCCGCATCGTCATCGATAACGAGGATCGCACCCCACTCTTCGGTCATACCGCTCTCCTTCCCTAGTGGACGAACATCAGAGGCTAGCCTTTACTCTAGAAGGGGTCAAGACCGCTCTGGCGCGAAAGGCGACACGCACACCTCCCTCTTGAGGAGGAACGCCCCACTATTCGCTCGATCATTGAGATTTCAGCCAACTAATAGACAGAGATCTGCAAAGGCGGGACCACGTATCCGGCAGGGAACGGCCACAGACAACCATTAGCCAGACCGCAAGAGCAGTTGCTGAAGATTGGCAGGAGCAGGATCGAAGGAATGTGCCTACTTCACCTTGGAGAGATCGGCAGCGATTCTCGCCTCTTGTCCGTCCTGAAGATTCACGACGAACACGGACACTGCGGTAGGATCAAATGTTTCATAGGCAAAGAGTGCGGTAAAACGTGACCGGTAGATCTGCCCACTTCCCTCATTCTTTCGGCCACGTTCAGCTTTTCCGATATCGATAGGCTTGATCTTCTTGGAGCCCTGTTGCAACTCAATTAAGGCACCCTCTGCAAAGTATTCGTCATCACCACACAGCTGAACCTCAATCTCCATATTGGGCATGTCCACGACTTTCTTGATGAACTCGTCGGGCATGCGCACATCCGTCTTCCTCTTTTTTGACTCCGCCGCTTCCTGTCGGCCAAAGGCTTCAAGTCGATAGCGTTTGGTCCGGAGGATGGCGCTGGCACCGCAAGGGTCCTTCTCTGGGTTGGCTCCCACCCGCGTAACCATGGCGGCTTGCTGGAGGACTTTCTTGACGTCCTCCGGAGTGTTGGCCTTCTCCATCGGCGCGCGCCCGGCTTCCAAGGCCTTCTGCGCCTCTTCTGCTGAAAGCTTCACATCGATCGCCAAGACCGGTTGGAGACCGATGACCGTCAACAGGCCCGCGACTGCACAAGTGGCGACGCTACCCACTCGCGCCACTGATGTCAGGCATCGCACGCTCATCACTCCTTCCGTACACACGACGACGAATGATGGGGCGGCATTGTACGGAAACCCCTACCCCTTTGCAATCAGCCTGAGAAGCATGCCCAGTTGGCATAGGGCTTGGTGACATAGATCTCGTCGAGATCGACCGGCACACTCACACCGACTTGTGTCAACAGCTGAGAGACCAGACGGAGTGGCAATCCGACCACCGTCGAGAAATCTCCGTCAATGGAATCGACCAAGTCGCCGCCCTTTCCTTGGATCGAGTACGCACCGGCCTTGCCGAGACATTCTCCCGTCGCCAGGTAACGTTCATGCACTCGTGCATCGAACGGCTTCATTCGAACGGCGGCCGTGGACAGGGCGACGATGTCTATCGCACGAGCTGAACAGACGAGCGCGACCGCCGTGCGTACGTGATGATCACGACCGGCCAGGCGTCGAAGCATCGCACGGGCCTCCACCAGGTCGGCCGGTTTTCCGAGCACGTCATGATCCAGCTCGATCACCGTATCGCTCCCCAGCACGATCGCCTCCGGCTCTTGCCTCGCGACCGACTCGGCCTTGCCCTGCGCGAAGGACATGACCTGTTGGATCGCCGGACGGTCAGACATCAGCCGCTCCTCGAAAGATGGGCTTTTGACGTCAAATGGGATACCCAGCAGTGCGAGCAACTCGCGACGGCGTGGAGAGGTTGAGGCCAGAATGAGTGACATCTACAACGCCGGAGAGGGTTCGACAGAGACCTCGCTGAGACTTGCGCTGCGCATGCGAAAATCGTCGAGCACCTGCTCCAGGTCTGCGACCGACGAGACTCGGAACATATCGGCTCGAAGCGAAGCGGCATGAGGAAACCCTTTGCAATACCAGCCCAGGTGTTTGCGCATCCGCCGAAACTGGCCCTGGCCACAGGCCGCTTCGAACCGTCGGGCATGGTCAAGCAGCATCTCGAAACGAACGTCCAGCGACGGCACCCACGGCTCAGGCCCTTCCTCAGGCCGATGTTGCTGCAGAACATGTCGCGCTTCCTCTTTCTGCCGAAAAAACCAGGGGGCGCCAAGCGCGGCTCGTCCAACCAACACGCCATCGACTCCAGTCTCCCGCACACGACGGACCACGTCGTAATAACTGTGCACGTCCCCATTGCCGAACAGCAACGTCCCACTCCCCCGTACAATCTTCGCCGCCCGGGCAATGGCGTTCCAATCTGCTTCCCCTCGATACATTTGTTGCAAGGTGCGGCCATGCAGGGAAATGACCGCCGGCTGCTCCATGAGGAGGTGCTCGATCCAACGGTCGACGACCACCACGTCGTAGCCGAGGCGTGTCTTGACGGACAGGGGGATCCTGTGTCGGACGAGCGGGCGGGCGTCCTGCCGCTGTTCGTTCATCCGCCAGATCGCCGCCACTCTGCCAGGCTTGAGCCCCGCGCCCTCAAGGGTCTGACCAGTCGCCCAATCGGCAATCCCCTGTCGAGCGGCCTGCATAATAGCCTGAGCCACATCCGGCGTTCGGATGAGCCCGGCTCCTGATCCGGATGAGGCCACACTCCGCGAGGGACAGCCCATATTGACATCCAATCCATCAAACCCTAACTCACACACGGCGTGGGCGGCCTGATAGAAGAGGTCCGGCTCTTTTCCATAGAGCTGCGCGACAATCGGTCGTTCAGCCTCATGATAGATGAGGGAGTCCAACAAGAACTCCGGTCCCCGGCAGACGTCATGCACATGCGTGAATTCCGTGAAGGAGACGTCCGGCTTCCCGTGCATCGCCACGGTATGACGAAACGTCGCATCTGTGACCCCATCCATCGGCGCCATCCCGATGACTGGCCTGGTGAGTGACTGCCAGAAACTCATCGGGTTCGCTCCATCTCCATCACCGGCTCTCCCACTTCGTTCGCCTGCGCATAGGCCAGGCGCAACTGGTCGCATTCCTGTTCAGCGCTGATTCGTACATCCGGCGCGCGCTCCGTCACAAATTCGAGGAACCGTTCGATCTTGAGGAGAAAGAAATCATACGAGTGCGTGAGCGGTCGTGGCGACCGAAACCAAAAGGTCACGAACTCTGTCAGACAGACGCCCCGTTCTGCTAAAGCCCGGCAGGTCTGCGGAAACATCTCCGCAAGGTCTCCTCCCCAATGGAGGATCTCGTGCGGAACGTAGGAGGTGCGATACCGTGTTAACCCGCTCGCCTCCGCGGCCACTTCCTGCCACTCCGGACCTGTCATGGGGGCTTGTCCTGAAATGATGTGCGCGTAGCGCGCATAGTCGTCGCGCAACTGCTGTCGATCAGATTGGCACACCGGCTCATGGACTGAGGCTGGGCGAAGCGTCAGCCCCTTCAACTGTTCTACCGCCATTCCTCTAGCCATCGTCTGCTGAACGAGGAGAGAGAAACGCCGAACGGCCTCTGCATACTCCTCCACAATCATCTCGATCGACTTGGTGTCCACTTCAAGGGCCACCGCCCGGAGGCTGACGAGGTTTGAATGGGCCAGAACCTGTTCGAGCATGGTGAAGAGGATCGACGGGATCGGGGCGGCATGGGCGTCGATCCATTCAGGAAGACCCTCTCCCCCCTTTGGCTCGCCAACCGACTCATGGCAGGCCAACCCGGCCACGTGGATTTCGACGACCCGCTCCAGAGGAAATTCGTCGAGGAATTCCCTGACGAATCGTTCAAGAGATATCCGTCGGCAGGCGGCGGTATAGCGATAGACCGTCCAGAGGTGTCCGATGTCCAGCACGAGACCGCAAGGCACCAACGCTGTGACGAGCCGGAAAAAAGCGGGAATCGGTATCGTGCCGGCGGCGAAATATGTAAGCGGTGGCATCTCCAAGAGAAACAGCGGCGCGGTCCCGTCTGTCCGACCACCCTGCCGATCCATCGCCTGCTGAACCGTCGCAATATTACCGGCCACTACCTCGGCACTCAGCGGCGTATATAATGGAGGGACATACGTGCCAAACGAGTAGCCCGCCATCTGCTTCATCGCACACTCATGATTCAGCCAGAGACTCTGCATGCTGTTGAGTTGCCTGACCATCTCGCCGACATCCTGCTGAAAGAACGGAGACGCTTGCACGTCAGGCTGAGTGATCCACAGACCTTCACCGTGGTACGCCAGTGGTATATCTGGCACAGCCTGTCGAACCGTTGTCAGTGCCGTCGTCGTCGCCTTAAAGACTTCAAGATAGCCTGGCTGGAGTCCTCGCTCCCTGAGCGTGCTCACCAGCCCGAACAGATCGGGAGTATAGACGTCGACTGACAGCCCCATCCCCTGTGCAGGAATTCCCCTGAGGCGACACTGAAAATCCTGGTGAACAAAATCGAGATCAACCATCGATCACCCCTTGTGCCGTTCTAACAATTGGCCTAGTCTATTCGCCGAACCCCTTATTTGACAAGGGAAGCCCCGGTCACGGACCAGAGGGCGCCGTCTGCTATACTTGGCTTACGTCGCCGGAGGCGGTACCCTCACGAATCGTGCAGGCGCGAATCGGGGGAGGGCTCAAACCCATGCCGAACGACGATGACAAGCCCTTCAAGACGACACATCTCATACACACTATGGTTGCCTATATGATGACACCAGGGGTTGTGCAAGTTCCGGGAGACGTCTCTGTCAGCGAGGCGGCCCTGCTGCTCGAACGAGAACAGGCTCCCTGCCTGCTCGTAAAGGATACCGACACGCAGTTCGGCCTCATGACGCCGACCGACATTGTCAAGAAAGTCATCGCTCAGGGGCTCGAACCGCACGACATCGAAGTCCGAACGATCATGACACGCCCGGTGCAGTTCATCGAGTACGATGAGACCTTGGCAGAGGCCTCAACACTCATGATGGCGACAGGTGCCTCTCTCTTAATTGTCACCAAACAAAACCAACCGGTTGGGGTGCTCAGTGCACAAGACCTACTGCTCACGCCGCCCCGACGTGGCACGAAGATCCCCGTCGTCGTGAGTGTGGTCGGACGAGCCTCGGCGCAGGGCCCCAACTATAACGCCATGATTACCCAACTGAGCCATGTCGGAGCGTTGGTCGAATCAACCGCGCAGATCATAGCAGGGACCAACGTCGTACTGGCGTTTTCAATTTCCGGTCAAAACACTCCCTTAACCGTTCGTGGAACGGTCCTGACCAGTGGAGTTCCTGGAGCAGCGCCCAGTGAGCCATCAAGCGGGGTCCGCACCTGGTGTGTCGATATTCAGTTCACTGACCTCTCGTCGACCGACCTCGCGCGTATCAGGGCCTGGGCACTTCAAACAATGCCTCCCTCACTTAATCGCTCCTAACCTCACACATATGTTCCGTTCTTTTGACCAACAGGCAATCAGCTGATAGAATTTTGTCTTCCCAGGGTAAAACAAAGCCGCACATGGATAACCAAATGAAGACCTCCCAGACCCGTTCCCGTCCCCTCCCCTCTAACGATGAGCTGCTCAGCCAGATTCGCCTCCTACTCGACAGTCCGGAAGACGACCTGCAAGCCGCGATCATGAAGGAACTCCTGGCCGGAACGCTTCGGCTCCACGATTCTCATCTGGACGTCCTGGACCTCAAGATCGTCAACCGCGCCGTAAAAGAACTGCGTCATGCCTTCCGGGTCTTTCATGACTATCGCAATCGGCGCAAGATCAGCATCTTCGGTTCGGCCCGCACCGCTTCGGACGATCCGAACTACCAGATGGCCTTCCAGTTTTCCCGTCAGATCGTCGAGGAAGGGTTCATGGTCATTACCGGGGGAGCCGACGGGATCATGCGCGCGTGCCAGGAGGGTGCCGGACGCGAGAATAGCTTCGGGGTCAACATCATGCTGCCGTTCGAACAAGGCCCCAATACGACCATTGCCGATGACCCCAAGCTCGTCACGTTCAAATACTTCTTTACCCGCAAACTCATCTTTCAGAAAGAAGCGAACGCGATTGCCTTGTTCCCGGGCGGCTTCGGAACTCATGATGAAGGATTTGAAATTTTGACTCTCGCCCAAACCGGCAAGAGCGATCCCCAACCGATCGTATGTCTCCAGGCTCCCGGTTGCGACTATTGGGACGAATGGTACGCCTTCGTCACACACCAACTCTTAGCCCGTCAACTGATCAACCCCGAAGACCTCAGCCTGTTCAAAATCACCACATCTGTGGACGACGCGATCGATGAGATCAGACGCTTTTACCGCCGATTCCATTCGATTCGATATGTAGGACGGCTCTTGGCCATGCGACTGAAAACGAGCATCTCTCCCGAGCAGGTAACCGGCCTTCATGAAACATTTGGCGATCTGTTATCCGAGGGCACCTTCGAACTGCGCGGGCCGCTTCCCGAAGAACTCGACGAGCCGGATCTGAGGAACTTGCCTCGCTTGACCTTTACCTCCAATCGCCGGAGCGCGAGCCGATTGCGCCAACTGATCGATCACCTCAACACACTCTGACCTCTTCTCACAAAGAGGCTTTAGTCTCGGCGGAGCATCATGGTATGCTCTGCACAATGGCTGATTCCCGCACACAGCACCCATTCTCTGAGCCTCCCACTGTCGTGCTGTATCACGCCGAATGTGCCGATGGATTCGGTGCTGCATGGGCGCTGTGGAGTCAATTTCCAGCGACTCAGTTCATTCCCGTCAAACATGGGAATCCTCCTCCCGCAGGACTACAGGACCAACGAGTCGTCATCGTGGATTTCAGCTATGCCCGCGAGACGCTGGAAACCATGGCCACTCAGACGCAGGCACTCCTCGTGCTCGATCATCACATCACGGCAGAAAAAGCCCTCGCCGGCCTTCCCTATGCCTATTTCGACATGAAAAAGTCCGGCGCGGTTCTGGCTTGGGAATGGGCACACGATCAGCCGACGCCGTGGCTCCTCGACTACATCCAAGACAAGGACCTCTGGACTTGGGCGCTCCCCTCTAGTCGGGAAATCAATGCAGCCGTTGCCTCATACCCATTCGAATATCACCTCTGGAGTCAGTTCAAGCAGAAGGAGTTGGAACAAGAAGGCCGGGCCATCTTGCGTTATGAAAACGAGCTCGTGAGCAAAATTGCGGCGCAAGCGATGTTGGTCGACTTTCACGGTGCCATCGTGCCATCTGTCCACAGCGCGGTCTTGACGAGTCAGATCGGCGAACGCCTGTCCGGGGAACATCCGTTCTGCGTCATGTGGCACGACCGCGATGGACGCCGCTATTACAGCATGCGCTCGCGGGAGGATGGGACTGACGTGGGAGCCATCGCTGCGTCTTTCGGCGGTGGAGGCCATACGCACGCCGCGGGGTTTTCAGTCTCTCTCGGACCTGACGGCTCCTTGCCGGATAATCCAGCACTCCCTCGATCGATCATCGACCGTCGCCGTATTCCCTCCCAATGATGGCACCATGATCCCTCTGAATGATGACAACCCAACCGAGCGAACGCCGGTGGTCACGATCGTTTGTATCGTGGCCTGTGTCCTTGTCTTTTTCTACCAGGCAAGCCTTCCCTCCGACTCAGGAGACAGGTTCGTCCTTCAATACGGAGCAATCCCGGCCCTCGTGTTCGGGCAGGACAACCTCCCTGAGATGGACGTAACCATTCCCGCCTACACCACATTGATCACGAGCATGTTCCTCCACGGCGGCTGGATGCACCTCATCGGGAATATGCTGTACCTTTGGATCTTCGGGAACAACATCGAAGACGTGATGGGGCATGCAAAGTACGTCGCGTTCTACCTCACATGCGGAATTCTGGCCGCCTTGAGCCACGCCCTGACCGATCCGTCCTCGCTTGTTCCCATGGTCGGAGCAAGCGGTGCCATTTCCGGTGTCTTAGGCGCCTATGTGCTGTTGTTCCCACGAGCCCGCGTGCTGGTTCTGATGCCCGGCCTGGGCGCGACGAGGGTGCCTGCTGGTGTCGTCCTCGGCATGTGGTTCGTGATGCAACTGTTGAGCGGGGGAATGAGCATTGGCAGTACAGGCGGGGGCGTCGCATTCTTCGCCCATATCGGCGGGTTTGTGGCAGGAATGGCACTGATCGGTCTGTTCAAACGCCCTGATGTGCACTTCTTTGCACCAAGCCAAAGAGGCCAGCAGGACGGCTAGCGCTCACCAGAGACACCCTGCCCCGTTCATCACGCGTCCAGCAGTTCACGCACCTTTTCCACCAACCCAGCTTGTCGATAGGGACGCCTCAAGAGATACCGCGGGTTGAGGCGATGAGACAGCATCGTCTCGTCGTCATACCCAGAGACAAAGATCGGCTGTATCACTGGGTGTTGCGCCAACAACCGTCTGGCTAAGTCACGCCCACTGATCTCCGGCATCATGAGATCGCTCACGGCCACATGGACAGCTCCGGGATGTTGCTGTGCGAGCAGCAATGCTTCAACGGACGAGCTCGCCTCCAAGACCTGGTAGTGATGCCGCAACAACGTGGAGAGCGCGAGCTTGCGCTCGATTTCATTCGGTTCCACCAGCAGAACTGTCTCCTGGCCTTTGGCTGAGACATGTGCCAGGATTGATGGAGCAGGCCGCCGGCCCTGCCCTGCAAAGGGAAGCGTCACCCGCACCACGGTGCCCTTGCCAGGCTGGCTGACAACCTCGACATGGCCTGCACTCTGTTTCACGATGCCATAGACCGCGGTAAGTCCGAGTCCCACATTCATTTCCTTTGTGGAAAAAAATGGTTCAAACATGTGCGACTGGGTCTCTTGGCTCATCCCGCTTCCGGTATCGGTCACTTGAATCAGTGCCTTAGGTAGATACCCTCCCATTTCATTCACCGACCCATTTTCATGCCTACGGAACGCCTGCTTCGCTTCGATCAGGAGTCGACCACCGTTTGGCATGGCATCCCGCGCATTCACTGCCAATTGAAGCAAGACTTGTTCGAGTCCTTCACGATCGACCTCGACATCCATCGGCGCATTTTCAATAACCATGCTGAGATCGATGGATGCGGGCAACAGTCCTCTCATGACTCCACGAATCTCCTCCAGCACAGTCTTGACCGAAAGCACCTGTCGGACTTGGCCGTCGTGGAGGCCCAACACAGCCAATTGAGCGGTCAAGGCTGCAGCCTGCCCCCCGCTTCGGAATATGTCATCGACCGGCCCATAGAGCGGGTCATCCGACTTGAGGTGGGATAGGACTACGCCCGTCTGCCTCCCGATCACCGACACGAGATGGCTGAGTTCGTTGGCCATCCCCCCGGCGATCCGACCGATCGCTTCCATCTTCTGCGCCTCATGCAATTGCTGCTCAAGGCCTTGTCGTCCCTTCTTCTCCTCCCGAACATGCTCATTCGCCCGTGAGAGATCGCTCTTGAGGCCTTTGATACGGGCCTCCAACTGATCGCGCGACGATTGCAAGACCTGTTCAGTCGCTTTCAAAGCCTCGATATTCCCTAACAGTAGTGTTTTCTGTTGCCGTTCAGTCCCAATCGTTTGCAGCGCGAGCCCATAGAATGTCGCCATCACCAACAAGACCGGTACTCCCAGCAGATGCCCAGGCGATAACGAACCGGTTTGGACAACCCCCTGATAGAGAATGACGCCATACCCGGCACAGAGCAACAGAGATAACCCAATGACATGGGAAAGACGGCGCACCGAAGCGGCAATGAGCATGAGGATGAAATACGACAGATAGAGTTCCGAGCGGGCATTACCCGAAAGGTAGATGGTCGCGGTCACGAGAACCGTATCGATCCCGATCAGAGCTCCGCTGAACCACGCCGCCTGTAGGATCGAGATCGGTACATACCACAGGCAGAGGACCATCGCCACCAACCCGCAGACGATCACCACGCTCGTCAGGTGGCTTAGGACCAGTCCCGCTCCGGACAATAACTGGTAGGCCAGCATGACGCCGACCAACGACTGAAGCACCACATATCGTGGTCGAGAAATCGTACTGTCGTGACACGCATCCACCGAAAGCGGCTCGATGTGATTCTCAGAGGCGAGGGCGAGACTGCTCATGTGTATGATCTCCTGTTCTGGTGACCAAGGACTAGGAACTGAGCAAGTCCTATACCGATACCACAACAGAGCGAAACCATGTTTTTTCCGTAGGCTATGCCCTGAGGAGCTGAACCGTGTGATCCATCTCCCTACAGGAAGTCACAAAATAGAACGATGCGGGATGGCCAAAAAACGGCTCACAGATTGGGTTTGCCTGGGTCATGTGGCGGAAGAGAAGGTCGATCCTATTCACAGCATCCTGTCCATTGATGCAGGATAGGAACGATATCGATGAAGGAAGGAGGTTAAGCGGACAGGGTGGGATCGTTTGCCAAGCCTTTACGAAATTGCTTCGCATGATCGAGCGCGAGACTGAGCGTTTCCCCGAGGAACGTGACATGTCCCATCTTGCGACGGGGGCGAATTGCAGATTTGTCGTAGAGATGGAGTACCGCACCAGGAATATCCAGCAGGGTTCGACAGCCTGCGCCTCTCATACACATCGAGGCATCGTGTCCAATAAGATTCACCATGACAGCAGGGCTCAGGAGACGCACTTCACCCAGCGGCATCCCGCACGTGGCACGAACCTGTTGCTCAAACTGGGATACGCTGCAGGCATCAAGCGTGTAATGACCTGAGTTATGGGGCCTCGGAGCGATCTCATTGATGAGCAGTTCCCCGCTCGGCAGTTGAAATAATTCGAGACAAAATACCCCAACCCCTCTCAGCCGATCCACGACCTGACGCGCAAGAACGGCTGCTCGCTCGGCCACAGCTAAAGATCCCGGGGCCGGCACCTTGGTGGTTCGAAGAATCCCCTCTTCATGTTCATTCTCAACTAGGGGGTATGTGCAATGCTGTCCGTCAATTCCACGGACTACCAGGATCGAGAGTTCCCGTTCAAACGGCACCAAGGACTCCACGATCCATCGCATGCCAGGGCGAGCAGATTCCGATAGTGCCCGTTCCACCTCTCCGACATCGGATTCTCGAATAAGTCTCCACTGTCCCTTACCATCATAACCAGCCGTGGCCGTCTTACAAAGGGCGGGATACCCAACCTGTCGGACGGTGGCCGCCAATTGATCGGGAGCGGTCAGGCCGGCGAAGGGGGGAACAGGAAATCCGTTGGAGGACAAGAACCCCTTTTGTTCGAGTCGATCCTGAATCACGCGCAGGACAGCGGCCGACGGACGAACAGGCTTTTGCTCCTCCAACGCTCGACAGAGTTCCGCCGGGATATTTTCCCATTCATAGGTCACGACGCTAACCAAGTCGGCAAAGCGCGCAAGAATGTGCTGATCGTTGAACGGAAGGGGAAAGCTGTGTGTGGCAATACGATGAGCTGGCGCCTCTGGATCTGGATCCCAGACAGCGACGTGATATCCGAGACGACGTGCCGCCATGGTAAACATGGCGCCCAGTTGTCCGCCGCCCAGAACGCCAAGGACAGATCCTGTCTCGATGACCACGGCCTTCACGACCGGCGACTCGGACGGCCGAGGCTTTTTGTTCGGGTCACCAGGCCCTTCGCTTCAGGAGACTGGAGCACACCGTCCGTCTGTGTCTGACGGAATAATTTTACACGAGCGGCAATCTCCAGATACCGGCCCGCCAGGATTTGCGCCGCAAACAAACCGGCATTCTCCGCCCCTCCGATCGCCATCGTGGCGACAGGAATCCCTCGCGGCATTTGCACGATGGAGAGAAGCGAATCAAGTCCGCGAAGATTCTCCGTCGGAATCGGAACTCCAATGACCGGCAGATGCGTCTTCGCAGCCAGCATCCCGGGAAGATGAGCCGCCCCACCTGCACCGGCAATAATGACTTCGATCCCCCGGCCGGGAGCTTGTTCTGCATAGGCAAACAAGCGATCCGGAGTCCGGTGCGCGGAGACGACCATCAACTCGTGTGGGATCCCGAGATCCGTCAGAATCGCAACGGCCTTTTCTAAGATCGGGAAATCGGACTTGCTTCCACCCAACACCCCGACCAAGGGATGCGGGCGATCCGTTCCGCGCCGCAGTGATTGTGGTCCTTTACTGAGACGAGGCATATGTGTGCATAGCCCTTCTTCCACGGCTCTCTGGCTCATGGCCCTCAACGAGGCCCCCACCTTAGCGATTCTCTAACTGATGGTCAAGCTCGCTCCCTCTCCAGCAGCAATCCATGGGACGTGAGTCGTCACACGTGAGAAGTTTCTGAGAGAGAGCTCTCGACAGTCCTACATTTCACCTTGCACGATTCTTGAGCGAGAGCACGCCGCATAGAGAACGGCGCGTCCCTGAGCCCTGAGGCTGCCAAGACAGCCTCAGGGCTCAGGGTAAAGTAGTCGCCAAGGTCCGACCGGTGAGAAGAGCAACTTTTTTTGTATCGTGCTAGTCCTGCAATTCAACTTGGACGGTGTCGAGGAGGGTCTTCATCTCAAAGGGCTTCTGAAGCACCCTGTGGGCACCCAACATTTTGGCAACGTCGAGGAAATTGAGAATGCCGATCATGTCACTGCCACCGGTGATCGCAATGACTTTCACGTTCGGGAACTCCCGTCGCAACGTGGCGGTGGTCTCCAAGCCATCCTGCTCAGGCATGAGAATATCCATAATGATCACGTCAGCTGGTGCCAACCGATACTGCTGGAGAGCCTCTCTCCCATCACGTGCTTCCGCAACATGATAGCCGGCCTGCTCTAATGTTTCGCGAATCAACTGGCGGATTTGGTCTTCGTCATCGACGACAAGAATAGATGGCATTGTGGCCTCAGCTTCGGCACATGACTCCGGACTTCGATTCCGCAAACCCTGCGTCTTCGACAGAAGACTCTCGAACTGTACCATCTCCAGGCTGAACGGGCAAATCATCGACAGTGCCAATGCCACATCGAGAGGCACGCAACGGCATACATAGAGCCATTCATCGAAATTTCTAGAGACGTTTTCCCTCTCGCAGGATTCCCACGCGAGATACGAGGGACGGGTTGATCTGGTTTATCTGGTTAGTCTCATTCAATCAAACAAACGAGACAGACCACATCAACCGGATAGACCAGATAGAGCCGTTCGTGACGGACCAGCGCAGGCATGCCGTCAGGTCTGCCGTTTGACAAAGAACGTGGCAGCTTGTGCACGTCGTGAAATACGAAGTTTCTGGAATATATTGGAAAGATAATTCTGTAATCCCACAATGATAATGTCCGCTTTGGCCAAGATAGAAATGTCCTCTTCGCTGATAGACTGCCGGCTTTCCCCAGGAGGGCTGGATGGTCGGAG
>JAYTTD010000120.1:0-19161 GCA_043745235.1 Nitrospira sp. | reverse complement strand
TGGGGACCACGGACGACGAGCAGCGGATCGATGCGTTGGAAGGGGAGTACATGAGGACGTTCATGCTCCATTATAATTTTCCGCCGTTCAGCGTCGGCGAGGCGCGGCCGCTTCGCTCACCGGGGCGCCGGGAAGTTGGCCATGGTGCATTGGCGGAACGAGCGTTGGCCCCGGTGATTCCCAGCAAGGAGGCCTTCCCCTACACGCTCCGTATCGTGTCCGACATCCTCGAATCCAACGGATCCTCTTCGATGGCGACTGTCTGTGGCGGGAGCCTTGCCATGATGGACGCCGGCGTACCGATCAGAGAAGCCGTCGCTGGGATTGCGATGGGATTGATCAAGGAAGACGATCGGGTCATGATCCTCTCCGATATTCTCGGGCTGGAGGATCACTTGGGTGACATGGATTTTAAGGTCTGCGGCACCAAGCAGGGCGTGACGGCGTTGCAGATGGATATCAAGATCGGTGGCATTACATCGGCTTTGATGCAAAAAGCCTTGGAGCAAGCCAGAGTCGGCCGGTTGCACATTTTGAGCTGTATGGAGAAAGCGCTCCAAGCGCCAAGAACCACCCTGTCGGCCTATGCGCCACGGATTTTCACCATGAAGGTGAAGCAGGATAAAATCCGCGAGATCATCGGTCCGGGCGGCAAAACGATTCGCGGCATCATTGCGGATTGCGGGGTCAAGATCAATGTTGACGACAGCGGAACCGTCACGATCGCGTCAGTTGATGGAGCTTCGGCTGAGAAGGCCAAAGACATGATCAGTCGGATTACCGAAGAGGTTGAGATCGGAAAGATCTATATGGGCACGGTTCGGAAAATCATGGACTTTGGCGCGTTTGTCGAGGTTCTTCCAGGAACCGACGGACTGGTGCACATCTCGCAGCTGGCGCACCATCGAGTTCAAGCGGTATCCGACGAAGTGAAGGAAGGCGATCAAATCCTGGTGAAGGTCCTGGAAGTGGACCGTCAAGGAAAGATCCGCCTCAGTCGCAAGGAAGCCATGCCGGCTCCGATCGGTGCAGGTACGCCGGATCCGTCTGCCAGGTAACTGTCTTGTATCGCAAGCTCGTCCTGGACAACGGGGTGCGGGTGGTGACCGAACGGATGCCGACGCTCAAGTCGGTGACCGTCGGCGTGTGGGTCAACACTGGGTCGCGGGACGAGCAATCTTCCCAGGCAGGATATTCCCACTTCATCGAACACATGCTCTTCAAGGGAACGAGCAAGCGATCCTCCACCGAAATTTCGCGCGAAATCGATGCGCTTGGTGGAGAGATGAATGCGTTCACATCGCGTGAGACGACGACCTATTACGTGAAGGTGTTGGATCAGCAACTGCAGCGCGCGCTTGAACTCCTCTCCGATCTGTTCCACCATTCCCGTTTTGCACCCAAAGAAGTCGAAAAAGAAAAACAGGTGATCCTGGAAGAAGTTCGCATGGTCCGGGACGATCCGGAAGATCTCGTGCAAGAGCTTCACTCGGGTCAAGTGTTGGGACGCCACCCGCTTGGCCGCCCTATCCTGGGTCGAGAAAAGACGATCAGAGGGCTGCGACGTCAGGATCTACTGAATTATATTGAGACCCACTACGACCCGAGGCAGACCGTCGTTTCGATTGCCGGGAATTTCGATCAGGCCCATCTTGATCCGATGGTCGCGCGGTATTTCGGCAAAGGCCGATGGGCAAAGGCAAACCCTGCCAACGGGCGCCACCCTCCTGACGTGCACGGTGGTGTCTTGTTGAGGAGGAAGCGGTTAGAGCAGGTGCATTTATGTCTCGGCCTCAAAGGCATCGCTGCTGGCCATCAGGATCGGTACGCGCTCTATGCGATCAACAGCGTGTTGGGCGGCAGTGTGAGTTCGCGGCTGTTCCAGGAAATACGAGAGAAACGGGGACTTGCTTACTCGATTTACTCCTTCTTGTCCGGCTATTCGGACGGCGGCATGATCACGGTGTATGCGGCGACGAGACCAAAAGAGGTGGATCGTGTTGTGGATCTCGTCTGCCGAGAGATTCGGCGAATCGGCATCAAAGGCGTCGAACGAAAAGAACTTGAGCGGGCAAAGACCCAAATGAAAGGCAGCCTGATGCTGAGTTTGGAGAGTTCCCACAGCCGCATGAGCAAGTTGGCAAAGGATGAAATTACATACGGTCGGCACATGTCACTGGAAGACATGTTGGCTCATATCGATTGCGTGAATGAGGAGCAGGCCTTCAACGTGAGTCGCCAATTTTTCAAACTGGACTCCCTCGCGATCACCGGGCTCGGGCCTCTCGCCTCGCGCAGTCTGCAGGCCCGCAGGTAAGAATTTTCTAACACATACTCATCGAGCCCTCTAAAAGAGTGGTTGAAAAACTTAATGCGGATATCACTAAGATATTGATGGCTATATGGATATTTCCGTGCACTCGCTGCAGTCGACAGGGCAAACAACTTCTTGACACAGTTTCGTGATTTCAGTACCATGAAAAAAAATTGAAGATGGTTTTCAATCGAAGGGACACAACACCAAGAAGAACACAGAGGTGTGGTTGCCTGATTCCTGAAACTGTTTCGTAGCGTTTGTCGTCCTTAAGCCCAGTATCCATTGGCTATTGGGGTTGTTATTTTTATGAAGGAGGGACTAGGTATGCCAAAGGTCATACTTATAGCCGCCGTTACAGCGTTTTCGTTGCTCGGCATGTTGACGGCGGAATTCGCCGTTGCTGATCCGGTAGATGCGCCTGGGGGTAGTCCTACCGACAACATCGTCGGCGGGAAACCCATGAAAGGTGAAGTCACCAAGACTCTCAAGGGTCGGGTGTGGTCCCAGTGGGCTGACAATCCAGATGGAGAGTTGCTCTTCGGGATTCAATATTGGAACACTGGTGAGCCTGGTTCGGGAACTCCGGCTGGTCGTTCGTCTTCCGATCTCGATGTGAAACCGCCTGATCCATTATTCTCTTGTTGCGGCTGGGGGTTTGTGGGTGGCACCGATAAGAACAGTCCCTACTCGGGCTGGTACCATGCCGCCACAACCGTTCGGTTGGCTGTGAAGGATAAGGCCCTCATGGACCAGATCATCAAGGCTTCCCAGGAACTCGTTGCCATGGAAGTGAGCCTGGACGGTCGGACGATCACCGGGTTTAAGGTTATTAAGTAATCGACCTTGACAAGCATTAACTCTCTCATGTTCTGTTAAGGAGGGTGAGATGATGACGTTTCAGACAAAAGGCTTGGCCGTGATGGCCGCCGCAGCGCTGGTGGTCTCTATGGCCTCTACCGCATTGGCGATCGAATCATTCCAAGAGCGTTTTGAGTGGGGCGATATGAGCAAGCCGACCACCATCCAGGGCCGCGTGATCGTGCTCGACCATTACGATGAAGCGGTTTGGATCAACGTTTCTGTGTTCGGAGGGGCTGCTGAGAGCGGTTTCTTCTGGCAGAAGATTCACCCGGGCAAGAACCTCAAGTTTTATGCTGACAAGGGAGCGTGGGACGAGCTGAAAAAGATGGGCCGTCCCCATGCTGGGCCTGCTGCAGCCAAGGAAGTGCCGCCGTCAAGCACGACAGACCTAATTGAATTCGTCGCGACGGAGCCAGAACAGAATCACCGTGTTATTTCCTCGGTCAAAAAGATTCAGGAAGTGGCCGGTTCCATGGGGAAGCCGCTGAGCATCTCCGGTCTTCGGTTGAAGGAGTGCGCGGGGAAGAGCGAAGTTGAAGCTGGCTGTGCAGCAGCGAAACAACAGCTTAACACCTCACCACTATCTCCAGATGGGGCCGCTGTTCCTATGCAGTATGATGTGTTGCTTCCGGGTGGGCAACCTATCGCTGGTTTGATTCCCTGGACCGCGAAGTACAACCTCGGGTCTGCTCACTGACGGAAGACAGTCACTGACTTCAAAGGCGGCATCTCCGAAAGGGGATGCCGCCTTTTTTATTTCTCGTGATTGTCTTAGCCGGTTGGGCCAATCCGGCGCTGGAGGTCAGCGAGGCGATTGAGCGCATCGAGCGGCGTCATGGAGAAGAGGTCGATTTGCTTCATTTCCTCGATGATCGGATGTGGCTGGGGAAGCGAGTCACGCGGTGGTGCTTCTTCCGAAGAAATGGAGGTGCCCTCGATGGTGGTATCCGGTTGTTCCAATTGGGCCAGAACTTGTTGTGCCCGGGCGATGACCGTTGGAGGAAGCCCCGCCAGCTTAGCGACATGAATACCGTAACTGCGGTCTGCGCCGCCCGGTACAATCTTACGCAAGAAGACCACGTCGCCATCTCGCTCCTGGACCGCCACGCAATAGTTTCTGATCCCCTCACGTAACCCTTCCAGCTGCGTCATCTCGTGATAGTGAGTGGCGAACAGTGTCCTGGCTCCTAAGTACCGGCGGTCTTGGATATGCTCCGCAATAGCCCAGGCGATGCTCAGTCCATCGTAGGTGCTGGTTCCTCGGCCGATCTCATCCAGGAGGATCAAGCTGCGGGAGGTCGCGCTGTTTAAGATGTGAGCCGACTCGATCATCTCCACCATGAAGGTGCTTTGTCCGGCGGCCAAGTTATCGGAGGCTCCTACACGCGTGAAAATCCGATCGACCAGTCCGATGCGGGCCTCGGCTGCAGGCACGAAGCTCCCGATTTGCGCCAACAGGACAATCAACGCGACCTGTCGGAGGTAGGTGCTTTTCCCCGCCATGTTGGGTCCGGTGAGAATCACCAGTCGGTTGTCCTCACAGTCGAGGGTCGTGTCGTTGGGCACGAAGGTCAGATCACTGTTGAGCTGTTCAACGACAGGGTGGCGGCCTTCCCGAATGAAGATCGCACCGCTCTCGTCGACGAGGGGTTTGACGTAGCGATGTAATGAGGCGGTCTCGGCCAACCCGGCGAGGACGTCGAGCAACGCGACGGTCTGGGCCATCGCTTGAAGACGAGGCACTTCGTGCGCCAAGCGCCCGCGTAATTGTTCGAACAGTTCCTGTTCGAGCGCCAGCAGTTTAATTTCAGCGCCCGTCACACGCTCTTCTAACTCTTTCAACTCCGGTGTCATGAATCGTTCGGCATTGACCAGTGTCTGCTTGCGAATGTAATCAGGCGGAACACGCGACAGATGTGTCTTGGTAATTTCGATGTAGTAGCCGAACACCTGATTGTAGCGAACTTTCAACGAGTCGATCCCTGTTCGCGTCCGTTCTTTGGCTTCCAACGAGGCGATCCAGCCCTTGCCTTCCGTGCTCGCCTTGCGAAGTTCATCAACCCCTGGATGGTATCCTTCCCGAATTATGCCGCCGTCACGGAGCGACATCGGCGCATCCGGCTTGATGGTTTGCTCAATCAAGTCATGCACATCTCGGCAGTCATCCCACGATTCACGGACCTCGGTCAGCAACGAAGCGTGGAATAGCTGGAGGTGCGACCGTAGTTCTGGTAGGGCGCTCACAGATTGTTTCAACGCGAGTAGTTCGCGAGCTCCTACGACACCGAGTGTCACACGGCTGCTCAAACGGGCGATATCTTGCACGTCACGGAGTGTGGTCCGAAGCGACACGCGTTGTTGAATCAGGTCTTTCAACTCGCCGACCGCTTCGAGACGAGCGTGAATAGCGCTACAGTCGAGGAGTGGTCTGACGAGCCAATCGCGCAACAAGCGGCTGCCCATGGCCGTTGCGGTGCGGTCCAACACCGACAAGACCGTCGGCTGGTCCTGTCCCGACCGGTGCTCTCCGTATCCTAACGGCCGCACGAGTTCGAGATTGCGGATCGTCGCGCTATCCAGATGCATGGCATCGCTGTTCCATCGTGTTTGTAGACGGCGGAGGTGCGCGAGAGAGGCGGTTGGTTGGGTTTCACGAAAATATCGCAGGACCGCTCCGGCGGCTCCGATTCCAGCGGTCAGGCCGCGACAGCCGAATCCGTCGAGTGAGTGCACCGCAAACTGTGTCTGGAGAAGTTGCGAGGCATCTGTGGGATTGAAAGAGGCCAAGGGTTGTGCGCAGAGGCGTGGTCCGCGCAGACGAGTCAGGCACGACTCGGCATTCGTATTGGAATCGGGGTGAAGTACTTCCCGCGGTTCCAGGCGGGCCAGTTCATCCATGAGCTGGATCTCTGCCTGTGCCCCTTGGAACTCTGTCACCCAAAACTCCCCGGTAGAGACGTCCACACAGGCCAGCCCAATGACGGATTGCCCAGTGGTAGATGTGGCTGTCGCATCGGAGAAGGCGACAGCCACCAGGAAATGTGACTCTCCGGGAGAGAGAAACTCAGTATCGACCAGCGTGCCCGGCGTATACAAACGAACGACTTCGCGGCGCACGAGGCCCTTCGCGAGTTTCGGGTCTTCCACCTGTTCGCAGAGCGCAACGGTCCGTCCGGCCTTGAGGAGCTTTGCGATATAACCTTGCGCGGCATGGAAGGGGACTCCGCAGAGTGGGACTGGGTTGGCGCTGGATTTATCGCGAGAGGTGAGGGCGATGGAGAGCAGCTTGGAGGCGATCTGCGCATCCTCGTAAAACATTTCGTAGAAGTCGCCGACGCGGAACAACAGAATCGCGTCGGGATAGCCGCGCTTGATTTCGCGGTATTGTCGCATCAACGGTGAGGCGTCTGTGTCACTCATCGTGTCGGTCTCGGTGTGGTTCGCCGGTCATGGCAGGAGATATTCGGCCGGTGACTTTCTCAAGCGAGTGGCGTAGCCGCTCTAAGTCCACTTCGGCTTCCTGCAGTGCTTTGGTTTTTCGGCGGAGTTCGATCCGGCTCCGTACCCATGGGGGAAAGAGAAGAATGCCGGAGACCAGCAGTCCCACTGCGAATCCCGCCAGGATAGGCTTATAGATTGGTGTCGAGGCTTCAAAGAGACCGAAGAAATACCGAAGCGTGACCTCCTGTTCCTGGTTCTGAAGAAAAAATGCCAGGGAGAGGAGCAGAAGCACTCCGACCAGAATCAGTCTAATCATGGCCTCGTGGTGTCCTTCCTGTTCAAGGCCCGGCGTGGTACCGCTTGATGCACTATGCCGGTCTTGTTGTACTGCCTCCGCGCCAGGGCGAGGACTTCGTCAGACTTCGGGCCCGTCACGCTCAACTGAATGGTCCGGCTTCGTGCAGCACGATGGTTCAGCGCAATCTCGATCCGGTCCTGCGGTAGTGCGGCAAGGCCCTTATCGGCCCATTCGATGGCCGTCACGGTTTGGCCGGAAAAATACTCGATCAGTCCTGTCGATTCAAGCTCGCGGGGTGAGCGAATGCGGTACAGATCCACGTGCGCAAGCGGTAGCCGTCCTTGGTATTCGTGAATCACGACGAATGTCGGGCTGGTTACGGCTGTTGACGATGCGCCTAGACCCTGCGCAATTCCGCGAACGAGCGCCGTCTTGCCGGCCCCGAGCGGTCCGTAGAGTGCGATCGTTTCTCCCCCGCGAAGCACGCGGCCGATCACTTGGCCGAGCCGAGTGGTGTGCTGGTACGATGTGGATACCAGTTTCCAAGGCAGGCCCGACGTGGGTGCGCGGCGAGTGGCAGGCTGTTTTGCCTTGGCCGATTGGGTCACGTTAGATCGTTTTGATCTGCTGGAGCGCATAAGGAATCTGAGCGATGAGGTCACTGGCGACCATCCCTGGTTGCCCGAGGTGTTGGGCAGCCAAGTCGCCGGCTGAGCCATGAAAATAGGTCGCGGCACAGGCGGCGTCCCATGCGGGGACCCCTTGCGCCAGTAAGCCGACGATCATGCCGGTCAAGACGTCACCGGTTCCGGCCGTGGCCATGCCGGGGTTGCCGGTTGGGCAAATGGCGACAAGCCCATCGGGGCGGGCGATGACGGTTCGTGCGCCTTTTAGGACGACGAACACGCCGCGTTCTCGGGCAAACCGTCTGGCCGTGCCGATTCGGTCTGCATTGACGCTTTGCGTGGTGGCATCGACTTCGAGTCGGGCCATCTCACCAGGGTGCGGGGTGAGAATGGGTGGAGTTTTACATTCGGTCAGCAACGAGGTCCGGCCGGTCAAGGCGTTGAGCGCATCGGCATCGAGGACGGAGGGCCGATCCAGATGCGTCATGAGCGACTGCACGAGTTCGACGGTTTCGTGATGTGTCGAGAGCCCAGGACCGATGGCAATCGCCGTGCGTGCCTGGATAAAGGCCACGACACGATCGAGTCCTGAGCGGGCCAGCGTCCGCGCCTTCGTTTCCGGGAGAGGTATCGTCATAGCCTCCAGTAACTTTGCTTCCAGTACGTCGTTGACGCTGCTGGGGGTGGCCACGGTGACCAGGCCGGCTCCAACGCGGAGTGCTGCCCGGGCCGCTAATGCCGCCGCGCCGGTCTTTCCCACGGACCCTGCAATAATCCCTGCATGGCCAAAGGTTCCCTTATGCGCGGAAGGTGCGCGTTTCGGTAAAGACTGAAACGCATCGTCGCGTGTCAGGAGCAGGGTTCGGCTCTCGATGGCATCCACATAGGCGGGTGGAATGCCGATATCGACGACGCGGATCGCGCCGGCTTGGTCGATCCCTGCATTGATATAGAGGCCGAGTTTCGGGAGGCCACATGCGATGGTTAACGTGGCTCGGATCGCTCGCCCCAGGATGGCGCCGGTATCGGCATGGAGGCCGGACGGGATATCAACCGCGATGACTGGCTTCCCGGCACTGTTGATGAGTTCGATGGCCTCACGATAAGTTCCGGTCACGACGGAGGACAAGCCGGTACCAAGGAGGGCATCGATGAGAATGTCACTGGAGGCGAGGAGGTGCCGCGCCTGGTCGGCAGACCGGAATCGAACGATCGCTGATCGTCCCGCAGCTCGAACAAAGCGACGATACATGGCCGCGGTATCACGACTTAAGTCCGTGATCGGGGTGAGGAGCATCACATGAATCCGAGCACGCCGGCGGTGCAGCAGTCGGGCCACTACCAATCCGTCTCCTCCATTGTTCCCTTTTCCGCAGAGGATGGTAATGGTCTTGCCTCGTGCTGGTCCACAGTGTTGCTCCAGATGCCTGACAATCCCCTCGCCGGCCCGCTCCATCAAGACGGCACTGGGGATATGCGCTTCGAAGATGGTGCGGCGATCGAGTGACTGCATCTCGGTTCCGGTCACGATCTTCATCGGTGGCCTTGCGTGCGGGATCGATACCGCATGAGGAATCGGATGAGCGCGGGGAGGAAAGAGATGTGCTGTCTACGTCGCAATGTCATGACAAGGGAGAATCGCGTTGTCCATGGAGGAACGAAGGGTGCCGTACCGGTGCGATGGGTTAACTCAGTAACGCTTTCATTTCTCTGACGGCCTGGTCGAGGCCCACCAGAACCGCTCGGGCAATGATGCTGTGACCGATGTTGTACTCGACGATATCAGGAATATGCAGCAATCGTGTCACGTTGCGATAGTCCAAGCCATGACCGGCGTTGACACCCATTCCCAGCTTGTAGGAGAGTTTCGCCGCCTGAGCAATGGCCTCCACTTCCGCATCGGCTTCTTTCGAGCGCTTGGCATTTGCATAGCGACCGGTATGGATCTCGACAAAATCAGCCGAGATTCGGTGCGAGGCTTTGACCTGCGCCAAATCCGGTTCGATGAAGAGACTGACGGGAATGCCGCCATCGTGGAGCAGAGCCACAACTTTCTGGATGCGATCTCTGTGGCCGGCTACGTCTAGGCCGCCTTCAGTCGTGAGTTCTTGACGCTGTTCTGGGACGAGTGTGACCATGTCCGGTTTGATAGTCAGGGCGATTTTGGCCATGGTCTCATCGGCGGCCATCTCGAGATCGAGCTTGGTGCGAATGAGTTCTCTCAAGAGATGAAGATCGCGATCTTGAATATGGCGACGGTCTTCTCTGAGATGGACGACAATGCCGTCGGCACCGGCCAATTCCACCAACACGGCTGCGGCAAGAGGGTCCGGGTCGGCTCCACCACGGGCTTGCCGTAGCGTGGCCACATGGTCGATGTTCACCCCAAGTCGTGGCACGGATTCTCCACTTTTCTATATGAAGCAAGGAGAAACTGAGTTGCGTGATGAGTGCGACAGGTGTGTCATTTGTAACAGAAATTGACTGGGAGGGGCAAGGACTTGGAGAGGGAAGAGGTGAAGTCTTGCCTCAGTTCATCTGAAGGTCTGGAATATCGAACCCCACAGAATCACGGGATAATTTGACTCAACGCGCCCCACGCCATTAGAATAGGCTGCCTGACTGGGAAGCATGGAGGTTCTTCGCGCCTTCCTGCGCAGTGGTTTATTTTCAAGGACGTAATGGGACTAGGCGACGGATTTTATCGCATCAAACGGCTACCGCCTTATGTGTTTGCCCAGGTACAGAGTCTCAAACTTGAGGCTCGTCAAAAAGGCGAAGACATTATTGATTTCGGAATGGGAAACCCTGACCAACCGACTCCGAGCCATATCGTCGAAAAGATGATCGAGGCGGCGCGGAAGGGGAAAAATCATCGCTACTCGGCCTCGCGCGGGATTACCAAACTGCGACATGCGATTGCGGGTTGGTACAAGAGGAATTACAATGTCGAGCTGGATCCTGAGACTGAAACCATCGTCACGATCGGTTCCAAAGAAGGGTTAGCACATCTGGCGCTGGCCTTGATCGGGCCCGGTGACGTTATTCTAACGCCGACGCCGACCTATCCCATTCATATGTATAGTTTCATCATTGCAGGGGGAGAAGTCCGTGGGATTGAGCTGCGTCCGGACAGCGACTTCTTCGACGATTTACAGCGGGTCTATCGCCAGACCTTTCCGCGACCCAAGATCTTGGTCATCAATTTTCCACATAATCCCACCACTGCCGTGGCGGATCTCGGGTTCTTTACAAAGATCGTCGCGTTCGCCAGAGAACATAATGTGATCGTCATTCATGACTTGGCGTACGCCGACTTGGTATTCGACGGATATAAGGCGCCGAGCTTTTTGCAGGTTCCCGGGGCGAAGGATGTCGGCGTCGAGTTCTATACCCTCTCCAAGGCCTACAACATGCCTGGTTGGCGTGTAGGCTTTTGCTGCGGCAATCGCGAGGTTGTCGGGGCCTTGGCCAAGATCAAGAGCTACCTGGATTATGGTATTTTCCAGCCTCTGCAGATTGCCAGCGTCATTGCCCTCAATGGACCACAGGACTGTGTCAAAGAAACAGTTCTGCGCTACCAGAAACGTCGTGATGTGTTGGTGAGTGGACTGAATCGCATCGGGTGGCAGGTCAACAAGCCTGTCGCCACCATGTTCATCTGGGCCAGAATTCCCCTGCCCTATCGGTCTCTGGGGTCGTTGGAGTTCTCGAAGCTCCTGCTCCGCGAGGCGAAAGTGGCCGTGTCTCCCGGGATCGGGTTCGGTGAAGGCGGAGACGAATATGTGAGGTTCGGCCTTGTTGAAAATGAACATCGCACGAGACAAGCCGTTCGAGGTATTCGCAAAGCCTTGAAGCTCGAGGGGTCAGAAGAATGATTTCGCGCGTGGGCATCGGCATCATTGGGTTCGGAACGGTTGGGACGGGTGTCGCGAAGATTCTCTTGGAGAACGCCGCCTTGATCAGCCGCCGGGTTGGTGTGCCGATCGAGATCGTGCGGATTGCGGATCTCGATGTGACACGTGACCGAGGTCTGGCCCTTCCGCCCGGTCTCCTCACGACCGATGCAACGCAGATTCTCACCGATCCGTCGATCGACATCGTCGTTGAGTTGATCGGGGGCTGCGATGTGGCCAAACGCATCACTTTGGAGGCCATTGCAGCAGGCAAACATGTCGTCACCGCCAATAAGGCCTTGCTTGCGTTACACGGAGAAGAAATATTTGCTGCGGCCTCCCGCATGGGCGTCGACCTAGGTTTCGAAGCGAGTGTGGGTGGGGGGATTCCCGTCATCCAGGCATTGCGGGAAGGGCTGGCGGCCAACACCATCCAATCCATTTATGGGATCATCAACGGGACGGCCAATTACATTCTCTCGCGCATGACCCATGAGGGCCAGAGTTTTGAGACGGTACTCGACGAAGCGAAGCAGGCCGGTTATGCCGAAGCGGATCCGACATTCGATGTCGCGGGTATCGATTCGGCGCACAAGCTGGCGATCCTGGTGGCGCTGGCCTATGGAACACCGGTCAATGTGAAAGAGGTGTACACCGAGGGGATCACCCACATTACGCCGCTCGATATCGCGTATGCCAAAGAGTTCGATTGTACGATCAAGCTGCTGGGCATTGCTAAGCTGGTGGACAACGAAGTCGAAGCCCGAGTGCATCCCACGATGCTGCCCTCTTCGTCTCCGATTGCCCAAGTTGAAGGAGTCTACAACGCGATTCAACTTGTCGGCGATGCCGTGGGCGACGTGGTGCTCTATGGACGGGGCGCGGGATCCATGCCGACCGGCAGTGCAGTGGTCGGCGATCTCATCGCCATCGCGCGCAATCTGTTGAAAGGAGCGGTCGGGCGAGTGCCGCCCGCCTCGTTCCAGCAAGACCAGCGTCGTCCGCTTCGGATGCGGCCGATGGAAGAAATCAACTCGCTCTATTATCTACGCTTTATGGTATTGGACCGTCCCGGCGTCTTGTCGCAAATCGCAGGTGAGCTGGGCCGATGCGGTATCAGTATCTCGTCCGTCCTCCAACAGGGACGTCGTGAAGGGCAGACGGTTCCGGTCGTGATCAAGACCCATACCGCCATGGAGCGCGATGTCCAAACGGCGTTGCGAGCGATCAATCGCATGGCCTTCATTTCCGAGCCCACCACCTTGATCCGGGTCGAGGGCAAGGACGAGTAATGTGATGAATCGCTGGCGTGGTGTGATCGAAGAATATCGGAAGTTTCTGCCGGTGACCGATCGTACCCCCGTGGTGACACTTGGTGAAGGCAACACTCCGCTTATCAGGGCGACGCGGCTGGCCAAGCAGATCGCTCCCGGCATTGATCTCTATCTCAAATTCGAAGGCATCAATCCGACAGGATCGTTCAAGGATCGCGGCATGACGATGGCGATCTCAAAGGCCGTTGAGTCCGGCGCCAGGGCGGTGATCTGTGCCTCCACAGGAAATACATCTGCCTCCGCTGCGGCCTATGGTGCGCGGGCGGGACTGGCGGTCTATGTGTTGATTCCTGCCGGGAAGATCGCGATGGGTAAGCTGTCCCAAGCCATGATGCATCAAGCCACAGTCATCCAGATCGAAGGAAACTTCGACCAGGCCTTGACCATTGTGAAGGATTTGTCGGTGACCCACAGCATTGAGCTGGTCAACTCGATCAACCCCTATCGGATCGAGGGGCAGAAAACCGCTGCGATGGAGGTCTGCGATCAGCTTGGCGATGCTCCGACTGTTCATGTGTTGCCGGTTGGGAATGCCGGAAACATTACCGCCTATTGGAAGGGGTACCAGGAATATCGTGCGGCCAATCAATCCACGAGGCTGCCTCGCATGATCGGATTTCAGGCGGCTGGTGCCGCGCCCATCGTGCTCGGTCGCATCGTGGAGAACCCACAGACGGTGGCCACGGCGATCCGGATCGGTAATCCGGCCAGCTGGGAAGCAGCCTTGGTTGCCGTGAAGGACTCTATGGGAGCGATTGATTCGGTGACGGATGAAGAGATTCTGCAGGCGTATACGGCAGTTGCCGCGACGGAGGGAGTCTTTTGCGAGCCTGCGTCTGCGGCATCGGTTGCCGGTGTGATGAAATTGAGCAAGCAAGGCCGACTCCGTGAAGGTGAGACCGTGGTCTGCACCTTGACTGGCCATGGATTGAAAGATGCCGACACCGCCATCAGTGTATCGGCACAACCAAAAACCGTTAGAGCGACGCGGGAGGATGTCGCTCGCCTTTTAAGGGTGTAGACACCATGCGAGCAGGGCTTCGATGAAACATGTCATTCTCCATGCCGATGGGATGGCAGACCATCCCCGGCAGGAATTGGGAGGACGGACTCCTCTTCAAGCGGCCTCAACCCCTCACCTGGATCGCCTCACGCACGGTGGGGAGCTTGGGCTTTTGGCCACGGCGACTGAGAACGTGCGACAAGGGAGCGGTCTGATGGGAACGACCATCCTCGGATACGACCCCAAGAAATACTACCAGGGGCCTGGTCCATTTGAAGCGGCCAGTCTGGGGGTCGCGATCGGCGAACATGACGTGGTCTATCGCTGTACGATGGTCACGTTGCGGGTAGATACCCAGTCCGAGAGTAAAGGCGGATTGAACGAGATCAAGAAGCTTGGACCGCACGTGGTGATGGATGATGCGACTGCCGGGCTGATTTCGACAGAAGAGGCCCGCGAATTGATCGAGGCGATCAATGAACAGCTCGGGTCGGAGATGATCCAGTTCTATCCTGGGTTAGGCCACCGTCATCTCATGGTATGGGTCAACGGGAAGTCACGAGCAGTCTGTACAGATCCGCAATTATTGGTTGGTCGACCGATCGCCGATGCATTGCCGACAGGAGATGGATCCGACATTCTGTGGAAACTCATGGATGCCTCGTTTCAGATTTTGCGCGATCATCCCCTTAACGATGAACGTCATAAGGCGGGGCAGAAGCCGGCTAATTGCCTCTGGCTCTGGGGCCAAGGCCGGGCCATTCTTTGGCCAAGCCTTTCTGAGCGATTCAAGATGTCCGGTGTGATGGTCTCACAGAGTGATGTCCATCGCGGACTCGGCATCATGGCCGGACTCGGAGCGGTAGATAGCGCGCGATTGGCCAGTGCAGATTTTCGTACTCAAGCGGCGGTCGCTCTGGAAGAACTGAAGAAACATGATTTTGCTTACGTGCATGTGGAGTTACCTGATGAGGTCGTCTACGGGTCGGATGTTGCTGCAAAGGTGAAGGGTATCGAAGCGATCGATCGCGAGTTGGTAGGGCCGTTGCTCGAAGGGCTGGCCAAATTGGGCTCCTATCGCATCGCAGCCTTCTGCGATGGGGGCAACGTGTATCATGGCCAAGCGGCGGAAGGTCCGGGGTTCTTTGCCTATTGTGACAGTGCGGCAGCGTCCTCTGCCGGGGCCGGACGGAGATTTATCGAGGCGGATGCTCAGGCCTCGACCGTGCCTCTTCGTGATACGACGAAGTTCGTGGTGCGACTGTTCGCAAAAGGATCCTGACGATCGTGGCGCTGATTATCCAGAAATATGGAGGGACGTCCGTAGGCACGATTGAGCGGATCCACCGCGTGGCTGACCGCGTTGAGCAGGCTCACAAGGATGGGCATCTCGTCGTGGTCGTCCTATCCGCGATGAGCGGAGAAACGGATCGGTTGCTTCGGTTGGCGCACGAAGTCACGCCGTTGCCTGACGATCGCGAACTCGACATGCTCCTGTCGACCGGAGAGCGGGTGACCATTGCCCTGTTGGCGATGGCCTTGCGGGTTCGGGGACTTGATGCGCACTCCTTCACGGGCCGCCAAGTCGGGATCATGACCGACAGTGCCCATACGAAAGCCCGTATCACCAAGGTGAGTGCCGATCGAATTCGCGAGGCTCTGGGCAATGGCGTCATTCCAGTGGTCGCCGGCTTTCAAGGGATCAACGAACAGTCGGATGTCACGACGTTGGGGCGTGGAGGTTCTGATCTGACAGCGGTCGCGCTGGCGGCGGCGCTCAAGGCCGATCGGTGCATCATCTTTACCGACGTCGATGGTGTCTACACATCGGACCCGAACATTGTGCCGGCTGCTCGACGAATCGACAAGATTTCCTATGAGGAAATGCTGGAAATGGCCAGTCTGGGTGCCAAAGTGCTGCAGAGCCGCTCCGTCGAATTTGCCTCAAAGTTCAATGTGCCGGTGGAGGTGAACTCCAGCTTCAAAGAAGGAAAGGGGACGCTCGTGACGCGTGAAGATGAGGATATGGAAGCGGTTGCGGTCTCGGGAGTCACCGGCGATCGAAATCAGGCCAAGATTACAATTGTAGGTGTGCCGGACAAACCAGGTATTGCATCAAAACTTTTCGGGCCGGTGGCTACGGCCAACATCAATGTCGATATGATCATCCAGAATATGAGTCAGTCTGGTATGACAGATATTTCCTTCACGATTCCACGAGCGGACATCCAGAAAGCCCTGCCGCTGATTCAAGAGGTGGCGAAGGGTATCGACGCCAAATCCGTTGTCGTGACCGAGGCGATTGCGAAGGTTTCGCTGGTTGGCGTCGGGATGCGGTCTCATTCGGGAGTCGCTGCCAAGATGTTTGAGGTCTTATCGCAGGAAGGCGTGAATATTCTGATGATCAGCACATCGGAGATCAAGATCTCCTGTGTCATCGATGAAAAGTACGTCGAGCTCGCAATGCGTTCGCTCCATACTGCGTTCGGGTTGGATCAGTTCCCGGCAGGGGATCGAGCTGCGAAGTAGCGGATTTTGGCGATTTGGGTCTCGACAAGCGGGTTCTGCTCCTGGTAGCGTTTTCTTTATGGCTCGAAAATCTTCACAACCACGATCCTCACAAGGTAAACCGATCGGCTCCACGTCGTCCGGCACACTTTCTCCTGCCGCACGGCCTGCAGCCCTGGAAATCTATGACACAACATTACGGGACGGGGCTCAGGCCGAGGATGTCACTTTTTCGGCAGAAGACAAGGTGCGGGTCGCCGAACAGTTGGATGGCCTGGGCGTACAGTTCATTGAAGGCGGGTGGCCCGGGGCAAATCCCAAAGACATCGAGTTCTTTCGGATGATCAAGACCATCCCGTTGCAGACGGCGACGGTGGTGGCGTTTGGGTCTACCAGAAAGGCGAGCAACGCGGTACAGAAGGATCCGAATATCCGGGCATTGCTGGACGCGGAGACGAAGATCATCACACTCTTCGGAAAAACCTGGTCCCTGCATGTGACCGATGCGCTCGGCATTTCCCTTGTGAAGAATCTCGAGCTCATCAGCGACTCGGTGGCCCATCTCCGCGCGAAAGGTCGGAGGGTGTTCTACGATGCGGAGCATTTCTTTGACGGGTACAAGACCAATCCAGACTACGCGCTGGAGACCATTCGCCAAGCCGTCGCAGCCGGGGCCGAACGGGTGATTCTTTGCGACACCAACGGCGGATCAATGCCCTGGGAAATTAAAGAAATCTGTCAGGTCGTTCGGCGTGAGTGTGCCGTGCCTTTGGGCATTCACGCCCACAACGATTGCGAAATGGCCGTCGCGAATTCGCTGGTGGCGATCGAGGCCGGCGTGGTGCAAGTGCAGGGGACGATTAACGGGATCGGCGAACGGTGCGGCAACGCCAATCTTTGTTCGATCATTCCCAATCTTGAACTGAAGATGAAACGTCCGGTGTTGAAAGACCGGTTGAACCATCTCAAGCGGGTCTCGGGATTCGTGACCGAGATCGCGAACCTCATGCCCAATACACACCAACCCTATGTGGGAGATTCGGCGTTTGCCCATAAGGGTGGGATTCATATTCATGCCGTGCTCAAGAATTCCGCGACCTATGAACATGTGATCCCGGGGTTAGTCGGGAACCGCCAGCGTATGTTGGTCTCGGATGCTGCAGGTCGGAGCGGATTGTTGGAAAAGGTCGAGGCCTATGGGATCAAATTGGACAAGGGCGATGCCAAGGTGCGGGAACTGATCGATACCTTGAAGGAGCGTGAGAGTGAGGGCTACCAATTTGAGGCAGCGGAAGGCTCCTTCGAATTGCTCATGCGGAAAGCGATGGGGACGCACAGGCCCTCCTTCCAACTTCTCGGATTTCGGGTGATTGTCGAGAAAAAGCAAGACCATGGTGCCTCGTCGTCTGAGGCCACAGTCATGGTGAAGGTCGGCGAAGTGGTGGAACATGCGGCAGCAGTCGGCGCCGGTCCGGTCAACGCGCTCGACCATGCCTTGCGGAAGGCGTTGGAAAAGTTCTATCCCCAACTCCGAGAAGTCAAACTGCTCGACTATAAGGTGCGAGTCCTGTCGGCCAATCGTGGGACGGAGTCCAAGGTCCGCGTGTTGATCGAATCGGGCGACCATAAGGATAAATGGGGTACCGTCGGCGTGTCTGAGAACATCATGGAAGCGAGTTGGCAAGCGTTGGCGGACAGTATCGAATATAAGTTGCTTGCCAAAGATGAGTGAACGGAACGTCGGATCCAGTATCTTTCCTCTTGACAGGCCGTGTAACCTCACGTAAATTAAGCGAAACTGCCAATCGTTCGTAGTGAGTTCACAGGCGATCGTTCGGGAAGTGTGCGTGGGTGTCGGAGGGAAAAGTATGAGAAAGGCGGATATCGCGAACGAAATCTACAAGCAGGTCGGTATTTCAAAAAATGAAGCCGCAGATATTGTTGAACTTGTGCTGAATATGTTGAAAGCGGTGTTGCATAAGGGAGAGTCGGTCAAGATTGCCGGATTCGGAAATTTCGTGGTACGCAGTAAAGGGGCACGGAAGGGCCGGAATCCTCGGACCGGCGAAGAAATAGGAATCACACCTCGTCGCGTGGTGACCTTTCGTCCCAGTCAAGTGTTTAAGAAATACGTCAATTCATAGCCGCATTCAATCACCGTAACTCATCCCACCACGAGGACCGGTCATGGGGAACGAGCCCAGGCTGGGCAGCAAGGTCTTTTATAAAATTGGCGAAGTCAGCCAGATTGCCGAGCTGCCGGCATACGTGTTGCGCTTCTGGGAGTCAGAATTCCTGTTTCTCAAGCCCAAGAAAAGTCGTGGGAATCAGCGACTCTATGTCAGAAAAGAAGTCGAAACGGTATTGGAGATTAAGCGGATGCTCTATGAGGAAGGGCATACACTGGAAGGTGTCAAACGGTATTGGGCCAGGCGAGGTCGAGTGGCAAGCCAACGGGTACGTCCCAAAGAACTCGCGCAGAAACTTCGAGGGAATCTCCAGGCGATTCTCAAAATTTTGGAGTCGCATTCTGACTGACGACGCTCCCGCCTCGCCTGGTCTCTTCCGAGCCGGTTGCATTCCAGTCACCTCCAAGGAGACAATGTGGGAGATGGTGAAATTGAATAGAGCATGTCGGGGCGTGGCGCAGCCCGGTAGCGTACTCGCTTGGGGTGCGAGTGGTCGGCCGTTCAAATCGGCTCGCCCCGACCAAATATCGTGAAGGGTAAGGGACCAGTCGTGACAGGGGACGTTGGACGGATCTCCTGGATCAGCGCCTGAGCCAACACCGACCGAAGAAGCTGCCACCGGCAGCTTTTTTTGTTCCTGAAGAACCCATGCGCATTCTGGTTACCAACGATGACGGGATTCACTCGC
>JAYTTD010000119.1:0-19189 GCA_043745235.1 Nitrospira sp. | reverse complement strand
GATGTGGCGATAGTCTTCCATACGATTAGGTGTTCAGGCTGAAGACTATGAATGATCTCGCAAAGCACGAATCAAGCCATTCAAAACTTTCTCGGTCTCTACGACCTTGGGCTCAAGCAGAGATGCATCCTCGTTGGGCAAGAAACCCAACCGCTTCGACAAATTTAATTGATAGTGTAGTTCCCTCAATGACCCAAAGGCGATATTGAGAAATCTGAGATAATCTGCCTCACTGTCACGAGCGCAACCCTCCACGATGTTAGAAGGAACTGAAACTGCTGCCCTCCGTATTTGAGAAGTCAGTCCAAACAACTCTTCTTTAGGAAACCCGGCAGTTGTCTGATAAACCAACACGACGACTTCATCAGCCAACTCAAATGCCCGAAGCCTTGTGTGGTCACGCATGTTTGCCGCCTGAAGCCAGAGACCGAAGGCTAATAGACTGAGGGCTGAAGGCCTGAGCCGTCGATCTTCAGAATCTTTACCTTCCGAACCTTCAGTCTATCTACCTTCAGTCTATCTACCTTCAGCCTATCTACCTAAGCGAAGCGTCTTCACATCTTCCAGAATCCAATCGACTGCCTCAGTCATAGACTTTGTCACGGCATCCGGCATGGCCTGTTCAACCTTGAGCCGATCCAACGCCTGCGTGTCCACCAGTGCGGTCGTAAGAAGAATAGCCTTGGCGCCCACTCTGTTCGCCAATTGTATATCGCGCGCGTGATCGCCGATCAAATAGGAACGTCGAAGATCCAGTTCCAACTCCGACACAGCCCGTTCCACCATTCCAACATTCGGTTTGCGACAGCGGCAGCCATCGTTGGGATGGTGCGGGCAGAAATAGATGGCATCCAGCGCCGCGTCCTCCTGTTCCAACAGACCTTGCAATCTGGCATGGATGGCTTCCAAATCTTGTAGCGTCACAATTCCACGGCCGACACCGGATTGGTTGGTCACAACCACTAATCTCGCCCCTGCCCGTTTCAGTCGCGCCAGGGCCGGCCCAACCCCGGCTAACAACTTCAGATCAGCGGCGACTTTCAAATAGCCTGGGTCATAGTTCAATGTTCCATCCCGATCTAGAAAGACGGTGACGCCGTCGAGGACGTTTGTCTGGTTGATTTGGTTGATCTGGTTTGTTTGGTTGATCTGGATTGATTGGCTTGAACCAGATGAACAAGATACACCAGACAAACCCTTCAACTGTTTTGTCGCCGCTTCATAGACCTGATCAACCGACACCCTTGTCATGCAGCGATGGTCGATCGGGCATTCACGTAATAGGCAGGGAGCGCAATCGACTGGCTGCCGCACAATGGCATGGGCGCTCCCAAAGGGTGAGGTGGTACGCCAATCGGTCGGCCCGAAGATGGCCACGACCGGCACCTGGAACGCGGAGGCGATGTGCATAGGACCGGTATCGTTCGTGAGGAGCGTGGCGCACCGTTTCACCGCCGCCATGAGTTCACGGATCGTCGTGGCCCCGGATAAGACCAAGGATCGGGACGACAGACGGGCAGCAATCTCCTGGCCCAAACGCTCTTCCCCCTTGGCCCCGAAAATCACCACACTGACTTGTTGCTGCTGAGATTCGCGAATCGTGCGGCACAGTCGCTCCGTGACCTCGGCAAACCGTTCGGGTAACCAGCGTTTAGCCCCGCCGTAGGTCGAACCGGGGTTGATTCCCACGACGATATCCGATGCGGTCAATCCGCCCTGGGCCAATCGCCCTGCCATCGCCTGTTCCTCTTCAGGAAAGACGACGAGTTCCGGTGCAAAGGGATCGCCTGTGAGGCCCAGCGGTTTCAGCAGATCCCAATAATAATTGACTTGATGAACGAGCGTGCGGTGATCCGGCGGAGCGACTGGATCGGACAACAGCAGACTTCGCCCGTCTGTCGCATACCCGTAGCGCCGAGGCACACCGGCCAGGAACGTCAGGAACGCTGCCTCGAACGCATTCTGAAACAATACCGCCAGATCGAAACCTTGCCGCCGCAACTGTCCAGCCAACGCCCACTTACCGGAGAGCCCTGCATGCCGCCCCTTGCTGTCGTAGGTCAGCACACGCGTCAATGCCGGATGGCCCGCAAACAAATCGGCCACAGCCGGTTTGACCAACAACGCGATCTGCGCATCGGGAAACAGTCTCCGCAATCCACGGAGCGCAGGCTCGCACATCACCGCATCGCCAAGCCAATTGGGCCCACGGACAAGAATTCTTTTGATGCTGTCTCTATTCACAACCCTCCGCAACCAAGAAGGTTCATCTGGTTCATTTCGTTTGTTTAGTGTGTTTGGTTATTTCGCACCAGACAAACCAAATAAACCAGTCATCTGGGGGTCAGCCTTCCGAGAACTAACCGCCGCAGCCGATCTTCCCCCACGATCACGTCCGTGATCAGCCGGATTGCCCACCAGCAATCAGTATCTTGGAGCAGCGCAGCCAACTTACAGGCATCCTTCTCTGTCGTCACGACCAGCTCAGCCTGGAGTTCAGTCGCTCTGGTTCGCAGTTGCTCGACATCCTGGCTCGTATAGGCATGGTGATCGGCATAGATTACTTCATCCAGAATCCTGATCCCTATTCGTTCGATGAGAGAGCGAAACGACCCGGCATGTCCCACGCCGCTACAGAGCAACGCGGTCTTTCCCTTGAACCAGGAGAGCGGCTGAGATGCTCCGGTCACCACCGGCACGAGACTCTCCGAACGAAAGACCACCTGGATCGGATCCGGCATCGTACCGAGCGCGGCCTTCAGCCTGTGACAGACCTGTGTCACCTGAGCCTGCACATCTGCTCTCGTGACGATGATGGCAGTCGCGCGCGCCGCCGCCTTGAGTGGTTCTCTGAGTCGCCCGGCCGGCGCCAGAGCAGAGAGTCCATCCGCATCCGTAGCATCGACCAGCAAGAGATTCACGTCACGATAGAGCCCCAAATGCTGAAATCCATCGTCGAGCACCAGGCAATCGACCGGAAATCGATTCAAGACCCATTCACCGAGTTCATAGCGATCGGCGCCGACGGCCACGATCGCCTTAGGACAACGCTGCGCCATCAAGAATGGTTCATCGCCTGCCTCGTTCGGGCCGACCAGCAGACGTTCGCCATCCGACACCAACAGATACGGATCCGTGCTTGTCCGTCGATAGCCCCGGCTGAGAATCGCCACCCGTTTCCCCTGTGCCAGAAGCCATTCGACCAGCACAATCACCACCGGAGTTTTCCCCGTCCCGCCGAGCGTGAGATTCCCGACACTCAACACAGGGACCGGTAATCGCCGCTGAGCGAACCAGCCCCAGTCGTACAGCAACGCGCGCAACCGCGCAACCACCCCATACGGGATCGCGGCCCACATCAGCCACCATCTGACGTTTGTTCCAGGATTCAACACCGTATTTGCTATCGTCCAGCCATGAGGGGACGCGGCCGGTCCGCGAGAGGAGACCCGCTGCTGCCTTGCTGCGGCTTCAAGAGCCTGTCAATGGCCTCCAGCGTCTGTTGCAAGGCTCCCTGATTCTGCTCTACCACCTGACGAGCCGACCGGCCTATCCGTTCCCGTTCCACGTCATCAGAAAAGAGGGTCAACACCTGTCGTGTGAGATCCTCCGCCTGGAGAACCCGACGGCCACCTCCCGCCTGAATCAAAAGGTCTGCAATCTCCGCACAATGATCGGTGTAGGGACCGAACAACACCGGCTTCGCCCACTGAGCCGGCTCCAGTAAATTGTGTCCACCAATCGGGGCGAGTGTGCCTCCGACGAACGCGACGACCGCTTCTCTGTAAATCCCAGCCAATTCGCCTCGCGAATCGAGCACCACCACACGGGGACAGGTAGATCGCAGCGAGCCGGCCTGCCCGATGGCACTGCGTCGCTGCACGGCGAATCCGCGCGCCCGAATCATCGCCTCCACTGACTCTGCTCGTTCAATGTGTCGAGGCGCCAGTAGCAAGACCGCTGAGGGACACTGTGCCACGAGTGCTCGATAGCATTCCACGAGCATTTCTTCTTCACCGGGATGAGTACTGCCTGCCACAAACAGCTGTTCCATTTCTTGAAGCCCAAGGGAAGTCCTTGTCGTCCCACTTCCCGTGACGGCTGGTATCGGCTGGTCAAACTTGATATTTCCTGTGCGCCTGACTCGCGAGGCCTCTGCTCCGAGCGCGATGATACGGTCGACGTCCCGGTCAGACTGCATCAGACAAAGGCTGAGCGTCTGCAACATCGTCCGATAGAACGATCGTACGGGCGCCCACTGCTGCCGCGCAAAAGACCTGGTCGAAAGCCGGCCGTTCACGAGAGCCGTCGGCACTCCACGACGACGCAGGTGCCACAAGAGATTGGGCCAGAGTTCGGTCTCCACGAACAGATAGAGGGAGGGTTGCAGTCGTTCGATGAAGCGGGACACGACACAGGAGAAATCGAGCGGCGCATAACAGTGATCTGCCACGCCAGCCAACCGTTGCTCCACGGCTTCTCGTCCGGTCTCAGTCACTGTCGAGACCACGATACGGTACTCGGGATGACGATGATGTAGCTCGTTGACGAGCGGTGTCACCGCCACCACTTCACCGAGAGAGACGGCGTGAATCCAAATAACTGGTTGATTTGGTTTGTTTGGTTGCTCTGGTTTGTCGTGTTCAAATAAACCAAACACACTAAACAAACGAGATAAACCAGATGAACCTTCTTGGAGCCCCAGTCGCTGCGGCAATCCGCGACGGCATCGTTGCTTGGCCAACAGAACCGCCACGATAATCGGCGAGAGAGCCAGCAACAGAATGTTGTAGAAGAAACGCCACATGTCTTTGCGCGTTATGCGTGAGACGTTGAAGGTAAGGGGTCTAGGCGCGTCGTTTTATGTTTGACGTTTGACGGTGCCATCCGCCTGGTCCGTCAATCGATTCAGGGCCGTTTCAAGCTCCAGGCATGCCGACGCCAACGCCTGTTCGTTGGAATCTCGCGGAACCCAGATGGGGGCGCCCCAGAGATAGAGACCTCGAGACCATGGATACGGGACCATGAACCGATCCCAGCTCGCGAAGAGTTTTTTTTTGAACAGCTAAAGGCCAGCGGTACAATCGGAAGCCCGGTCGCTTTCGCCAGCTGAACCACCCCGATTTTTGCAACCTGGCGAGGCCCCTTGGGTCCATCGGGAGTCACCACAAGATCCGCGCCGGAGCGCCCAAGGCGGATCAACTCTCGCAAGGCCAACGCCCCTCCCCTGGTGCTCGATCCACGGACCGCCCGATGGCCGAATCGCGAGATGATGCGCGCGATGATCTCGCCATCCTGATGCTGGCTGATCAGCACGTTGGCTGCTGTTCCACGATAGCCTGTCGGAATCATGAGTTGTTGCGCATGCCAAAACGCAAGGATGATATGCCGGCCCTGACGGTACAACTCATCGACCTGCTCATGGCCTTGCGACTCCATCCGCATGGACCGCCCCAGCCCCCGAATCACCGCAGCTCCGATCGGAGGGAGCACAGAGAGCTTCAGCCACTCCTCGACTCGCTTCAGAGCAGGATTATGCATCGGCCACATCCTGGAACTGCATCGCATGGAGTCGCTGGTACTGTCCCCCTTGGCGAAGCAGCTCATCATGTGTCCCGACTTCGACGATCGAGCCTCGAGCCAGGACCATGATCCGATCGGCCTGTTGAATCGTGGACAACCGATGGGCAATGACGACAGTTGTCCGATTTTTCATCAAATTGGTAAGCGCCAGCTGGACGACCCGTTCAGACTCGGTGTCCAACGCCGACGTCGCTTCATCGAGGATAAGCAAGGGAGGGTCGCGCAAGATCGCCCGGGCTATGGCCACGCGCTGCCGCTCTCCACCGGAGAGTTTTACCCCTTTCTCACCCACGACCGTCTGGTATCCCTGCGGAAGGCGCTCGACAAAATCATGGGCGTAGGCCAATCGCGCCGCCTGGATAATGTCTTCGTCTGTGGCATCTTGCCGTCCAAAGGCGATGTTGTTACGAATGCTGTCGTCAAACAGAACCACGTCTTGCGACACCATACCGATCTGCGATCGGAGAGAGGGGAGGGAGTACGACTGAATATCGACCCCGTCAATGAGAATACGACCAGCCGTCGGTTCGTAAAAACGCGGGAGAAGATTGACTAGGGTCGTCTTTCCACTGCCACTGCTGCCCACGAGGGCCACCATTTCTCCGGCGCGAATCGTCAGGTTCACGTCGTTGAGAGCCGGCACCGTCTGGCTCTCGTAATGAAACGTCACATCGTCGAACGTCACCGACTGCGCAATTCGCGGCAACTCCAACTGGCCCCGCTCCGCATCCTGCTCGGTCTTGAGGTCCAAGACACTGAAGACCCGTTCCGCCGCGGCCAGCGCCTGTTGAATCTGATTATTGGAACCGGATAGCCGGCGAATCGGCGTATAGGCCATGAACATCGCCGTGAGAAATGAGAAGAATGCCCCCGGCGTCATCGAGCCGTTGATGACGAGAAATCCGCCATACCAGATAATCGCCGCGACCCCCACGACGCCGATCACTTCCATATGCGACGACCCGATGGAAGAGACCTGAATCGCCTTCATCGTCGTGCTGAGGAACGAACGATTGCTCTGTTGAAATCTCGCCGTCTCCGACTCTTCTCGTCCGTAGGCCTTCACCATGCGAATACCGGATAACGTTTCCTGAAGTGTGGAGGCCATATCCCCCATCCGCTCCTGGCCGCTTGCTGCCAACGCGCGCAATCGCTTCCCCATCCGCACCATCGTGAACACGGCCAAGGGAATGACAATCACCGAGAGGCCGGCCAGCCGCCCATTCTGATAGAAGATCACACCCATCATAGCCAGGAACGTCAGTCCCTGCTGAAAAATATCTTTCAGCACGCCCGCCACCGCGTTGGCCATCAACGTGACGTCGTTCACGACACGGGACACCAACCGCCCCGACGTATTCACATCATGATAGGGAACGGGCAGCCGAATGAGTTTCCCGAACAACTCCTGTCGAATATCGGTGATCACCTGATTCCCGACATAGCTCATGAGATAGTTTTGCCCATAGTTGAAGACACTCTTGAGCACCGCCACGACGAAGAGCGCGAGCGGGAGCACCAGCAGGAGGCTTTCGTTCTTGTTGATGAAGATCTCGTCGAGGACCGGCTTGACGAGCCAGGCATAGGCGCCGGAGAAAGCGGCCACCAACCCCGAGCATGCGAACGCCGCACCCAACCGGACCCGATAGGGTTTCAAGTAGCTGAACAATCGTATCAAGCGATCTAGAGTCGACATTCAGACAATACCACCTGCGCAGCTCGGCTGGAGGCGCCGGGCTCCCCCAACGATTGCCGAACCTGTCGCAGTCCTTCTTTCATATCATTATAGGCCGACGGATCGCGCAAGAGGCGCAGGGCTTCCTGACACAACCGCTCGTCCGTCGCCTCATCCTGAATCAGTTCCGGCACGACCGATCGTCCGGCCACCAAATTCACGAGTCCAATCCATTTCACATTGATCAGCCAACGCGCGAGCCGATAGGTCAACGGCGACGTTTTGTACAGCAACACCATGGGTGTCCCCACCACCGCTGCCTGCAAGGTCGCGGTTCCCGATGCAATGAACAAGACATCGGACAGGGCCATCACCTCACTGGCTTGATCGTACACCACTCGAACCGGCACAGGGCTTTGCTGCAGCAAGGCCTGGATCAGATTATCGTCAATTGAGGAGGCCTGCGCCAGGATAAACTGCGTTCCCGGTTCTGCCACAACCAACTGCGCCGCCGCCTTGAGAAGCACCGGCAGGATCATTTCGACTTCGCTCACTCGACTCCCCGGCAATAATCCGATGACGCGGGCGGACTGGCCCAACCCGAACTCCTCGCGAAGCTTTACGCGATCATAATGCGGAGCCACTATATCAAGCAATGGATGGCCAACGAACGTACAGCGAACTCCTGCCTGGCGATAGACTTCCGGCTCGAATGGGAGAATGACGACGACATGATCGACCCGGCGCTGAATCCACTTCATGCGCCCCGGCCGCCAGGCCCACACTTGTGGGGCAATGTAGTAGAGCACACGGTGACCGGCGGCTTTAGCAACCCGGGCGAAGTGAAAGTTCAGCCCTGCATTATCGATCAGCACAACAAGGTCCCAGGCCTCTGCCTTCAGCACCCGTCGGATGGCCAGCACGCGCTGGACCATGGCAGGGATAGCAGACAGCCCGATCAACCCCATCACGTCCAGCTGCGGGACGCCCGGCACCAGCTTCACACCAGCGGCGCGCATCGCAGGCCCACCAATGCCGACCAGCTGAGCCGTCGGGTCGAGCGCCATGATCGCTTTGGCTAAATGAGCCCCGTGGAGATCACCCGAAGCTTCGCCTGTTACGATCAGAATCCGCATAACCTCTCAGAGGGGGTAAAGGGCCTGCAACTTCTATCCCGTTATCCCTTATACCCCATACCCCCACTATCCCCTTCTTCATGGCGGGCTGCGAAGGCTTCAATGGCCTGCAAGACCTGATGCGCCACAACCACTGCCGCAGCCCCATCCTCACCCGATACCATCGGCCTCGTGCCCGTGCCGGCTGCGTGAAGAAACGATGCAAGTTGGAGCTTCAAGGGTTCTTCGTCTCCCCCCTGAAGCTGCTCAACCTCGACGGTCGGCTGCCCCTCTGCTTTGGCGTTGCGTCGGCAAATCATCCCTTGACGCGTCTGGAAATCGATTGACAGATAGTTCTCTCGCTGGAAGAGACGCAGCCGGCGCATCTTATTCGTCGAGACACGGCTGGAGGTCAGGTTGGCCACGCAGCCGCTCCGGAACTGAATGCGGGCGTTGGCAATATCGATCGAGGAGGACAACACCGCCACCCCAGCAGCACGCACCTCTTCCACGGGACCAGGGTTCAAGGACAGCACGAGATCGATGTCGTGAATCATCAAGTCCAGGACCACATCCACATCTGTTCCCCGTTCACTGAAGCTGCTGAGACGGTGACATTCGATGAACACAGGTCGCCCGATATGGGGACGCATCAGCGCCATGACCGGGTTGAATCGTTCGCTGTGGCCGACCTGCAAACAACAGTTTCGCTGTGTGGCCAGCTGCACCAACTCGTGCGCGTCTGCCGGCGTGACAGCAATCGGCTTTTCGACGAGGACATGTTTACCCGCCTGAAGACAGGATTTTACAACGACATAGTGGCCTGATGTGGGCACCGCCACACTGACGACATCCACATGCGGCAACAACTCATCAACGGTGCGAAAGACCTGAACTCTATGCTGATCGGCAATCGTCTGCGCCCGCTCGACCGACTGATCGACCACGCCGACAAGCTGAACCCCCGGCAAGGAGGCATAGAGGCGCGCATGGTGCTGCCCAAGATGTCCGACGCCAATGACGCCTGCCCTGAGCGGTGTCATGCGCGAGGTTTCATCCTCCACTCGGCTCGAATTTCGCAATACCGACGATGGCAATCCTGGCAGACCGGGCCTTCGCTAACATGATCTCACGATCCAACAGGATCGTTCGACCGGCTTCCACAGCCAAGACCGAGGCCTTGACCGACGCCATCACCTCAATGGTCCGTGGACCGATGGCGGGGAGGTCGAAACGCAAATCCTGTTGCGGCTTGGATCGTTTCACGACGACCGCGCCTTCCTTGGCCAATTCACCGCCGCGCTTGATGGCCCCGTCAGTCCCTTCGACCGCTTCGACCGCCACAACCACTCGATCTTTGATGACGACGCATTGCCCGATATCGAGACGCCCGATGTCATACGCCACTTCCCACCCGTAACGGATATCCTCCCACTCTTTTTCCGATGGAGTCCGCTCTGTCAACGGCCCTTCTTCCACCAGAATCCCTTCCAGCCCGAAAGTCGACTCACAGATGGCGATGCCTTCCCGCTCGAGCTCCTTCGCCAATTCGCGCAGAATGTCGTCGTCCTTCAAGAGCGCCAAGCGTGTCGCCAGCGCCAGGGTACGAAAATCAGGTCGCACAGTTGTAAATACGTGCGTCTTCTTGATACCACCCAGCATGACCGCCTGATGAACGCCGTCTGCCTTGAAGGCCTTGATCAGTTTGTTGAGCTGGCCGATCTTGATCCAATGAATCCGATCCACATGGCTGGCCAACTCCGGTTCCGTCTCGCCTTCATGCGCGACGGCCGATACATGGTAGCCCAGCTTCCTGGCATTGTCCGCGAAGATGATCGGGAATCGGCCGTTGCCGGCAATCAGCCCGATCCGTTCGCCGTTGCTAATCTGAGGGAGTGATGCCACGGTACTCACTCCTCATCCTCCTGATCTTTGCCGACCGACCGACAGATACCGCGCTTCGTACCCTCCAAAAATCCCAGCACCGTCATGACGTCCGGTTGGTCTCCGAACTCGACCTTGGCGAGTTTGGCCGCCTCGGCGGTTCGATGCCCCGAACGGAAGAGCATGTCATAGGCCCGTTTCAGTAACGAGATCCGATCGTTTGAAAACCCCTGCCGGCGCAACCCCACCGAGTTGAGGCCGTACATCCGCGCCCGATAGCCACCCGCAGCACGCATGAACGGCGGAAGATCCTGCCCGAGTGCGCAGCAGCCGCCGACCATGGAATACGATCCGACCCGCACGTATTGATGGATGCCGGTCAGTCCCCCGATGATGGCATGGTCGCCGATCGTGATATGGCCGGCCAAACTGGCCGCATTGGCAAGAATGAGATGGCTGCCGAGATGACAATCATGGGCGATGTGCACATAGGCCATCAGGAAGTTCTTGGACCCGATGGTGGTTGTCCCACCGCCTTGTGCCGTCGCCCGGTTGACGGTCACATATTCCCGAAGAATATTGTCGTCGCCAATCACTACCTTGGTCGGTTCGCCCTTGTAGTTGAGATGTTGCGGCGGGGCGCCGATCGAGACAAAGGGATACAGTTCGCATCGCGCACCGATCTCCGTCCAGCCATCGACTGCGACATGAGAAACAAGACGCGTTCCCGGTCCGACCGTGACATGCTCACCGATCAAGCAAAACGGCCCGACCTCCACATCGTCAGCAAGACTTGCCTTGGGATGCACTATCGCTGTTGCATGAATCTGCACTCGTAACCTCCAGTCATGAGCGGGAAACGCGGGACGTGCAGGGAACGCGCAACTCGTCTCTGTCCCGAATCTCGCCTGTCCCGCATGGCTCGCCCGTCGCGCACACGATCACGCTCCATGCTTCGCGTCTTTCTCTTCGGTCACCATGGCGGTTACTTCGGCTTCACACACGAGATCCTCCTCCACAAACGCCTTGCCTTGCATCTTCCAGAACGGCGTCCGTTTCTTAACAACGTCGATCTCAAACCGTAATCGGTCACCGGGCACGACGGGTTTTCGAAACTTCGCGCCATCGATACCGGTCAGATACACCACAGGACGCGTCGCGTGCCCCATCGACTTCAACGCCAGTATCGCACCGACTTGAGACATGGCTTCGAGAATCAACACCCCCGGCATGACCGGGCGTCCAGGAAAATGCCCCTGGAAAAATGGTTCATTGATCGTGACATTCTTGATCCCTACGATCCGCCGGTCGGGGTCCAACTCCTGCACTCGATCGACCAGAAGAAAGGGGTACCGGTGAGGCAAGAGAGACTGAATTTCAGCTTGCTCCATCACAGACATCGGCGAAACCTCCTCATAGGCAAGACTTTAATGATCCTTCCAAGCTTGCTCGTGCCTCTCCCAAGGATGGGGGCTGATTGATCTTCCACTGCGCGCGTCCAACGAGGGCTTTCGGAAGCCGTGCGTTGCGCGAGCACAGAAGATCATCAGGTTCCATCCCCTCCCTCCCTGCTACTTATTCTGTCGATCGAACTCCTTCACCACCTGATCGGTCACATCCAGCGCAGGCTGATGATAGAGCACGACCTTCATCACTGCCGTAATCCCCTTGTCGAGGATCGCAACGTACCCGTTCTTGTCCCCCACGGCTTGCGCAGCCGCCTGTATTTTCTTCGAGTATTCCGCCACCATGTCACGCTGCTTCTGTTGAACTTCGCGATTGAAATCGGCCAGACGACGTTGATAGGCCTCCATCTTGACCTGGAACTGACCTTGCTTTTCCTGCTTTGCGCTGTCGGCCAACTTCCCCTCTTGAATCGCCTGTTGCAATTCTTTCAGTTCCTGCTCATCGGAATTGATGATCTTTTGCCTGCTCGTGGAGTAGGCCTTGAGCTCGTCCACTGCCCGCTTGCCGGCCTTCGACTGCTCGATGACCACTTGCTGGTCCATCACGCCAACCATGAAGGTTTCAGCCGAGAACCCCGGCGACACCATCGCCATCCACAATACCACTGCACTGATCAGAGTAGTCACCCTCGTTCGCTCCATCGAATCCTCCTCTGCTTCTCACAAATGTCTCGTTTTATTGATCTGTTTGGTTTGTCTTGTTTATTTGGTTCATCCGGTTAGTTTCGTCAACCAAAAACCAAATAGACCAAACAAACCAGATAGACCAGGTTACGGATAGTCACGATTAAATTCATCGATGACTTGACTTGAAATATCGAGTCCTGCCTCACTATATAAAGTGGGGCCGCCTTTCCCCTTCTCCATGACGACCTGTAATCCGAGACGCTTCGACACTTTCCCCACAATGAGTTCCACCTTCTCACGGAACCCTTCAAGCACGTCTTTCTGTTTTTCCTGAACCTCCCGGTTCATTTCACCGGCTTTCTGCTGATACTCCGCCACCCGACGTCGAAACTGCTCTTCACGCTCCCGTTTGGCAGTCGCGCTCAATACGCTGGCCTGCCTTCCAAAATCTTCTTCCATGCGGCGGAGCTCTTTCTCATCCATCTCGATCACCGCCTGGCGATTCTTGGAAAATCCGCTCAAGAACTCCTTGGCCTTCTTGCCAGTGTTCGTCTCATTCAGGATACGGGCCGAATCGACAACTCCTACCTTCCCCTCGACTTTGGCCCCGCCGGCAGCACAGGCAGAGACAACAAGGAGCATTATCAACAGACCTCCTGTGGAAAACACTTTCCGCATGACGACACCAATCTGAATCACACTGTTACCTCTCACTTGTGGTCAAAGACTTGCCCCATGAGCTGGATGTTGAAAAGTCAGCCAACTCGTCTTGTTCATGTGGTCTGATCCATCTGTCTGATTCGTTTAGCTGCATGAGACTAACCCGATGGACCGACAGACGAGATAACCAGAGAGACCAGGTCTGTTCTAGACCTGCAGATCAGTACAATTCCGGCCTGCCTACAGAGTCTTCCCCCAGCCTATTAGAAAATAGAGCCAATCGTAAACTCGAATACGCCCTTTCGCTCCCCTTCCCGAGGATCAAGATTGATGCCATACGCGGCACGGAGGGGGCCAAAAGGTGAAATCCATCGCCCTTCCAGTCCGGCCGTTTTCCGCAACTTACTAAATGAGAGCGTTTCATCGTCGTCAAAGCCTTTCCCATAGTCGAAGAAAATTACCCCGTTCAATTTGGCCTCGGCGGAAATCGTAAAGATAAAATCGTTATTGAAGATCAACTGCCTGGCGGCGCCAAGCAGAGTATTGCTGGTGGTGACCGGTCCCGCGCGTCCGAACACGAACCCGCGCATCGTATTGATGCCGCCGACAAAATATCGTTCGGTCAATGGAATGGGTCTGCCATCGATACCGACTGCGGCGCCATAGCGAACACGGGTCGCAATCCGCGTATCAAAAGGCAGCGGCGTGTATTTAATAACATCCAGAGAGTATTTATAGAAGTTGTTGCTCCCGCCCAAATAGGGCGTCCCCAGGTCAAAGCCCACGGTGGCTCGCCAACCGGTGCGGGGATCCATAAAGAAGTCTCTCGTGTCGCGAGAGAGCGAGGTCCGGAACCCGGTCGTTGTCTGATTCCCGAGTTGACCGCACACAAGAGGAAATCGATCCGGGCAAATCCCTGCCTGCGGATTCTTAAAATTCAACTCCTCCGCGAACAGGCTCACGCTCCCGGTGGCATATTCAGAAAGCCACCGGCCTAGCGTCACGCTGGCACCGGATTTCGTTTCAAAATAGGTGATGTAGTTCGTCGCTGTGCGGTAGACATCCAGCTGCATCGAGGTCAGAGAATCGTTCACATAGGGGTTACGAAACGTGATCAACCCAATGGTCCGTTGCTGGCCCAACTGACCACGGACTCGTCCCATCCAGCCATTTCCACCGAGGTTTCCTTCCGTAATGTCGGCGATCGCAACGATCCTGTCCAACGTGCTGAATCCTCCGCCGACGCTGAATTGGCCGGTCGGCTTTTCTTTCACGCGCACATTCAGATCGACCTTATCCACACCCACCTGCGCCGGAAGAATTTCTACCGTCTCGAAAAAGTTCAAGTTATTGAGACGCTGAAAACTCCGCTTCAGCGAGGGGGTATCGATCACGTCCTGTTCATCGACACGGATTTCACGGCGAATCACGTTGTCTTTGGTTTTCTCGTTCCCATGGATGTTGATCTGACGGATCCGCATCATTTCCCCTTCCTTGATGGTCAGAATGATGGCTGCGGTCCGGTCCTCTGTGTTCGGAATCACATTGGGCGAGACATCGGCAAACGAATAGCCCCTGCCTCCATAAAGATCGTTCAGCCGCGTAATCTCGTCACGGAGTTTCTGGCGCTGAAAAATTTCCCCTTCCTTCATTTTGAGCCCCTGGCGAAGCTCCGGATCTTCAAATACCGTATTCCCGCGGAATCCAATTTCGCCGATGGTGAATGGCTCCCCTTCCGTCACCGCGTATGTAATGACGAACCATTTCTTCTCGTCGCTAAGTTCCACCGCCGGCAACCCAACCCGGGCGTTTAAATAGCCTTTGTTGAGCAAAATCTCTTTAATCCGCTCGACGTCGTTGTTCATTTCCTCCCGCTTCAAGACACCGGCATCCGAGAAAGACGACGGCAACTTCAGCTGTGTGAACAGACCGTACCAGGGAATCCATTCCCGCGTTGCCATCACCTTGAACATCTCGTCTTTCGTCGCCGCATGCAGGCCGTCAAAATCAACCGTTTTGACACGCGCCTTATCCCCTTCGTTGATAAAGAATGTCAGACGCTTCCGATCCTCATCCAAGGTCTGCACGACCGGGGTCACCCGGCAATTGAAATAGCCGTCCCCCTGGTAGGCCAGGCGAATCTTCTCCGCACTCTCTTTGGCTTGCAGCTGATCGAGAAAGGCTTGGCTCTTGATCGTGATCTTCTCTTTGAGCTTGTCGTCGCTGAGCGCCTGATTCCCATCAAACACGATTTCGGTGATAAACGGTTTCTCGCGGACCAGAAAGGCTAGCGCCACCCCGCCCGCTCCCGATTCAGTCTCCACCTGCACATCTTCAAAGAACCCGGTGTCGTAGAGAATTTTGATTTGTCCACGGACATTCTCAGGTGTATAGGGATCGCCGGACTTCAACGTCAATCGGCCGGCAATTGCAGGCAACTCGATCCGCTTGTTCCCTCGAATCTCAATCGCCGTCACTTTGACTCCGACCTGCTCCACTGCAACCGCAAGCACGGGCAATGCACCGAAAACCGCGGTGACGAGCACCACGGTGAAGAGCCAACGAGACCAAGCTGAACAGCATGTTCTCCTCACCGGATCTGAGTTCCATCGAAAAAAAAATGAGATATTACCGACATCATGGGTAACCCTAACGTTGGCCGTGACCACCCCTACACCCTGCACCTCCAGCCCATCACGCACGACGCTACCTGGATTCGTGCGACGATGGCGACAAAGGAGGCTGCCGACGTCAGAAGCCCAGGCAGTCAGCACACACGCATCCCTCACGACAACATGCGTGTAAAACTTCTGGATTATATTGGGCAAGTATTTGAATGTAAAGCTGACCACACACATTATTGCGTGCGAAGATTCATCGCATGCTGGCTGAGCCGGGCGCGTCAAGCGTGAAGCCCGGCTTGTTTCTCTTGTTTATTTCGTGTGTTTGCTTGAACGAGACGAACCAAATGAGCAAAACAAACCAGATGAATCAGATCAACCCGTCCTGCGTGAGCAAGACGTCTGCACATGCAGACATGTCATGATTGTCTAGACGAGGGCTCGGTTGTGCAACCATATCCCGCCGCCTATACGCTCCTGCATTCCTTGACATCGCCTACCCCATCACATAGTATCGAGTCATGTCACGCTTCGATGTCCGCAAAGCTGTGATTCCCGCCGCAGGCCTTGGCACTCGCTTCCTTCCCGCGACAAAAGCTTCTCCCAAAGAGATGTTGCCGCTCGTCGACAAACCACTGATTCAATACGCTGTGGAAGAAGCGGTCGCCTCCGGAATCGAGGACATTATCATCATCACCGGGCGTGGCAAACGCGCGATCGAGGACCATTTCGATCGGTCCGTTGAGTTGGAAGAGAATCTGAAGGGCAGTGGTAAGGCGCAGCTCCTAAGCCAGATGCGTCACATTTCCACGCTCGCAAATTTCTGCTACGTCCGTCAGACGGAGGCCCTCGGACTCGGCCATGCGGTCCTCTGTGCCCAACGGCTGATCGGTGACGAACCCTTTGCAGTCATTCTCGGCGATGAAATCATCGATGCCCCTGTTCCTGGCCTCGCACAACTCATTCATGCCTACAAGAAACGACACGGTGCGATCCTCGGCGTGCAGGAAGTGCCCCACCAGGAAGTCAACCGCTATGGGATTGTCACACCTCGAACCGTTGCGGCGGGGTTGCATCGAGTCGAGGGCCTCATTGAGAAACCGGCACCGGCCGAAGCCCCGTCTAATCTGGCGGTCATCGGTCGCTACGTCCTGCCGCCGGAGATTTTCTCCATCCTGCGAAAGACCCAGCCCGGCAAAAATGGCGAGATTCAATTGACCGACGCACTTCGGGAATTGGCAAAGAAGTCACCGATGTATGCGCTGGAGATACAGGGACAGCGATATGATGCCGGAGACAAGTTGGGATTTCTCATTGCAACCGTCGAGTTCGCCCTCAAGAACCCTTCCCTGGGACCGGACTTTCGCGACTATCTGCAGAATCGGATGCGGCCTTCCGGAGAACGCCGCACAACACGATCACGAAAAGCCTAGTCACCGCATTCAACGAAGGCACGACCTCCTATCGCATCTACCACCACTAAGCACAACACTGAGATCACACCGATGAACGACCCGACTGAACAAGACTTACAGGCACCACAGAACGTTGAAATCCCAGACCAGCTTCCACTGTTGCCGGTCCGGGACATCGTCGTCTTCCCCTACATGGTCCTCCCCTTGTTTGTCGGACGAGAGATGTCGATCAAAGCGATTGAAGCTGCGCTAGCCGGCAATCGTATGATCTTCCTGGCAACGCAAAAGGCCTTGGACGTCGAGAATCCCTCACCGGAAGATATCCATACCGTCGGCACGGTCGGCATCATCATGCGGATGCTGAAATTGCCCGATGAACGCATCAAGATTCTCGTACAGGGGCTCTCCAAAGCCAAGATTTCTGGCTACATTCAGGCTGAGCCCTATTACTCCGTACGCATCGACAAACTCACCGAACACAAGCAGTCGAGTACCGCCCTTGAAACCGAAGCCGCCATGCGGACGGTCAAGGAACAGATCGAACGGATCGTGAGTCTCGGCAAGATCTTGATCCCGGACGTGATGATCGTCATTGAGAATCTCGAAGACCCTGGACGACTTGCCGACATGGTGGCATCCAATCTTGGACTCAAAGTCGAGGTCACCCAGGCCGTCCTGGAGGTCATCGATCCGGTCAAACGCCTCCGGCATGTCAGCGAGATCCTCGGCAAAGAAGTCGAAGTCCTCTCCATGCAACAAAAGATTCAAGCGCAAGCCAAGGGGGAGATGGACAAGAGCCAACGCGAATACTTCCTGCGCGAGCAACTCAAAGCGATTCAAAAAGAGCTGGGCGAGCTCGACGAACGCGCGGAGGAAATCACGGAGTTTCGCAAGCGGATCGTCGAACTGAAGATGCCGGAGAAGGTGCTGAAGGAAACCGAAAAGCAGCTCAAACGCCTTGAGAAAATGCATCCGGATACCGCTGAGTCTGCGACCGTCCGAACCTACATCGAGTGGATCGTAGAACTACCCTGGTCCAAGAGATCCAAGGACAACCTCGACCTCAAAGCTGCCGCCAAAGTGCTCAACGAGGACCACTACGATCTGGAGAAGGTGAAGGAACGGATTCTCGAGTATCTCGCCGTGCGGAAGCTCAAAGACAAGATGAAGGGTCCGATTCTCTGTTTCGTCGGGCCGCCCGGCGTCGGAAAAACCTCGCTTGGAAAATCGATCGCCCGCGCGCTCGGCCGAGAATTTGTCCGCATCAGTCTCGGCGGCGTCCGCGACGAAGCCGAGATCCGCGGCCATCGACGCACCTATGTTGGCGCGCTCCCCGGCCGCATCATTCAAGGCATGAAACAAGCCGGCACCAACAATCCGGTCTTCATGCTGGACGAAGTCGACAAGGTCGGTATGGATTTTCGCGGCGACCCCTCCGCAGCGTTGCTCGAAGTGCTCGACCCGGAGCAAAACAACTCGTTCACGGACCACTATCTGGGCGTGCCCTTCGACCTGACTGAAGTGATGTTCATTACGACGGCGAACCTGATCGATCCAATTTTACCCGCCTTACGCGACCGGATGGAAGTGATCGGAATCCCCGGCTATACCGAAGAAGAAAAGTTGGGCATCGCCCAGAAATACCTGATTCCTCGGCAACTCAACGAACACGGCATCACCGAGAAACATGTCCGAATCGCCGAGCCTGCGGTGCGTCAGATCATCGCCAACTATACGCGCGAAGCCGGCGTCCGTAATCTTGAGCGCGAAATCGCCAACGTCATGCGCAAGGTGGCAAAGAAAGTGGCGGAAGGCAAAGGCGTCGGGTTCCCCGTCGATCCCGCCAACCTACACAAGTATCTCGGCGTCCCCAAGTTTGTGCCCGAAGAAGAATTGGAGACGGACGAGATCGGCGTGGCCACCGGGTTAGCCTGGACGGAGTCCGGCGGCGACGTGCTCTACATCGAGGCCACGGCAATGAAGGGTAAGGGGCAATTGACCCTCACCGGCCAACTGGGCGACGTGATGAAGGAATCCGCCCAAGCCGCGTTGAGCTACGTCCGGTCGCGCGAGCGCACCCTCGGCATCAATGCCGATGTATTCACCACACAAGACCTCCATATCCACGTGCCGGCCGGGGCGA
>JAYTTD010000118.1:0-5040 GCA_043745235.1 Nitrospira sp. | reverse complement strand
CTCGCTGCTTCCACCGCAAGATCAGAAGACGCTTGGGACGCAGCAGCCCTGCGTCGCTCCTGAATTCCTGTCAAGCGGGACACGACAGCCGGCTCGATGCCCAACAACGCCCCCACCTCGCGATTCGATACTACCCGTTCAGGGAGGTATGAGCCTGTCCCAATAATCTTCGTCCGTATCATACGATCTGAACTCTTGTGGTTTATTGCAAGGTCGGCGGGATTATAGGTCTCGGTGCCACAGGGGTCAACTTACAGAGTCAAAACCTTGCATTCAGCAGAATCTCCTGCTACATTTTCACGCAGTAATGGTACACCCTTCCTCTATATTCACTGCTGCGCCACGACTGACAGCGGCCATTGGCCTCTGTGTGGCAATGTTCTGTCTCGTCACCGCCTGCTCCAGCGCACCCAAAAAACAAGATACCGCAAAGAAAGCCCTGAGCGGCACGGACGAACAGATCTTCTTGGGCGATTCGATCAAAAAGAACTACGACCCCAACGTCATCATGAAGCGTGGAGAGGCCTTCTTCGAGAGAGAGGAATATACGGAGGCCGTGGTCGAGTATACCCATTTTCTCGACCTCCACCGTACCCACACCCTCGCCTCCTATGCGCTGTTCCGAATCGGAGAGAGCCAGATGAAGCTGACTAAGGGAATCCAACGCGATCCGGGTCCGATTCAGAAAGCCCTCGAATCCTTTGAGCGGGTGCGAAAAGATTTTCAGGGAAGCCGGTATGACGGCCCGGCACTTCAGAAGATCCAAGAATGCCATGACCTCCTGGCACAGACGCATCTCTTTGTAGGAGAATTCTATTATCGGCGGGGCTCCTATCTCGCCGCCGCACACCGCTTCGAACAAATCATAAAACTGTACCCCGACAAATCGGTTGCGCCCGATGCCCTGTATTTTTTGGCGCTGAGCTACCACGATCTGGGTGCGGACGATTGGGCCAGCGAACAGCTGACGCTGCTGGCAGAAAAATACCCGGGCACTGCGCATTCCAATGAAGGAGCAAGCCTACTCGCGAAGCTTGAAAAACAGAAACCCGCAACGCTGCTGGCCCTGAAGGCCGAACCTGCGCCCCCCGCTAGTTCGCCGTCTGCACCTCAATCGAGGAATCAGCCAAGTCTTGCAGCTGGACTGATCCCCTCTGTCCCGACTGGATCGTTCCGCCTCCCTTCCGCCTCGGCATTGAGCCAGTCTTTTGTCAGTTGCCGCCTTGGCGCCTGGTGTTGATTCCAAGCAGCCTCGAAGCTATCAGCATTCAGCCGACTTCTCTTTAGCGATTCCTCTCCTCATGCCGAATGCTGAGTACTGACATCTGAGGGTTGTTTTTGCAATCAGCGCAGATGCAGGGCTTCGAGCAGGAGTTCACGCGTAGAGGCCTTTACCATTCCCTTGGCCCGTTGGAAGAACGACTGATACGTTTCTTTCCCTTGGAGCACTTCGTAGTACAGTTGAATCACCTCTTGATAGGGATTCAACAGCCGGTGACAGAGGCGTGGGAACGTATAGACGATGTCTGCGAGGCGCGAGCAAATCCGAAACTCAGGATACAATTCCCGTCTGATCGCCAGCTCATAGTCCCATAAACTTTTGCTCCGATCGTGCAGCTGATCGAGGACCGTTGCTGCAGCCATCTTACCGGAACGTACGGCATAGTAGATGCCCTCGCCAAACAGCGGATCGACAAGATGCCCGGCATCGCCCACCAGCAACGCTCGGCCATTGACGAACTCCCCAGGCTCCTGTTGCCGGTATGGTTCAGTCCGGCTGCTGAATATCGGCAGCGGATGGCCGACCGGCTTCGGCACATCCAAACTTGCCAAACCTTTATCCCCGCGCACAAAGCGATCAAAGGTCTTCTTGAGACTCGCCGGTTTGCTCTGAAACTCCCCCACACCGACCGACAACCGCCCTTGCTTGGGAAAGATCCACGCATACCCCTTCGAGCCGGCGCCGATGTCGATGAGGGCTTTGCCCTGAGCCGGATATTGTGGCCCCTGTCCAATCTCGATCTCGCTTTCTAACGTCGGTATGCAACGCAACCGCCGGCCAGGGAAAAGATGCCGGGCTACCTGGCTGTTTGCGCCGTCAGCGCCGATCAAGACCTTCGCATGATAGCACCCTCGATCGGTCGTCACTTCAACACCATCTGGCACATGACGGAACGACCGCGATTGCTCCCCTTCATGAATGTCCGCACCAACCTGTCGCGCTTGTTGAACCAGGTGATGATCGAACCGATCGCGCATAACCATGTAGGCGATCGGACTAGGCGATTCGATCGAGATAGATTCCTGACCGCGATATGAAAACTGAATGCCGAAAATGGTCTGTTCGACGACGGCCTTGAACGCCGGATCGAGAAGCTGCTCGATCCGAACCGACAACCCGCCGCCACAGACTTTGTAACGAGGATGGGTGTGTTTCTCGATGGCGAGAACGGATAGGCCTGCACGGCTCAATTCGTAGGCGGCGGTGGCCCCAGCCGGTCCCATACCGATCACGAGGGCATCATAGTTTTTCATGTCGGAAAGCGTCTGCATCGTGAATGATGAACGCGAGGTTCGAGTGTCTTTTCTCCAAGCGACACATTCACAACTCAATATTCACACTGAGGTGATGCGCCTTGAATCCCAGGTCACTGGCCGAGGTACCAGCCAATCCCATACTGCTCTAAAAAACTGGTAATCATCGTGAGGGTATTGGCGTAAATCATGACGCCCACGACGATCATCAACACCCCGCTCACCGTGGAGACGCCCCACAAATACAGACGCGCCTGTTTAAAATAGGTGAGGAACCGATCCACCCCCAGGGCCGTGAGAAACAGCGGCAACCCCAATCCCAAGGAATAGCTCATCAGCAACAGCACGCCGTTCGACATCGAGTCGGTGGTGCTCGCATACAACAAGATGGTCCCGAGCACCGGCCCGACGCATGGTGTCCACCCGGCGGCAAACGCCACGCCGATCAAGAACGATCCCACGTACCCGACTGGTCGATTTCTAAATTGGAATCGATGTTCCATTTTTAGGAAATTGATATTCAAGATCCCCAATAAATAGAGGCCGAAAATGACGATCAGTACCCCGCCGATCCGTCGAATGTAGTCCTGATAGGTAATGAACACCTGTCCGATGAAGCTGGCCGATGCGCCGAAGGACACAAATACCGCTGAAAATCCTGCTATAAACAACAGGGCGTTGACGACAATGGACTTCTTGAACTTCGACCGCACCGTCGAGTCAGTGAGTTGTTCGATGGACAGCCCGGTGATATACGAAATGTAGGAGGGAACCAACGGAAGCACGCAGGGTGAGACGAACGATAGCAGCCCGGCCGAAAAGGCCGCCACGAGAGAAATATTTGTGACCGATTGCGACATGGGCTAGCCGGGATTACTCATGAATGCCGTTGCAAGACGGCTGAGACCGACGCCCGCCTGGGTTTCTCGCACGTGAAGCCGACGCAGGCATCCTAACAGGCTGTCGAGGAGGCTGAACGAGAAACACCCAGCCGGGCGAGAGGATCGGCTGTCGTAGTAGGTATTCATGGGTGATCCCGGCTAAGATTTCATCAATAGCTGCACGAGTTGCTGCGCTTCAGACGCTCCCCAGTCACGCGCGCCGAAGATCTGGTGGCGGACGATCCCCTGCCGATCGACCATGAACGTCATCGGGAGGCTCCGTGCGCCATAGGTCAATCCCACGCGATAGTCGGCATCGTGGAGGATGGGAAACGTCAGATGGTTCTCTTGCTGAAACGGCCTGGTAATCGCCACGCCTTGCGCGTCGGTGGACACAGCGAGAATCTCAAAATCCTTCCGCGAAAACATGTGATAGAGCTGCTCCATCGCAGGCATCTCTACCCGGCAAGGGCCGCACCAAGTAGCCCAAAAGTTGAGCAGCACGACTTTGCCACGCAAATCCGAAAGCGTCACAAGACGGCCATTCAAGTCCCGGAGCTGAAAGTTTGGCGCCGGCTCACCCAGCTTGACGGCGTGGCGCTCAGCGATCGGCAGGATATCCGGCGCCGCCGCACCACCTATCCCAACCATCCCAACCATCAAGAAGACAACCGCTCCAGCAATTGCCAGCTTGATCAAGGACAAAAATGTGACCGACTCGCGCGCAAGTTCGCCCCATCCTAACCCTGGGCTGAGTAGCCGTGAGACTTCCTTGCTGGGAATCGTATCTTGATTGCCGTTCATGTCGGCGTTTTCCCCTCTGTACATCACAAAGATCGCCCCTCAGGCCTTCGAACAGAGCATGTCGGCGTGAGGAGCTTGTATAGGAGGAGGGCGATGGTCAGTCCCACGGGAATTGGGAAAGCCTGAGTCAGTCAACGATAGCATGTTCATCTTACAAGTGCCGGAAAAGGGGAGTCAAGCCAGCTAGGACATCGGCATTTCAGTCGATTGCCTACTTCCCAAGAGGTCGTCCGCTACTTTCTGAAGAATGGACAATAGAGGACTCATTCATATACTATCGCACGGATTCGGCCTTTTATTCGATTATCGATCACCTGAACCCAGAGGGGCTAATGCGACATAACTATCTGTTTACATCTGAGTCCGTCACGGAAGGACATCCGGATAAGATCGCCGACCAGATCTCCGACGGAATCCTCGACGCGCTCATTGCTAAGGACAAATATTCCCGGGTCGCCTGCGAGACGATTCTGACGACCGGAATTGCCTTCGTCGCCGGTGAAATTTCCACCAAGGCCTACGTCGAAATTCCGGACATCATTCGCGAAGTCATTAAGGATGTCGGCTACTGCGACGCCTCCTGGGGATTCGACTACCACACCTGTTCCGTCCTCACCGCCATTCACCAGCAATCGGGCGATATTTCCATGGGCGTGGATTCCGGCGGCGCAGGCGACCAGGGATTGATGTTCGGCTATGCCACCAATGAAACGGATGAGCTTATGCCGATGCCGATCGTACTCGCACATCGGCTCACCAAGCGGCTAGCAGAGGTCCGCAAAAAGAACATCCTACCTTGGGTCCGTCCCGATGGAAAATC
>JAYTTD010000117.1:0-19208 GCA_043745235.1 Nitrospira sp. | reverse complement strand
TAGTTTTCTGAATCTCTGACCCAAGCGTCGGGTCCAACGCGACCCAGTACACATCCCCGCGCCGTGGGATCCGCCTCACTTGGGCCATCCCTCATCATCAATGTGCTTCCAATCCTCGTCCAAACTTGTCCTCCATCGCTCTTTGCTGGCAGCTTGGTAGGCGACGTTCAGCGCTTTGGCATCCGGATGAAGTTTGGCGCGGACCGCCCCCGCGATAAAGGCGCTGAGTTTCTTAGGAGGCACTTCTTTCTTGAGTCGCGCATACACATCGTCATCCATCGTAATGTTCAATCGAACAGACATGGCCACCTCCCGCAATAAAATCAATGCTGTATTGTATACAGGATCTGGCGTCCGAGCAAGAGCGGCTTGCCCTTCCGCCGAACTCGAAGAATGGACATGCTCGACACGATCGCCGCCCAAGACGAATTCGACAATCCTCTCGAACCTATCGAGATGAAGATGGCGATCAAAGAGTGAAGAGGGAACAGGCAACCATCCTTCTTGCTCGCAGAGCCCCCACGATAAAGCAGTGGTCGCTCGATGCGCGCAGTGAAGGACAGTTTGCTCGTTCCCTATGAAGAAAACGAAGAATCAGATGGGCCCCGTTCGACGCCCGCAGTGAAGCCTACTCAGTCTCGCTGCCTCGAATGAGTACAGCACGAACAAGGCTGCTCAAACAGACTATCCAGCAAGGCCGCAGCCGAAGAGCAGGCCGCAGGCGTACCCTCTCAGGTACGTTGAGGACCTGTTCGAGGTGAGAACGCAGCTGGGAGTCTGTTTGAGCAGCCTGACTAGAAGAACGCCATGCTGGCGTAAGTCACCGTCGAGTTATATTGATCCGTGATCCCGCGGTCATAGCGCAACACCTGTCCACTCTCCGCCTCGATCAACCGCAGCAAGGAATAGATGGGTGAGAAGCCGGAGATCCGGCGCTGGTCCTGTTCTTTCCTGATGTAGTTGGCAAACTCTTCTGGCTGTCGCTCCTCCACCGGCTTTAACATTTCCAGATCGAACTGCATGCAGCGATGAAAGGAGAAGTCCGTCGGAGGCGCCTTGTCCCCATATCGCATGCCCAAATGAGCCAGCTCTCCCGCTGCAATCACGCAGTAGGCCCTGCCCGATTGGGTGAGGATCTCTCGAAGCCCTGTCAAAAACTGGTCGACTGATTGGCGAACGTTCGGATCTCCCAGGCTCGATGCAGAGAAGGCACTCAAGATCGGCACGATAGTGAACGGCTTCTTGCCCCCCACAATGTCTTGAAGAAACGGGAGCTGAAACTCTACAGCCTGCTCCGCTTGATGGCAGAGATCGTCTTCAAAAAACGTCGGGAGTGTGGCTTTGAGTTGGCTCAGGATCGGTTGATCGGCAGTGACGACCCCGAGAGGCGTCTCGAAATCCTTATCCGTCACGGCAAACACGTGATCCAATCCGGCAGAGGCCGTGCCGATGATGACAAACAGATCCGGCTGCTCTGCATCTTGCAGTTCTTTATAGGCCCAGGCATAGATCGACCCTGCCTGTTTCAGATCGTAGGTCGGTGCGACGAGGCCCTTGATCTTTTTCCCCGCATGCTCCGACGGTTTGAAGTCCGGGCCTTCCTTCGACGTAAAGAATCCGTCGATCTGTTTTTTCAGTTTCGCGCCGTCTGCTTCATAGCCCCGCCCGGCAAAGGCCGCACGACGCAACGGGCTTTGTCGATAGGCCTCGCGTGCCAGCCGGCGAGCGTCCTCAGCACGCTGACCTTCCAGGAACAGCTTCTCATGCAGGTCGGAGACCAGCTGATCCATTTTCCCGGGAGTGAGAAATTCACCGAATCGTTTGAGGTAGAGCGCCCCGATTTCAGCCAGCGAGTGCTCGCCGTCGAAATGCTGAATGATGAAAAAATAGTTGAGCGGCAGAACGAGCTTGTCCTTGCTCAGTCCCGTGGGGTCCCACAGAACCATGTACTGCTCCTCACCCTCTTTGATCGGCGAGAATTGAAGATTACGAAGAGTGGGGCGCTGCTTGGGATCGTTGGCAGTACTGGTCGTCATGGTGGGTCATTGTAATTCAGCAACAGAAGAGGCTGCAACCGATCGGGGTTGATTTGGTTTGGTTTGTTTGTCTGGTTTATCTCGTTCAGCCAAACAAACAAGACAAACCAGATGAACCAGACAAACCTATTCCTCTTTCGGCTGCTTGCTGCTGGATAGTCTGTTCATCACGACCAATATGAGGATGGTGATACCCAAGAGCCAGAGGCTCGGGCGTCCATAAGAGGGACCGGAGAACTCAATGAGATCGGTCATTCGGCCGATCAAGAGCGACATGCGGGCCATCACGGTGTAGCCGAAGGCGGCGCCGAACGCGATCATCAGGAAGAGGATGCCTGTCCGGGCCACGACCTTGCCTGGCCCCGTGTGCTCGACGGAGAAAAAGAAGTAGAACAACACCGAACTGACCCCGATCAAGATGATGATGGTGTTCAGACTGCTGGTGTAATTCAGCAGGCTCCAGGTAAAGGTCACGCCTTCTCCCGGCACCATCGTCAGCAACGGCCGAACCGTATCCTCGATCTGTTTCAAGATAAAGGACGAGATCGTCCGCGGGATGGCGAGCCCAGACCCGACGCCCACAATGAAGGCAAACGCGTACCGCGAGAGCCAGGCGGCCTTCGGGACATAGCGCGTGAGCATGAGCATCCCGATAGCGACTGGAATCAATAGTGCCCACTCCCCGTTTTCGACCATCGGCTTCCAGATCAGTTGCACGATCACCGTGTCATACGTTTTGACGATCGTATACCCGACCGACACGCCGACGTAGAGGTTCTCCGCCAACTTGAACAGCGGGTTGTCCTTGTACAGGAACGTGAAAATAAAGAGGGTGAGACCCACCGCTACCCACGCCCCGATGATCATTTCAAACGGCATCGTGTCTTACGCTCCCGAGTAGCCCTGCTGCTTACCCTGCCTCCGCATCGAAAAATAGAATATGTTGCAGAGGATCACGAGCACGATGATGGCGAGATGGGTGGCCGATTGCGCATCCATGCCGGCAATGGCTTTCCCTTTTTGACCCATCAGGGTCTCGTATTCCGCTGCGCCGCGCAAGCCGCCGATGAGGCCGTTGAGCTGGCCGCTGCGCAACAACGGATACAGCCCCGGCGCCATCACGCCGGTGCAGCCGCCGCCGAGTTCGAACTTATACTTGTCCTTTCCAAACACGTACCAGGCTTCCACCCCGGGATTGCCGGCGCCCAGGCTGACGGCATAGTTCACATCACGCAGGTTTGCGACATGTTGGAGCACCGGCTGTCCTTTCGTCGGTTTGCCGTTGTAGTCGGCTGGGAACGCCCCATAGAGATCCTGCCCCATATTAATGATGACGGCAGTGCCGCCGGGGCTCCACCCGAGGAACACGTAATCCTTCCCGCTTTCCTTCCCCATCTCCTGGGCAACCTGTGTGATGATCTGGTCGGCCAGGCCGGTACCGGAGACCCAGAGCGTCAACGCGACCACGCGAAGATTCTTCTTGAAGGCGTGACGCAGCAAAGAAATCGCTTGAGGCTGGAGTTCAGGCTTCGATGCCGGATCGAAATCCAACGAGAGCAGGAACACAGACCCTTCAGGGAGCGACTCGATGTGGTCGTACACCCCGCGGACTTCGTTGGAAATCTTGATCGGTAACCCGACTGGATACAGCAACGGCAAGAGCGTGCAGACGCCGATCACCAGGAAGATGATCCGCCGGTCGATTTTCAGCATGCGTTCAGCAAAACTCAAACGAAAAACCTCCGGTTTTTCTCGTGAGGTGTCAGGCGTAAAACGTTAGGCGAACAATCCGCCGGGTTCATCTTTTTACCACCCCTTACCCCTCACGCCTCACCCCTGACGCTACTCCTTGCCTCCCCCCAGATACGACCGTTCCAGGCCGAAGATAATCTTGATGGAGAGCGCGACCGTGCCGAGGCTCACGCCGATCAGGATCGCACGTCGCACCGACGCGTTCAGCACGTTCAAGATCCACTGAGATAGGTCGCCGCTGAGGGGGATGAGATATTCTCCGAGCGGGACGCGGCCCGTCATGACGATCACCGCGGCAATGAGCAGTACCGATGCCTCACGGCTCCGCGCGCGGAAGGACCGATAGGCTGCCGAGGCAATGAACAACGCGAGGATGGCGAACATCGTTCCCTGGAGCGGGACCATCATGAAGTTGTAGACCCATCCAAAGGCCGTCATGGCGCCGTCGACGGCTTCCTTGCCGTTCGACCACAGGCCGACCGCAATCGTCCCCAGCATGCTGACATAGAGCACGAAACTATAGCCCCATCCTGCTTCTTTCCGCCGGATCTTGACGGCGTGGACGTGGAACAGGCTACTCACACCCAGTACCAGCGCAAACCCGCCGATGATCTGGAGCCACTTGGTGGCGGAGGTCAACATCTGCTCCGAAGCCGGGTGCGGCACATAGTATTGCGCGGCAAACACAATGCCGGTGATGAGCGTGATCAAGAGCGGAACCTGTCGGCGGAGAAAGATCATTTCACGTCCTTGAACAGGTCCAGAAACAATTGTGGCCACTGCGCATCGAGCATGACCCCTAGGGTGGCCAGTATGGTCCCGACCCCGAGCACGCCGAGGATGAGGGCCTTGCCGATGTCCTGTCCGCGCAACGTGCCGACCTGAACCGGTTCTCTGGAAAGATAGGCGCTGGCCGCGTAGAGTTCTTCCCCGATCAAGGTGTAGTCGCACGTGGTGACGAAGAACGGGAGCTGGTGATCGGAATCCGTCCCGGCGATTTGGATCGCGCCGGTGCTCGCGCCTGTTTCAGTCAACAGCAGCGCCTCGGCAAAGTACGATCCCATAAAGAAATTCGCTGCCGGCTTTTTGCGCAACATGATGCCGTCCACCGCCGCGGTATAGCTGAATTGATCCGACGTAATGAAGAAGTTTGAATCGTCCTTGTAGAGATCGGGCTTGCCTGCTTCCAGATAGGCTTGTTTCGTAATTTCCTGGCAGACAGCCATGGTGATCGGATCGCGGTGCGGCACGAGTATTTCTGTCTCATAGGCGGCCGCACGTTTCGCCACGCGTCCCAGAATGATCGCTGCGGCAATGGTCGAAGGATCATGCATGTCGTGAGCGCCGGTGAGGTACAGGATCGGCTTGCCTAACTCGGTCGCGCGGCCGATGGCTTCGTCCACCGCAGCGAGGCCGGGAATGCGCCGGAGGAAAATCTCTCGCTTTCTGGCTGTCCCTATTGCGTAGAACACGATGCCGCCGAACAGGAGTGCCAGTATCAGATTATTCATCTGATTCCAGTTGATCCAATTCGGTTGTGGCGTAACCTGAACCGGCGTGGCAATTCCGCGATCGTCGCCCGAGACCCTTGCCACGGTCACGAGGTAGGCGGTCCCGTCCTTGAGCTCGACCCCCTTTCCGCTCCTCAGCGTGACCTGATGCTGCTCTCCAGTCGTCGGCCTCGTCCACCAGGGCCACTTGGATTCACGGACATAGCGTTGGTTCGCGGGAAAATCCGCCACCACCTTCATCGCAGCAGGGTCCGGCACTGTAGTTCCTTCGCTGAGTAAAACCTGATACCTGGTTGCGGCACTGTCGTCGGGAGCGGGAGACCAGAGCACAGTCAGACTGCTGCCTCCATCACTCGGAGTATCGAACGCACGAACATCTTGCGGGGGGGAAAGAGTCTGCTTCGTCTCCGCGTCGGTTTGAGCAAACACCGGTAACCATGACTGACTCAGAACAGACACAAGCAGAAACACCACCGCCACCCATGTCTGAGATTCACGGCGTTTCACGCGCACTAGGTCCCTTCAATCAGTTCAATATTCGTCCGTGGGATGATGGCCTTCGATCCGTCTCCGAACCGGACTTCCATCACGCGTACTTCACTCTCGGTCGGAATCTTCTGGAGGTCGGACGGCAGACTCGCGACCTCGCCGAGCTTGCCAAACAACGGATCTCGAATGATGCGAACCTGATCACCGATCCGGATGCCTTCCCGTTCCGGAACGGCTACTGCGTCAGAAACGACCGGTGCGCCTGCGCCTTTGGGAATGATGATCTCCGGCCGAATGACGCCGGCACGAATTTGCGTGGCACCCGAAATTGAAGCCTGTTGTCCTGCGTGAGCAGAGAGCAACGCGAATGTTTTGCCGGCCATGGGGATGGAGCCGAACCCTTCGGTGAGAATCAGGGTGAAGCCGACCTGTTCCGTACCCGTAATAGCCACGCCAAGGTCATAGCCAAGCAGTGCGCGCAAATCCTTATCATGAATGCCGCCAACGACCACACCTGCCACGCCCATTTCTTTCGCGCGAGCCAGCGCATCTGACGAGATGAAGGAGCCGCCTACAACGACCTTCCCTTTCATGTCTGCGGTGAAATGGCGAGGCGAAAGCTCTTCGTCCGGCGACGTCACGGCCATCACGATCTCGCCCCTGGTTTCACCGCCGATGCCAAAAATTCCTTGCACGAGACTGCAATTCGTTTCAACCACGACACCTTGCTGCGGAATCACTTCGACAATGCGCCCGTCGACGTAACCCAGTAATTCGAGCACGCGCGGCGGCTCTCGCAAGAGCACCTGCCCCGTGACGGGAGACACGGATTCCACAACACCGGTGATCGGCGAGAGGATTTCCGTCTTGAACCACTTCATGAGAGGCTTGTTCTCGGCCAGAATCTCGTCTTTCTGTACCGGATCACCGACCTTCTTGATCAAATACTCATGGATCTCATCCGGCGCCACGCTGAGTTGATTGGCGAGATTCAAGGGATAGACCTTCCCCGGCAATTCCGCACGAGCCACAGCCTGATTCGCACGTACGGTCTCCCCGGTTGTGACCAGCACAGTGCCGGGCAGCGACAACATCCGACGCCGGCGGACCAAGGCCTGCTCTGTGACGGTTAAGCCTGGGGTGTAGGAATGGGCCATAATTTAAAATCTAAGAGCTGAGGGCATATGGCCTGAGGTTAAGAGGTGATGGATTGGCATGCCAACTTGTGAGCATGTGCCATTTCCCATCTGTCTCTTGCTATAAGCCATACGCTATTTGCTATCAGCTCCCCTTAGGATACAGATCCACTGCCTGATACCAGCGAGTCAGCGATGCCACTCTGGCCGCGTGGTCGGTCGGCAACTGCAACGGACGGCCGCGCCCATCGAGCAAGAGCCCCACTACACCGCCTTGCACCTCTCGCGTAACCACGACTCCTGCCCCTGCCCCGAGGTTCACCTGTTTCGTCGGCTGGATCATGATCGAGGCTGTCTGACCGCTGGCCAGTGGAACCAGTCGCAGCTCGCCGAACGAGAGTTGCCCCTTGTCCACTCGACCATCCGGGAAAGTGATGGCATAGTCCGCGCACCGTTCCCCCTCCTTACCCTGTCCAATCGGCGCGACACAGGTTCCTAAGTAGACCATGCAATCACGGACGAAGACATCGGTCGCCGCCTTCTCATCGATCGTCGAGAGCACGCCGAGATGCGGCATCATGAAGATGCTGTCCACTGAAAGCCTCGTGAACCCTAATGGCTCGTAGGCATCCACCATCATCAACATCGATTGCACGCGGCGCGGCGCATGGGACAAAATCCCGCCGCTCCCGACAATCAAATCGAGCTTGAGCATGTCGATCAGCGTCTTGCCGGACTGCTGCTGCTCGAACACATCAGAAATCGTGCGCTCCTGCTGCACCCCCTTGAGGGCTGTCGCGAGGGATTTATGATGGATCAGGGCGAGCCGGAGCGCTTCGCGGGCAATCGCATGTTCGATCTGCAACTCGTCCAGCGTCTGCGGAATCGTCGTCGGCCTGACCATCTTGTTCTTGATCCGGTTACGAAGCGTCTGTTCGTCGATCGTGAAGGGTACCCAGCGCATGATATTGGCGAGCCCTGCTTCCGCCAGCACATTGGAAATACTGTACGACATCCCGAGGTTTGCGCTGACGGTCCGATTGAAGAGTCCCTCGAAGACCGAGAACACGTCCGTGGTCGCGCCGCCGATATCCACCCCGATCACGTTCAAGCGCTCCCGTTTGGCAATTGTTTCCATGATCACGCCGACCGCCGCCGGCGTCGGCATGATTGGCGCACCGGCCATGTCGATCAGCTTCTTGTAGCCCGGCGCTTGCTGCATGACATGTTCGAGGAACAGGTCATGAATCTTATCCCGCGCAGGCGCGAGATTCTCCCGTTCCAATACCGGACGAATGTTGTCGGTCAGCACCAACGCGGTTTTCTCGCCCAGAATCTTCTTCACTTGCGGCTGCGCCTCTATGTTGCCTGCGTATATCAGCGGGAGCTTGAAGGTCGCCCCGAACCGGGGGCGTGGCTCCGCCGCCGAAATGTACTCCGCCATCTCGACCACATGGGTGACCGCGCCGCCGTCCGTCCCGCCGGACATCAAAATCATGTCCGGCCGCATTGCACGAATGCGCTCGATCTTTTCGTGCGGCAACCGGCCATCGTTCGATGCCAACACGTCGATGACAATCGCGCCGGCGCCAAGCGCTGCCCGTTGGGCGCTTTCCCCCGTCATATTCTGCACAACCCCGGTCACCATCATCTGCAACCCGCCGCCTGCGCTGCTGGTGGAAATATAAATATCCACGCCCGTCTTCGCATCGCGACAGGGCGTGATGATTTTGTCTCCGTCCAGAATCTTCCGGCCGGAGAGTTCTTCAATTTCTGCAATCGCGTTCAGCACCCCGCGCGTCACATCTTCGAACGGCGCTTCTACCGTCGTCGGTGCTTCACCTCGATAGGTTTGCCGATATTCGTCGCCGACCTTCTCGATCAGAATGGCTTTGGTCGTGGTGCTGCCACAGTCGGTGGCGACAATAACATTGAGGGGATGAGTGATCACCGGCTTGACGGGTGCTGGACTCAGCACACTCATTGAGCGGAGGCTCCTTGAGGAGCCTGGGGAGCGGACTTCGTGTCAATGATCGTGATGAGGCGGGAGATCGTGTCGCGTCGTTCAAGCAACCGAGCTGCATGCTCAATCTCCTTCGCGTTCAACGCCCATTCAACGATGGGGGCTAGAAAATACAGCGCCTGACTGCCGAGAAAGTTCATGGGACCGAGCGATTCCAGAAATACCGTGGCAGGAGCCGTCATGCCTCGTTTCACCACCGCATCGGCCACCCGTTCAAGCAGCGCGAGATCTTCAATCGTGAACACCTCGGCCTCGGACTTGGTTGAAAACGCATGAGAGAGTTCCTCACGAACCCTGTCCCATTTTCCTACCAACGATGTCTTGGAGAAAGAAGTCATCACTGTGTGGAAAGGCAGTCACAGCCTACTATCGAGCGGCATTATATGGAGAGGGTCGGGAGGAGTCAATGAAAGGCGGGAATAGCCAGGCCATCCTTCCTTGCTCGCAGAGCGCGCAATAAATTCACCCCCACTTTTGATTTCGAATGGGAACAGGAGAATGTCCTGATTTCTCTCCGTAGAAACGCGATACCTTAACCGCGTTACTGTGCTGTCTCGGTGGAAGCGACAACCGCGCGCCGATCGCCTTCTCCCAGTTTGCGTATGAACAGCTCCAGCGCCATGTCGTAACAGATCCGCGCCGCAGCCGGATCGTAGCGGGGACCTTCGTCGCGAAGAAAGGCGTGCGCGGCGTTGAACTCATGCCACTGGAAGCGGAGGCCGGCATCGCTCAGCGCATTGTATATCAGCGCTCGTCCCTCGCGGGGAATGTGCGGGTCCTGCCTGCCCCAGACCATCAGCAGCTCGCCCGTAATCTCGCCGATTCGGTCCAGGCTGTTGTCGTGCATGCCCTCGCCCAGACTGCGCTTATGAATGTCGGTCGCGTAGAAACAAGCGGCGGCCAGCACATCAGGCTGCATCGCCGCACGAAACGCCAAATGTCCACCAATGCAGATCCCCATGACGCCCAATTTTCCCGTGCAGTGCGGTGAGCCCTTGAGATAGTCCAACGCTGCGCGCGCATCGCCGTCGTAGCTCGACAGTGTCTTGGTAATCTTGTGCCGGTTGCCGCGCTCGGCTCCTGCCCCGTCATAGGCCAGCACGGTGCCGGCCGGTTCCAATTCGTGAAAAATCTCCGGAACCGCCACCACAAACCCGTGACTCGCCAACATAGCCGCAGTGCGCCGGATCGGCCCCGTTACCTGGAAGATTTCAGAGAACAGCACTAAACCCGGATACCGCCCCTCAGCCACTGGCCGAAAGACATACGTGCGCATAGGCCCCGTGGGTGTATGGATCTCAGCTGACTCGTTATCGTTGATGACCATCCTCTTCTCCGGTTTCGTGGATAGGAACGAGCGACTGATCGGTCGGACATCGGGACACAGAAATAGTGTTTCAGTGCCTACTCGCCAAGATTATTCATGAATACCATCGCGAAGTGTTCCGGACCAGAAGTCGATGTAGAAGTATATGCAGTCCGTCGAGGAGACAAAATGAGCAACGCCAGGCCTGGCAAGAGGATCGGACGACGAAACACGTTTCCATAACTGACCCGGTTAGTATCCCCGCCCGGTGCTGCCACCGCGTCCCATCCGATCCAGCGGGAGCGCCTCATAGCGTGTCTTTAAATCTTGATGCTCGTTGAGATAACCCTTGACCGCCGCGTCATCGGCGAAGACCTCCGGGCTGCGCTTTCGGTACTCCTCGACCGTCAGATCATGCTTCGCCAAGAGCTTGCCGAGTTTCGCGTGGATATCCGCCCCCATGTCCTTCATCTGCTCAGGCGACGGCCGTTGGCCTTCTCCAGAACTCCCTCCACCCTGAAAGTAGTTCATCATCATCTCGCCGATCTCAATGCGAGCCTTCACGAACTTTTCCACCTCAGCCGGTTCAGCTGCAAGGCCTGCACTTGTGAACAGCAGAACCCCTAGGGATATTCCAACAATACACTGCATCAGATTCATGGGCATGATTCCCTCATAAGAGAATGGATAAGACATTCGATTTATGAAACAGGATGCATCATAGCATCCCGGCCAGTCAAAAAAGGAGGGGATGGGTAGCCTGGTCGTCCTCCTGCTCGTGGAACGCGCGAGCTCGGAAGGATAGGAGGGATCGGCCAGACCGCCCGGTGAAGAGAAAGAGAATCGAACTTGGGAATCTTCCTTCAACCCAACCAAACAGGCCAGACAGACCGAACGAACAAGACAGACTGGTGGACTGTTCCAGCATCTTGTTAGGTTTTCCTAAGCCGTATCTGCTAGGATGCCATGGGTGTTTGATTGACCTCGACATCGATAGAAAGGAAGCGAATCTTGAACATAACAAAACTCATTGGAGTAGCGATCGTAATTTCACTGATCGGAGTTCCGACCATATCCTTTGCGAAGGCGCGAGGGGGAGGGTTTGGTGGAGGATACTCCAGCGGTTCAAGAAGCAGTGGCGCCTCAGGGAGCATGGGCAGCCGTGGATCACGCACCTATGACCAGAACGGCGCGAAACCGATTGAGCAATCCACCACACCAAGGCCGTCTACGACCACACCGCCATCAGCGTCCAGCAGCCCAACTTCAACCGCCCAACCGACCCCTGCCATGCAGCCCTCGTTTATGCAACGCAATCCCCTGTTGGCTGGTCTTGCAGCCGGCGTCGCAGGATCATATATCGGCCATATGCTGTTCGGAGCGACGGAAAGCAGCGCACGTACCACCGATGCCGGAGAACAGGCCGGCGAAACCAGCAAGACCGGAGAGGGCTTTGGCTCCACCGGAATACTCCTTATCCTCATGCTCCTGGGAGCCGGGGCGTTCTATTATTTTCTGAAAGTACGGCGATCACCCACTCCTGACTTTTCAGGAATTACCAGGAACAGCGCGTTCAGCGGTAATCTGATGTCAGAGCCTTCCGCCACAACCCAAACCACAGCGACGGTCGACCCCGAGATCACCTCCGCCGACAAGACGGTCTTTCAACAATTGCTGATCGATATTCAAACAGCCTGGAGCACACAAGACCTGGCCGGATTGCGGCGGTTCGTCACACCGGAAATGCTGTCGTATTTCAGCACCGCGTTGGCCGAACAGACCAGCCTCGACATCGCGAATCATGTGGAAGACGTGGTGCTCCTCCGTGCAGAGGTCCAGGAGTCCTGGACCGAAGACGCGATGCACTACGCAACGATAGCGCTCCGCTGGAGTGCCCGTGACTACACCGTGTCCTTGACGAAGCACCGAGGAGAAGCGGGCTATCTCGTCGAAGGCAACGAAGAGACGCCGACCGAGGACGGCGAAGTGTGGACATTCATGCGCTACCAAAGCGGGAAATGGTTGCTCTCCGCGATTCAGCAATAAGAACTGAAGGAGGACGCCAGGGGCTCTTCTTGCTCGCAAATCCCCCACGATGAAACAGTGGTCACTCAATGCGCGCAGTAAAGAGCAGCCTTGGCCCTTCTTCTAAAGAAAGGTGAGAAAAAGAAGGCTCTTCCGTTTGGCTCGTCCCACCTGTCTCACATATCCCTTGTCAAAGAAACTATACGCGCAGTGACGACTAGGCTGGCGACTTCCGTACGCACGTACAGGAGCACGGTCAAGCAATGCCCCCACGGCGCACGAGGGATGAGAGACGAAGACAGTCCTGTCTGGTTGATCTGGCTAGCCTGGTTGATCTGGTTTTTTCCGTGGCTTGAACCAGGCAAGCCACATAAGCCTAAAGACCAGAGAAGCCAACGCGACCAAACACACGAGCGCAACCAAATACACTAGATCGACCAACTGATCGCTGTTCGCGGTCGCTTCCATCACCCTGCTCGCTCACATGATTCATGACAGTTCATCGAGAAATCATCTGAAAGTTCGTTCTTCGTGAAGCGCATCGCGCATTTCGCATACCACGACAAAGACATACTCACTCCGCCCGCACTTCACGCTTCACGAGCGACGAAACGGTGGCAGCGAGTTGGCACTTGCAGCAGCAGTGTTCGCAAATCATACGAACTATGAAAAGATCGATTGCCAGAAGGAGATGACCCATCCCTTGAGCATGGACAGCCAGTCATCTTCGATTGGTTCAGAGGTCTGCTTGCTCGCCGGCTGCGGCTTCGGATTGACCTCGGTGGGATATTCCGGGGTCGTCACTGTCGGCTTGGAGCCTGGATCTGGTTGCGCTGCAGCTTGTGATGGTGGGACAAGGGCTGTCTCGGCCTGTTCGTCGGTCGGTGCGATCGGTTGAGAAGATAGTGGTGCTCTTGGTCCGTCGATCTCACCCAGTTTGGATCGATACCGTTCAACAATTGATTGCAGCGCGGGCTGCTCTTCGTTCGCACGTTCGAGGGCGTATAGCAGCCTCTTCTGTTGGGTGGCCAACAGACTGATCGCTCGGGTGAGTTTGCTCAGCCGCTCCTGCGTGGCCATACGCTCGGCTGCCATTTTCTGCTTCGCTTGCTGGAGTGCCGACGAGGCTGCCTCCATTTGCTTTGCAAGGTCAACCTTGAGTTGCTGAAGCTCGCTGACTTGCTCAGTGAGTGTCTCCGATTGGGTTCTGATACTGTCGAGTTCGGCTTTTGTCGCGTTGAGATTGGCGACGGTTTCATCGTAGGTGCTCGACATGACACAGGCGCCTGTGGTGAGGGCGACGAGACACAGCATCCCGACTGTAGTGGTGTGGATCTTCATACCTCGCTTCATATTGTATCGTTCTCTATGCAATCGCTCAAAAGACTGCGTCCTTTGTGTCTCTGGCATCTCGTTCAGTTGCTTCTCAAGGATACGCTTTTCATGGTAGGAAATCACCCCACCGTAGGGGAGGGCTTGGGGCCCGGGGCAGGGAGTCACGAGGCTGGTCTATTTAGTCTGTCTAGTTGAACGAAACTATCCGGATAAACCAGAGAAACCAAACAAACGAGACAGACCAGATCAACCAGGCAAACTATATGAACAAGAATGAACAACACAGACAGGTGAGGGTCTGACTGACCGGGGTATTCACAGCATTATTCGCTATGGCACACCTGTGTGTGGTAGAGTGTCCATGTTATGTTGAACCATAGGTACTATCCTATCCTTCGCGTCTCCTTCCGTGCTGACGACGGCCCGACTGGGATCGTTCTTGTAGTCTCCGCTGTTCCTCTGTCACAGACGTGCTGACTCATTTTGTTTTCGATTCGAAGCCTCTTGCAGGGGTTAGGGCGTTGTAGCATCTCTGCAACGGCATAGTGCGCGATGGAAAGCCGGCAATGATTCTTCACTCCATAGTGGATTACAGGGAGAGACCATGAATACCGTAAAACCCGTGAAGCCTGTGCCGCCACGAACCGCCGCGGCCTGGGTCCGCATTCCTGATGGCACGAAGGTGAAGCACCGGCATGAAGGACATGTTGGATTCATCGATGGGCTCACCGAGATTGTCAGCGGGCCCAATCGGAATCCGGACGGGAAGACGCAATATCGCATGAATATCGGGGCGCCGGATCGGCAGCTCGTGACCGAGAGCGACTTGTCTATTCTGGTCGACGATGAAGAGCTCGTCATCATGCTGCGACAGAAGGCTCCCTATCGCCGCGCGGTCACACAATCGCTGCACAGCGTGCTGGCACCGGATCGCTTCGTCAAGCCGGCCTAGCAGAAACAAGCCACTCTTTTGTACGTCGTCCGTGAAGCGTCGTTCGTCCTTCGTTACAGAACCGACTGCAGCATGTTCACGAGATACGCTTCATGATTCACGGGTGTCGAGAACGCTGCACGGGAAAAGGCGTGTCTTGGTACGCCTGGGTCGAACGGGTGAGAAGAGCGGCTTCCCCAACATCCTGACCGAGTAGGAGTCAACCATGACAGAAACCTGCTACTCCAAAGGTAAGAAAGTGATCTTGGTCACTAACCAGACTAAGAATGGCAATTGGTTGTGCAAGTTTTCGATTCCTGAATTCAGCCATCTTGACAGCGGCCTGCACAGCCAGGATTCGTCGAAAGGCTACAAGACCGAATGGGAAGCGAGAACCAACGCGTTTCAGCGCGCGAAGTTGCTGCTGGATGGGCCGAAGGACATGACGCAGGGACACCTTCTCGATAAGGCCTGAGGAACGGTTCTCTGTAGTTCATCTGGCTGGTCTGGTCTCTCTGGTCAGCCGATTCGTGTGATTTATTTTGTTCTTCGAATCAAACCAACCAAATAAACAAGACAGACCAGCCAGTTCTCTCGCGTGACGATTCGACAGGCTTACCGTCAAGCAGGCACTGGATCTCAGGCTATTACGCCCAGGTTCGATGCGCTTCGCTGACGTGCTCTCTCCCACCCACAGCGCTAATTTCCCACCGGACATCGTCCGGAATCATAACCACCCGCAACTCTGCGCCATGGCCATTAGCAGCCCCACCGAGTTCCTCCACAACTTGGGCGAGCTTTATGTCGTCGCGCGGGATCAGTGTTCCGCACTGATTGAGGCTCGGTTCTTTTGGCGTCGCCGCATCGGGCCAGTAGGCACCGAGATCTGACTCCTTCAGCGCATCCTGCTGACCCAGCTCGCGCAATCGTAGAAATGCCTGGTGACTCACGGAAAACTTACCGTAGCTCTTATTGATCACAATCTTTTTCATGAACCGATCCTTTCTGCGTCGTCGTCAGTGTTCTTGATGTTGCCCGCTTCATGAACGGGTCTGCGTATCAGACACCTAACTGCGATCAGCTCGCGATCCGTCAGGCTACCTTCACTGGATCCGCGTACGCATTCGTATAGTTCCCGGACCAATGGGAGTAGCGTCGATTGGCCCAGGTGTTGACCTCGCCATTCTGGGTTGCGCCATAGCGTTTCGCCAGCACGGCGGTGAACGTGACCAGGTTCCCCTCGATCTCCAAAAGATCCGCATCCGTGATCTTCTCCCACTTCGCTTTGAGTGGCGCCTTGAGCTGGATCCAAAACGCTTTGAATTGCTCTTGATTCATCTGGCACTCCTTTCGTGCGTGGTGTACTGACCGGTCGTACCCAGCACGACTGCGCTCGTCAGAGGCAGCGGTCGCAGGCCACAGAAACTGCAGCCACTAATGGGCACTCTGGCGTAGAAGCGGCGGAGACCGGGGAATCAGACGCACGGGAGCGTGGGAGGGAGTGCTGTGCGAGAGATGGAACAGTCGGCGTGGCTCAATACGTCGTCCCCTACCTTACAGGGCTCAGAGGGGAAGAGTCAACGCGGGAGAGACTGGGAAAGGCTGGAAGGACTGGATATTATGTATCAATATTTATTCTGTCTGGCCTGTCTCAGGGAGAGCAGTGGGGACACTCCGAAAGGATCGCCCTGTTGCAAGACCACAGTAGGCGATCGGGATATCTGTCCATCATGCAAGATGCTCAAAAAGGCTGTCCAGCAAGGCCGCAGTGAGTGACGGGCCGAAGGCGTACCCTCTGGGGTACGTTGAGGACCCTGAACGATGCGAGAACGAAGCTGGCAGACTTTTTGAGCATCTTGCTCAGACATCAGGGACCTGCCACTCAATCGGCGCCATCCCAGCATCGGCCAGGTCCCGGTTGATGTGCGAAAAACACCGGCATCCAAAAAACTTTCTGACCGACAAAGGCGAGGGGTGTGCGCAGGCAACCACGGTATGGTGCGACTGCGTGATCAACCTCTGCTTCTTCTGAGCTTCACCTCCCCACAGTACGAAGACAACCCGCGTCTGCTTCGCGGCAACCAGATCGATCACGCGATCGGTGAATCGCTCCCAGCCTCGTCCCTGATGCGAATTGGCCTGGTGCGCTCGAACCGTGAGAACCGTGTTGAGCATAAGGATCCCCTGTCTGGCCCAGGGTTCAAGATAGCCGTTATTCGGGATCTGACATCCAAAGTCTTCATGGAGTTCCCGATACACGTTTCGCAAGGAGAAAGGCAGAGGCCGAACGGTGGGTTGCGCAGAGAAGCAGAGGCCATGGGCATGACCAGGGGTTGGATAGGGATCCTGGCCGACGAGCAGCACGCGAACCTGCTCATACGATGTTACGGCTAAAGCGTTGAAGATGTCTTTGCGGGCCGGCAGGATCGTCTGCCCAGCGGCAAGTTCCTTTTCGAGAAATGCATCGAGCGCGCGATAATAGGGCTTGCGCGTCTCCTCTTTGAGCAAGGATCGCCAGCCTGAAGGAATAGGAGGGAGCATGGGAGAAACTGATACCACAGAGCCGACTGGAATACTCCCCTAAAATCACACCATCTGCAGTGTAGTACTCCCCGGTGTGAATGCTGTTCGTCTGGGAACTCGGCGCCGTGCAATTCACTTGTGTCGCCGCACCACATGGTAGGTCTACTATGACCGCCATCGCGTGCACAACACCGACGGCCTCACCCACCGCTGTGAGGAGGAAACCGCGCTACGAGCAAACCCACTGTGTATGAATCGTACGGAGACCGTCACTGCGTTGCTTCCTTGACCTTGCCAGCCGTCTGCTCTGCAGCCTTCTCCAGCATGCCATCCACTCCACGAGCCTTGTCTATTGGCGTTTTTATCGCATCAACGGCCGCCTGCCCCGCCGCCTCTGTCGCCTTCCCTGCCGGTGACTCCTGATTACAGCCGACGAGGCCGGCCAATGCCACTGCCATGAGAACCAAAACACCCCATTTGTGTCTGTTCATATCGTGCGCTCCTTGGAAGGGCGATTATCCCGCTCTTGACAGGTAGGTTGTAGCATGGCCTACTGGCGCCAGATTGAAAGGAGCCTAGCCCCTGCGGAACTCAAAGAGTCCCCGGCACATTCACCAACTGACGATTGCAGATTTCGAGCGTTTGTTTCCAGATGACGACGCCTGCGCGGTGTATCTGGTCACACATCGCTGGCCGAATGGGGTGCGCTGTCCGCGCTGTCGCAACCCCAATGTTCATACACATACGAAGGATTATCATTGGCAGTGCTATCAATGCTCGCCTGGCGGAGTCGGTTATCGGTTTTCTGTGTTGGTCGGAACGATTTTCGAGAACACCAACAAGCCTTTGCGTGAATGGTTCCGCGTCATTCACCTGATGCTCACGAGCAAGAAGGGAATCAGCGCGCTCCACGTCTGTCGCTATATGGGCGTTGGGTCGTATAAAACCGCCTGGCTGATGTGTAATAAAATCCGTGTGGCGCTGGGGAATGGAGACTTTACGAAACTGGTCGGCTATGTCGAAGTGGATGAAACCTTTGTCGGTGGGAAGGCCAAGAACCGGCATCACAGCGACCGTGACGGCAGCACCGGTGGCACAGGATCGGGAAAGTCGGTCGTGGTGGGAGCCGTGCAGCGCACGGGCAATGTGGTGGCCCGCGTCATTGCGAACGTTAAGGCGGACACGCTCACACGTTTCGTCAATGAAGCCGTCTCCCACCAAGTCAGCTTGCTCGTCACCGATCAGTGGATGGGCTACCGGCAGTTGGGTACGCAGTATCCGCACAAGGTCATTAATCATGTCCAGGGCCAATACGTGGTCGGTGCGGTGCATACCAACACCATCGAAGGATTCTGGTCTATCGTGAAGCGTGGGATCGTGGGCACGTTCCACAAGGCCAGCAAGAAGTATCTGCATCTGTACGTGAACGAGTTTGAGTTTCGCTATAACCACCGCCTGAATGCGGACATCTTCGGCACCGCGATCAAGGCATGCTGACCCTATGGTGCGTAGGTGTCGTCCGTCTGATTGGTATTATCGTCCTGTCAGGTTCGGCATAATCGCCCTTGGAAGGAGCACGGGATACCCGAGAAGCTGCTCCACTCACAACAACGCTTGCTCATCCAGCAACCTCAAGCATAGGGCATTTTGCCATCTCTTAGGACCATACTGTGGCACATTTCCCTCATTACTCCATCTCTTTTGTGACAAGGCGAGTCCGGAAAGGTCATTCCGAAAGGTATGAGAGCAGCTGAGCCTTGGCACACTGGCTTCTTCACCAGAGACAATAAAAATCCCGCTGACCTTTCGATCAGCGGGATTTTTTGTAACCCGGCAGCGTCCTACTTTCCCACTGCCTCACAGCAGCAGTATCATCGGCCTTGGAGGGCTTAACTTCCGTGTTCGGGATGGGAACGGGTGTGGCCCCTCCGGTAATGCCACCGGGAACTCTTTTGAAGCTAATAACGTATGGCACATGGCTGATAGTCAGAATTCTGAGCTATCGGCCATCAGCTATATGCTCTTTGGCTATGTGAGACCATGTCTATCAGGAGCAAAGATGATGATGTTAAACCGCACGACCGATTAGTACTGGTCAGCTACAGCCCTCACAGGCCTTCCACACCCAGCCTATCAAACTC
>JAYTTD010000116.1:0-19219 GCA_043745235.1 Nitrospira sp. | reverse complement strand
TGCGCGGCGAGATTCGAGAGCATGCCGCCGGGAATCTGCGAGGTGAGGATCTCGGCATCGACCCCGGTGAACTCGCTTTCGAACTGCCGATACTTTCGTCGAACGGTACGGAAATAATCGGTGATCGGGAGGAACGACGCGAGATCCAGCCCTGTGTCGTAGGGGGTGTTGCGCAACGAGGCCACCAGCGTTTCTGTCGGCGGATGCGAGGTGCCGCCGGCCAACGGCGAGATAGACGTATCCAGCATGTCCAGTCCACCCAGGATTGCCATGAGGGAGGTCATCGAGGCCATTCCCGAGGTGTAGTGTGAATGCAAATGAATCGGGACTTTGACCGCCGCTTTGATCCGGCGTATGAGGTGATAGGCGTCGAGCGGGGCCAAGAGCCCGGCCATGTCTTTGATGCAAAGCGTATCGGTTCCCAAATCCTCCAGCGTTTTGGCCATGTCGACAAAACGGTCCATGCTGTGGACGGGACTGACGGTGTAGCAGATGGCGGCCTCGACATGTTTGCCGCAGGCTTTCACTTCTCGCATGGCCCGTTCGACGTTCCGGATATCGTTCAGGGCGTCGAAGATGCGAAAGACATCGATGCCATTGGCGGCGGACCGTTCGATGAACCGTTCCAGTACATCGTCGGCATAGTGTCGATATCCGACCAAGTTCTGCCCTCGGAGCAGCATTTGGAGCTTGGTATTGGGCATGGCTGCACGCAGCGCGCGGAGCCGTTCCCAGGGATCCTCTTTGAGGAAGCGGAGGCAGGTGTCGAAAGTCGCGCCACCCCATACCTCGAGTGACCAATAGCCGACGGCGTCGAGCTTTTGGGCGATGGGTAGCATGTCTTCGGTCCGCATGCGCGTGGCCAGGAGCGACTGATGGCCGTCGCGCAAGGCGACATCGGTGATCAGGATGGGCTTGCCCGCCGCCGGTTGGATCGTGAGCTCTTGGCCGCTGCGGGCACGTGTCTTCGACGTCCGGACGGCTGGTCCGGCTGTCCGCTTCTTGGGGGCCTGTGTGCGTGAGGGTCGTCGTGTCGCCATGATGTCCTGATCTGCGCCTTATCTCATCATCGGATCGTTAGTGTTGTCGTGAGCCTGTCCGGCTACAGCCCTTCGTAGGCGGCGATGGCGGCAGAGAGTGCCAGCACCAGATCCTCCGGCTGCTCAAAGTCGTGGTAGTTGAACAGGTCAGGATGCGTTTCCAGATAGGACGTGTCGAAATGTCCCGCCATGAAGTCCTGGTCCTGCATGATCTCCATCATAAAGGGGATCGTCGTCTTCACCCCGCGCAAGACGTATTCTTCGAGCGAGCGTCTCATGCGGCTGACGGTTTCTTCCCACGTACGGCCGCGCACGGTGAGTTTGGCCAAGAGAGCGTCATAGTAGGGTGGTACCGTGTAGTCCTTGTAGACCGCGCCATCGATACGTACCCCGATTCCGCCTGGCGAGAGATAGGCGGTGATGGTGCCGGTACAAGGCCGGAAGTTGTTCTTCGGGTCTTCCGCGTTGATGCGGCATTGGATGGCATGGCCTTGGAGCGTGACCTCCTGCTGCGTGATCTCAAGAGGCAGGCCGGCTGCAATGGCGATCTGGTTGCGCACGATGTCGATCGCCGTGATCTGCTCAGTCACGGTATGTTCGACTTGGAGGCGCGGGTTCATCTCCATGAAGTAATAGCGGCTGTCCTGATCGAGGAGAAACTCGACGGTGCCGGCATTGTCATAATCGACAGCCTTGGCGATGGCGATGGCCGCGTCACCCATTTCAGTACGAAGCTGTGGGGTGAGAATCAAGGATGGAGCAATTTCGATAAGCTTTTGATGCCGACGCTGAATCGAGCAATCGCGTTCGCCCAGGTGAATGATATTGCCGTGCCGATCGGCTAGGATCTGAAATTCGATGTGGTGCGGTCGCTCGATATATTTTTCGAGGAAGACGACTCCGTCTCCGAAGGCAGCCTGGGCCTCCCGCGACGCGACGGCCATATTCTCGCGAAGTTCGGCGTCCGACCGCACTACCCGAAGACCGCGCCCTCCTCCGCCTGCGCTGGCTTTAATGATGACGGGATAGCCAGTCTCTTGTGCAAACGACAGGGCGTCCTTGACATCGGTGACGCCGCCGTCGGTACCGGGGACGATCGGGACTCCGACTCGCTTAGCCAGTTCGCGGGCTTTGATCTTGCTACCCATCAAGTCGATGGCGTGTGGCGATGGGCCGATGAAGGTAATGCCTGAGGTGTGGCAGAGCTGCGCAAATTGCGAGTTCTCCGAGAGAAATCCATAGCCTGGATGAATGGCATCAGCGCCAATCCGTAGTGCCAGGTTGACGATTTGTTGGCTGTCCAGGAAGCCTTTCACAGGCCCTGGTCCCACCAGGTAGGCTTCGTCAGCTTTTTTGACGTAGATGCCGGTCGAGTCGGCTTCGGAATAGATGGCTGCGGTGGCGATGTTCAATTCGCGGCAGGCGCGGATAATTCGCATGGCGATTTCGCCGCGATTGGCCACCAGAATTTTCTTGAACATACTGCTCCCTGTCTCCTCAGAGCGCTGGCGATTCTGGACGAGTTATCAGGCAAAAATGAGCGCGTAAGCTAGCATAGGATCAGGAGTCCTGTCGAGGGAGGCAGGGGTAGAATAGGCCAGCTCTTAGGCAGAATCTATACCGTTTGCTTGTGGGCCAGGCCCGTGACGTGCGAGGCATGCGAGCGACACACGATGAGCGGGAAAGGTGGGATGGGCGAGGCAAACCAGATAGTCAAACAAACCGACCCCCGGTCGGCTTTCTTCCAGGGGGAGCGAGCCTACTTGGACTTAATCAAGACCGGTTTTGACTGAGCGCTTCCACCGCCCGCGACGATGATGACGAACGACATTCCCGCTTTGGCATCCGGCACGGTGGCTTCAATCGCCGAATCGCTCATGAATTTGAACACCACGGGCACATGTGAGGCCGCGCTGAAGGTCACTGTATGAAAACACTCCTTCGTGCCGAAATTCTCACCGGTGATGACAACTTTGTCGCCTGGTTTGGCTTCGTCTGGCTCGACCTTGGCGATCCTCGGACGCTTGTTCCGGTCGCAGATCGGATCCCGTTCGACTTTTGCGGCGTCGAATCCCTTGATCGACTCGGTATTGTAGAGGGTGAATCCTGCGCCATCAACGATCGCGCCTGGTTCCTCTGCGTACGATACAGGGATAGATGAAGCCATGGATCCGAAGAGTCCCAGTAACATGAAGACCGATGATCGCCACGTCAGCATAGGTACCTCCATCAATAACAAAACGCACGATTATTTCGCGTTGATCGGAACATACGTCTCAGCAATGAGTTGTTGACCGGCCGAAGACAGAGCAAACTTGGTGAATGCTTCAGCCAGGGGATGAGGCTCCTTCTTGGATAAGAGCAGGACGGGGCGTCGAAGAGGATAGCGGCCATCTTTGACAGTGGGGCCTTCCGGTTCGATCTTGTCGATGGGCAAGAGTCTGACGGCGACGCCGCTTGAGACGACAGACAATCCCTGGTTCAGTGAGAGGTAGGTGACCGCAGACAGAGGGGGCACGGTTCCCACGACGGTCTTGACGACCTGGTCATCGGAGCCAATCACCTTGGCGGTGCCTGTGATCTTTCCGGTCATGCCGAGTTGCGATTCAAACGTATCGCGGATGTTTTGGTTTCGAGGCCGGTCGATGACCAATATGTTCGTCTCAGGACCACCGAGGTCTGACCACATCGTGACTTTTCCAGAGAAAATATCGGCCACTTGTTGCTTCGTGACGTCTTTCGTGAAATTGGAGAGGTGTACGAGGACGCCGATTCCATCCCACGCGATGGACGTTGCCGAGAGGCCTGGTTCCTCGGTTCCGGTCACAGCGATGTGGGCCTGGCCGGATTTCACCATCTCAACGGGTTTTGAATTGCTGTCCCAGACGATATCGAGATAGGCCCGAGGGTTGGCTTTTTCAAATGCGCGGGCGAGAGGCTCGATAGTCGACAGTTCCGGTCCGTTACCGGCAATGATGAGGCTCCCGGCGACCTCCGCAAGGGCAGTGAAGACCATTCCCCAGTTGAGCAGAAGACTAAGACCTAGGGAGCACACAAGTCTCGCGACCATGCCATCTCCATGGGGTTGGGGTGGGTGTTGGGAAAAGAACGACTCGTGTTCACATGCAGGCTACGGTCTGGTTCAGTTCTCCGTTATGCCGCCGGTCGTAGGATCGGAAGGTGGAGCCTCGGCAGGGGCGGCGCGTTTGCCCATCAACGGGGGAAGCTTGGCGAATTTGTCCATCCGCTCGTCTAACATGTTGTAGGCTTTTATTTCGGCGAAGCCGGTTTTGCGAGTCCCTTTGACGTGTGTTGTGCTGGCGGATAGTAGCCGCGTGGCGCTTTGGGCCTGACAGTGAGGGCACACGGTGTCTTCCGCTCTAGCATGGACGGATTGGGTCGCGTCAAAGTGCTTCTCGCATTGTCCACAACGATATTCGTAGATCGGCATGTTTCGTATCCTCACGCGAGGGGAACACTGCACAGAGAGAGACACGCGCTCTTGACCGGCTGCTGAGCTTTGCCTTATTCTACACACGGAGCAGATAGGACTTCTAGTGGCTTGGAGGAGAATTTCGATGTCTCTGTTGATTCGGAAGTACAAGAGTGTGAGCGGTATGATGCAGGAAGAGCGGATCGACGATCCGGATCGGATCGAGCGGTACATGAGGCTCTTCGACAAGGACGATATTAAGAAGCTCGAGACGGGCGTCAAGGTCTTCATTGAGAAGGATGAGTGGCAACTCCTGGCCTAAGTTGTGTCACACGTCTCCATCGTCGACGAGACTCCATCATAGATCGAATCAGAATCCGATCGCTGTCGTAAATGTGTCCGAGCCCAGAATCGTGAGAAAAGGGCGGGGCTGGATTTTGCCTGCAAGGTGCTAGTTCAATGACCTATTGGATTCACATCGCACGTTCGATCGATCGGGTCACGCTCCATAAGGATCGTTGTTCTGAGGTGCCGTCTTCGTCGATCGGTTCTTCAAGCGATTTTTGGGAAGGCGGGTGGTTCGATTACCCGGACAAGGAGCGGGCGTTAGCGGCGATGGAACAGGCCGGAACGAATGAACAGCGCCGTTGTGCGTTGTGCAAAGCATAAAAAGGCGAAGTTCTGGGTTCTGAGTGCTGAGTTGAGGACAGCTCGGTTGCTTCGGTTTCGCCAGAATACTCAGAACTCAAAACTCAGCACTGCTTCGACTCCATGCCACGATTCGCACTCCTGCTGACAACGTTGATCTGGGGTGCCACGTTCCCCGCCACCAAAGCGGTGTTGGAGCAACTTCCACCACTGTCGTTTCTGTTTCTCCGATTTCTCTTGGGCGCACTGCTGGTCGGGGGCGGGTTTCTTCTGTGGAGATTGCGCTTACACCGCGAGCCGGCAGTCTTACGGGCCAGTGCGATCGCCACCTGCTGGCTGTTTCTTGGCTACGTCCTCCAAACAATCGGACTTCACTATACTGCCGCATCGAATTCCGCCTTCATTACGGCGCTCTATGTCGTCATCGTGCCATTGATTCTGCGCCGATTTGGCTGGCGCGTATGGTTGGCCACCGGGATTGCCACAGTGGGGCTTTGGCTGCTGGTGAAGCCCAGCGCATCAGGGAATCTTGGCGATCTCTTGACCCTCGGCTGTGCAATCGCGTTTGCTGCGCATATCGCCTGTCTCGAGCGGTTCACGCGTGAGGTCAATGCGCCGTCCTTGTTTGCCTGGCAAATGATGGCGATGGTCGTCCTGTTACTTCCCACGCTTCTGATTGAACAGGCGCCGGTTCAGGCGTTTGCGCCGACGGCGTTGTTGCTTATCGGGCTTGGGGTGACCGGAGGACTTGCGACCGGGGCCTTTGCTGTTCAAATGTGGGTGCAGCGCATTGTGCCTGCGCAACAGGTGGCGTTGATTTTCGCATCAGAACCGGCCTACGCGGCCGGGCTCTCCTGGTACTTTCTCGGAGAGATATTGGATCTTCAGGGGTGGATTGGGAGTGGACTCATTTTGCTAGCGGTGTTGGTGGGCGCGTTTGGAAGCGGCCCTCGGTCGTCATCGCCAGAGGTTAGCACGGTCCAGCCGGCGTAACTCATTGGAGGGAGTCAGATGGCACAAAAGTTTGGAAATGGACGCTGGGTACAGGAAGGGTTTCTGGATAATCGCGTTGAGGGAACGATCGTGGGACGGATCGTGTTTGCGGTGATCGGTCCTGTCGAGGTGTATTTACGGGGAAACTTCAAGGCCGATATTGCGGGGGAGGTCATTCAGTTTCGGAATCGTCGATTTGAGGACGAGGATCTTGCCGGGCAAGTGATTGGCGACATGGACAACCCACAGCTCGGGGATGTGAACTTGATCTCGTTCGACCCCCATCCCAATCTCGCGCCTCATCCCTATATCGAATGGTTTTCGACGAGGAAGCAGCACTATCGTATCGTACTGGAACCGGCAGATGCCTGGATCGTTTCCGCATCGGAAGTGGGAGAGATCGATTCGGCGAGTCGAATGATTCGTGAGGCGCTCGCTGGTCGGATAGCTGAACGACCGACTCAAGAGCCCACTGATTGGCTGTAGCGGACTAGAGCCTGTCTCTCGTCCCTCGTGAAGCGTGTCTCGTGTTTCGCTTCAGATCAGACCTACCGAACGGACGACGGTTGCAACTTCGGTATGGTCGGTATGATCTGCCGCCTGCATCCCCGTCAAGCGTCGCGCACGTTGCCGGATCCAGATATCGGCAGGAGGCAGTCGAAGGGGATAGGCCAGCAGAGGACCTGGCCCTCCCCAAGTTGAGGAAATTGGCTCAGTGATGCCTGAGGGAATGGGTTCGAGACCAAGAATGAGGGCGACCGAGACGGTCTCCATGGCCTCAGAAGAGAGAAGGGCCGCGGGCCGGCGTTCCCCGACGACCTGAACTCGTACGACGGATAGGCCCCCTTCCATCATCCCTAGCCGAGCCGCCGCGCCATGGGAAAGATCGAGGATCCGGCTGTTGACATAGGGACCCCGGTCGGTGATCCGTACGTGGAGATGTTTCCCGTTCGCTAAATTCACGACACGGACCACGCTGCCAAGCGGGAGGGTCCGATGGGCCGCGGTCAAGGCCTCCATATCGAACCGCTCGCCGTTGGCCGCCTGTTTGCCATGAAACGACTTGCCATACCAGGAAGCCACCCCACGATCCTCAATTCCCACGTCCAATTGAGAGGCCCCCTTAGGAACCCACGAGCAGGCACCCAGGAGCATCCCCAGACTGAGACCCATTACGCATAGCAGCTGCAGGCTGTCTCCACGAGATCGACAGATCATCGAACACCTCTTGTTCCTAGTTGATCTAACGGTCACACAGGATCCTGGCCTGTATACCCTCACAGTACGGTCCAACCGATAGTTCAACAATACCGAACATGTAGCCCCAACCCCTACGTTGGGATGAAGGATAAAGGAGAGACGGGTACAGGAACTGTACGGCAACGAACGAACTTGGCTGGTAACCTAGAGGGCCATATATAGAAGAAAGTACGTGTGTCAGTCAATCCATAATCGGTGCTAACGCGGCGGGCTTGATAGCAGCATGCTTGAAACGGTCATACGCTCACTCCCTCGGAATGAACCCTCGGGTTCCCTAGACACCTCACCCATGTATCATCCTGACGGCCTGAAGCAGAAGCACTATTGAACCTGAATGATTCGAGCAAATACTCCGTCTCGCTGTTTGACATAGGTCAGCCAGACCCCTTCACCCACTCTAATGTTCTGAAGCGCGATCCGCTTCCCCTTTCGCACAATCCTGGTTTGGGCTGTTACCTTGGCTCCCACGGTCATATCGTTATGCGTGGCCAATGGTGTCTTGACGACGATCGTATGAGGAGCTTGGGCGACATGTACCGCCATCACCTGGCCATGAACCCGATAGGTCCGTCCGTCGGCTGCCTCACTGTCAGGCAGAATACAGGGCAGCACCATCAACGCAGCGACTATGCATAGTGCCCTCCATGTACGACGTATTCTGGTCATTGATCGATTCATTCCGGCGGGCTTATCTGTGCGCGGGCGGACTCTAGCAGGGTGGAGAAAACGTGTAAAGTTGTAGGCTCCTATGAACACGATATTGACTGCCCCAATCCGACTGAGTAAGATGCCGACGTGTTGCTTGGTAGGGTGCAACGGCCAACCCGTCGGTAGTACTCCCCAACCGAATCGATCCCATCGCCACATATGATTGAAGTCCAACAGATTACGAAGCGGTATGGACAACATACCGCCCTTGATCGCGTGAGTTTCTCTGTCGCCAAAGGCGAGGTGTTGGCGTTTTTGGGCCCGAATGGGGCTGGTAAAACCACCACTATGCGCATCCTGACCTGCTTTATGCCAGCTACCGAAGGCACTGCACGGGTGGCAGGATTCGATTGTGCGGACCAGCCGATGGAGGTGAAACGCCGGATTGGCTACTTGCCGGAGACTCCGCCGGTCTACCAGGAATTGACGGTCACAGAGTATCTTCGGTTCGTAGGCCGCCTCCGCGGGCTGAGTGGGAAAATACTCACCGCGTCCATGCAGCGTGAAATCGAGCGGCTCGGTCTTGGCACAGTGCAATACCGGCTTATCGGGAACCTATCGCGCGGATATCGCCAACGCGTGGGCCTGGCCCAAGCGTTGTTGCACGATCCCCCGATCTTAATCCTGGATGAACCGACTGTCGGCCTCGATCCCAAACAGATTATCGAGATCCGAGAATTGATCAAGAACCTAGCTGGATCCCATTCTGTCATCCTGAGTACCCACATTCTTCCCGAAGCAACCGCCGTGTGCCAGCGTGTGGTGATCATCAGCGGCGGGCGCATCGTGGCTGAAGACACGCCCGAACAACTCTCGGCGCGCCTGCGCCAGTCCGAAAAGATTTCGCTCACCCTCAAGTCTCCCGCCGCAGACACGGGCAGTCGCTTGAAGGCGGTGCAGGGGGTTCAGAACGTCTTCACAAGCGGCGACTCTGGTACCTTTCTTCTGGAATGCGAACTTGGTCGTGACGTGCGGGAAGAAGTGGCTCGCCTGGCGGTCGGCAGTGGATGGGGGTTGCTTGAACTGAAAGCCATTTCGATGACGTTGGAGGACGTGTTCCTCCAATTGACCAGAGATGAGGAAGGCCTTGCGTCGGATGCAGTGGTCGCCTCAGCAGAACCGGCAGCCCAGCCAGCATGACACCAGTCCAAGCCATCATCGCAAAAGAGCTGCGTTCGTACTTCGTCTCGCCCGTGGTCTATGCCGTGGGATCTGTGTTTCTTCTGATCGTGGGACTGCTCGCCTATCTCTATGTGGTCTTTGCCGGAGCCCAAGCGATTCAGTTGACGCAGATGCAGGGAAGCGCCCAACTCAATCTAAACGATTTGGTCTTCCGGAATCTGTTTGCCAGCGTACGATTTATCCTCCTAATTATCCTGCCGATCTTGACAATGCGGTTATTCGCGGAAGAGCGAAAACTCCGCACGTTTGAATTTTTGCTGACCTCTCCGATCGGCATCAACGAAATCGTGGTCGGCAAGTTCATGAGCGTATTTCTCGTATTTCTGGGCTTGATCGGGCTGACGAGTTTTGTGCCGCTCATACTCGCCCTATTCTGTGATTTCGATTGGTATCCTGTGCTGACCGGCTACCTTGGACTTGTCTTACTTGGCGCGCTCTTCCTCTCTGTCGGCGTGCTGGCCTCAGCACTGACCGAAAACCAGATTGTCGCAGCCTTTGTCAGCATTGGTCTGTTACTGGTCCTGTGGCTCCTCGCTGGCTTGGGGACGCTGCTCGGGGATACGGCCATCGGGCAGATCGTCTCGTACCTCTCGTTCATGGAGCACTACGACCACTTGGTGCGTGGGCTGATCGATACGAAAGACCTCGTCTATTTTTTCAGCGCGTTGATCCTGATGCTCTTTTTGTCTCACCGGGTGGTGGACTCGGCGCGGTGGAAATGAATCTCAAGGCGATTCCCCTTGGCATGATCGGAGTAGCTCTGGCGGTGGCCGGAGCAATCGGCTATAGCCTCGCTCCGGAGAAACTCTGGCTGGCCGCCCTCATGGAAGGATCGGCGCTCCTCTGCCTTATCCTCTTTGTTGTCATCCATTTTATCCGCCTGAAAGCCTTCTCCGCCCGTCGCTCTACGCGCATGGGTGCGAACAGCCTGCTGATGATTCTTCTCTTCGTCGGCATTCTCGCCATCGTCAACTTTCTCGTCGCCCGCCACTCCATTCGTTGGGATCTATCCGAAAACCAGAACTTCTCCCTTGCCCCGCAAACGCATCGCGTGCTGCGGAGTCTCCCGCGCGAGGTGCTCGTCACCGTCTTCACCAGAGAAAAAGACCCCGGCTATCAAGCCTTCAAAGAGCGGCTCGATAGTTATCGGCAAGCAAACCCGAAAATTTCCGTGGAGTTCGTCGACCCAGAACGGCAGCCAAAAATCGCCCAAAACTACGGCGTGACCAGAACCGATACGGCCATTTTCGAAAGCGCCGGCCACACCGTTCGGGTCACCGTTCCCTCGGAAGTGGAACTCACCGGGGCGCTGATTCGCGTGTCTCAAGACAGCAAGAAGCGGGTGCTGTTTCTCGAAGGGCACGGGGAACCCAGTCTCGACGATCGGGAGCGAACCGGACTGTCTGCCGCCAGAGAAATTTTGATCAAGCAGGGCTACGACGTCGGCACCCTCAGCTTACTCAAAGAGGCAGCCGTGCCGGATCACACCGCCATCCTCGTTGTGGCTGGGCCACGCCGCCCGGTGACCACCGAGGAACAAGAGCGGATTCATCGCTATGTAGAGAAGGGCGGCCATCTCCTGCTGCTCATCGACCCGGATACGCAGGCCGACCTGAATCCCTTGCTCAAGCAGTGGGGCCTGGGCGTGGGTCCTGGAGCCCTGGTCGATTTGCAAGATCGATTAGCCCAAGGCGATCTGACGTCCTTGCTTGTCCGCACGTTCACAGAACATGAAATTACGCAGGACCTTTCCGCCGCTGTGATGTTTCCCCTCGCGCGACATATTACCTTCGATGAACAGGTCGGCCACGCATGGGACTATGTGCCGCTCGCCAGGACGTCGCCGAACAGCTGGGCAGAAACCGACATGAAGGGTCGCGTGGTGAACCTCGACGAAAAAGACGATATCAAAGGCCCTCTGTCGATGGCCGCGGCCCTCACGCCGAAGATCGCACCGGAAGAAGGCAAGCCTCGACCGGCGATCGTGGTCATCGGTAATTCCACGTTTGCGACGAATGCCTTCGTGAACTTTCCCGGCAACAGCGACTTTTTCCTCCACACGGCCGCCTGGTTGGCTGAAGAGCGGAACATGATGGCGATCGTTCCGAAAGATTCCGCGCTTCGACCATTTACCCCCAACCCCTTACAGGAACGAGCACTGCTCTATCTGCAAGTCATCCTCCTGCCGGCCATCATGTTCTTGTCCGGCATCATGGTTTGGCGTCGACGCCGACGATTGTAAATCGATGCGTTACTGGCCCACACTCGTCATGGTGCTTGTACTGGCCGGACTCGGCCTGTACCTCTATGTTGTCGAACTTCCACAAAAAGAGTCACACGAGCGACAAGACATCGTAGACAAGAAAGTGCTGCTCTTCGACCAGGACACCCTCTCCGGGCTCACCATCAAGACCGACCGGTACGAACTCATCTTCGCTCGAACTCCGAAGCAGGGCTGGGTGTTGACCGCGCCTCTCAGCACCGAAGCCGATCAGCGGGAAGTACAGAATCTGATCCGGGCCTTGGTCACAGGCACTGTGACTCGCGTCGTTGAAGACCACCCGACCAATCTGACTCCCTTTGGACTCGACAATCCGGTGACCACTGTCAGCGTCGTAGCCGGCGCCGCACGGGAGACCTTCTCCATCGGGGATAGCGGCCCCCTCTCCTCCACGCTCTATGTCCTTCGTGAATCGGACCGCAAGGTCTTGCTCACCAATCTGGCCCCGAAAGACTTTGTGAACAAGACCTTGATGACCTTTCGACGTAAAGACATCTTGCATATGTCACAAGGCGACGTCGAACGGATCCGCCTCACCTATCCGACCACAGAAATTGTGCTCTATCAGGGACAGGAAAAACCAAAAAGTAAATGGAAGATTCGTTACCCGATCGAAGCCGAAGCCGATCAAATAGAGGTGCGAGCCCTTCTCTTCAGGCTCGAGGACCTCAAAGCGCTAGGCATCGTCGACCCGGGGCCCGAACGCGACGCTCTGGCCAGAACACTGACCGTGCCGAAAGTGAAAGTTGCGATCCATATGGCCGATGGCGATCAGACAGTCAAACTGTACCAACCGGATGAGGCCGGCGGCGCAGCCATCGCGGAGACGAGCCTCGAAGGTCCGCTCTATCGCATCCCTTCCACAGTGATCAGAGACCTGACCAAGGAATTATTTACGTTTCAAGACAAGCGGCTGCTCGGCATCGATTTCACCGACATCGCCATCCTCTCCATCAAGACGCCGACCGGACAATATGCCCTGATCAACCAGCAGAACGAATGGGTGCTCGAAGATCAGCCGACTGAGAAATTGGACCAACAGGCCACCGACTTGTTTGTCAGCCGTGTCGCCAATGTCCCAGCCGAGGAACGCGTGATCAAGCAAGCCGGGGCATTAGCGCCCTACGGCCTCGTGACGCCAGCTGCCGAGTTCATCGCCACGGGAAGAGACGGGAAGATCGCAGGGAAACTCTCGATTGGGAGTCATGCCGACGGACTGGCCTACGCCATGGGGCAACGGATCTCAGGCATATTCCAGATTCGCGCCGACTTGCTCACGCAGATTCCTACGAAGAACGATCTCTTGGCTGTGAAAACGGAGAAAATGCCCTAGACAGAGCCGTCGATTTTGCCCCCTCATCTCACGCGACCGCTGTGATCAGTTCTCGCGCGCAACATTATTCAGAACCGAGAAACTGAAGAACAGGTAACGGTCCCACTAATCTATTCTACAGGCGGCACCAGATGCCGTCTTTTCCACTGAGTCTCTTCATTTTAGTTTCTGAAAATCAGACCGATACAGAGGTAGAGCATTGTCTACACATGGACACGACGATTGGCCCAGCCGGTCCAGTATCTGTCCGAGTCCAGAGGTCTTCATGGACACACAGCCACCGATGCACCCATCCCTTGGAAAAACAATTTTGGTCGTTGACGACGATCCGTCAATGCGGTTGATCTGTGTCAAGACGCTCCGTGCGGAAGGGTTTACAGTCCTCGAAGCGGAAGGCAGTTCAGAATCTTTGAAGATCTTGGCCACCCACCAGGAGCCGATCGATCTGCTGCTGACCGATCTGATGCTGCCTCCGCCTGGCTTTCAAATGACCTCCGTCGAAAATCCGTATCCACGAATCCATGGCAATGAAGTGATTCAACGCACTCTGGCCATAAAGAAGACGTTCCGCGTAATCCTTATGTCGAGCCTGTCGGAACCAGAGCGTAAAGCATATCGAATCGGCACGGATCATGTACCGTTTCTCCAGAAACCATTTTCCGTTGAGACCATAATACAGCTAGTTCATGCGGTGCTCGCGGCGGCTCCGCTCTCTTACGACGACTCTGCCAGCAAGTCGAACGCCAAACAAGACGTTCAATGGCATGGCTAATCTCGCGTTTCAAAGTATGCGAGTTCCGACCTTCCCAACCCCAGTAGAATGCTGATAAAATCTTCAAGCCTTGTTTTCCCTTCACTCTGAATTCAACCGACAGAAGCCTACGCCTAGCTATGTTCTATCGCCTGGTCAAAGTAGAGTTGCCGCTGACCACTCAACTCCCATACGCTGTTGAGCGGGGTCAGTGGGATGGGGTAGCGATTGATGAAGGGAAGGACGCAGTGAGGTTCTCGCTCACTGTTGGAAGAGGGGTAGGACAGATGAATCCGTCCAGAGTTTTAGGGCTCATTTTCTTGGTGACGACGATGTATTTGATATCAACAAATGCAATTTCGAGTGCTGAAGATATTGGGTACATCCAAATGCAGACGGCGCAGACGAGCCAGTCAGCACGACAAGGACAGCCACTTCAGGGCTCACAACGTGTGAGGCCTTCGCTAAGAGAACGTGATGCGATCAGCGAAGTGCTCACGATTACACCACGCCCAAAGACCTTGACTGATGCCGACATCAAATACCTCAAGGAGCTGCGCGACAAGCCGGCATGGTTTAGCTTCGAGCAACGGATCGTTCATGAAATATGGGCAGAGGTGAGTGGGAAGGAGTGGCGTGATATTGAGGGGGCGGCATCGCCCAGGAGTAAACCCTCGCCCTAGGAAAGCCCGCCGCAGAGGTTACAGGGATTCCGAAGACTCTAGTGATGAAGTTCTCCGGGCACAAGACCCGTAATCTCTCCTTTCAATCCTCCCGTAAGTGCGCTAAATTCACGTCATGCCCCCGTAGCTCAGTTGGATAGAGCAGCGGTTTCCTAAACCGTTTGTCGTACGTTCAATTCGTATCGGGGGCACCAATTTTTAATTAGTTAGATAGTTGCAAACCGCTTAGCTCGGCAGACTGTGCTCGAAATTGTGATCGAATTGATCTCCATGAACCAGAAGCTGCTCGATATCCTGGATAATTCAAAGCATAAGCACAAGTTTCCTCCGCGCGAGAGAGTGCGTGAGATCAAATCAGATTTCAATGCGCGCGGAACATTCCCAGGTTCGACAGCAGCAACGGCAATGACTGACGCCTACATTGAAAGCGCTTCAGCGGTTTTAGAAGATTTCACGGAGATGGTACTCGGGAACCTATCCACTGTCTGTTTGGTTTCTGAACACGAAATTTCCGACGTAGTTTGTGAGGCTTTCAATAATGTCACCAATGAGGCTAGGGGTTGCGCCCTTAGTGAGTTTAGTGGCAATAGTTTCCGGAATTGGATTTTGCCGGTGTGCGATGAAAAGCTCCCCCGTCTATTAGAACATCTGCACAGAAAAGTCCGACTGAAGGATCTGAAAATGGAAGACATGATGAGCCCGATTCAGATTACTGCGAACCAGATCGGGAATCTTGTGCTCGGGTCTGTAAATCAGTCGGAGCTTACAGCCACCGTTACCGAGATTGTCAAACAGGGCGGTACGGAAGCTGAGCTAGGGCGGGCAGTTCAGGGTTTGATCGAAGTAATTGGGAGAATGGATGATAATAAAAAAGATGGCGCTTCCGGGTTTAGCATGGGTACAGATCAAGTCCGCCACAGTGGAAGTAGATCGCGGTCTTGAAGTGCTTGATGTTGCGGAAGCCACAGGCCATGCTCTTGATCTTCTGAATCTGGCTGTTGAGGCCCTCGCTCATCGCGTTGGTAATCGGATGCTGGTAGTAGGTCAGGATGTTATCGATGTGTCGGCGGACTGTCTCCGCCGCCTTGCGAATCGGCTCCAGCCGGCTGTGTGTCGCCCAGAAATACCACCGCTTCCAGAACTTCCAACCTGACGCCGGGTAGACATAGTGCCACAGACGGCGCAGCGCCTCCTTGATGGCCCACGCCCGGCCGACTTTCAGTTCCTGGCGTATCAAGGCATTGAACTCATCGCGCCGCCGATCTGGCACGTTCTCCCGGCTGTACAGCCACAAATACTTGCTACCCTTGAGCGTCACGTCGCCTGATGCCATCAAGTCTCGGTGCTCCTGCTTGCGCACCGTGTCGACTGCCTTGCCGACATGACCCATGACGTGAAAGCGATCGAAGACGATCTTCTCCGCCGCCTCAGGCACCTTCGCCAGCGTTGCCTGGATGTAGGGCTCCCACATGTCCATAGCCACCGCCTCGATGCCGTCGAGTTGGTCCTGCGTCAGCCCCGCGTAGTAGCCCTCCAGGCTTTCCTGTTTGCGGTCTTCGGCGAGGTGCTCCACCGTCCCCTCGTCCACGTCGCAAACCACCGTCAGGTAGCGATGGCCTTTGGCCGCCGCCGTCTCATCAACGCCAATCCGACGCACCACCGTGCACGCCTTGCGCTGGCGCCCCCGCGTGACCGCTCGCTCCATCAGTCCCCACGCTTCATCCCAGCTGATCCGCAAGATTCGCGTCGTGCCGCTCACGTCACATTGGCGCAGCACGTCGATGGCCAGGCGCTCAAACAGCAACGTGAACCGCGACCGTGGCTCCGCCCACGGCACTGTGATCTGGACCACACCGTGTTCACCACATTCCACCCGTGGGATGCGCGCGTGGAGGTGGGTCTGGAACTGGCAGCTGTCGAGATGTCGCCAGGTCCGCTCCTCGGCGTGATCGTACAGCGGCAGCGTCTTGGTGCAGTGCGGACACGCCCACGCCGCGTCTTCCGGATGCGCGGCCCACACGTCCACGCGCTGCCCCTTGATGTCGAGGGTTACGCGGCTCACAGCCCACGGCGACTGCAATCCCAGCAGGTACTGATACAGCGCGGTATCTTGCATGGTCGGTCCCTCCCTGGACGACCATACTATCCTTTCAGCCTACCCACGGAGAACCCGGAAGCGCCAAAAAGCTGAGCGGGCCGAACTTTTCGATCTACTAAAGGGCCTGTTACAACAAATCAAATTGCCAAAACAAGAACGAAGCCGGAGCACAATTAAAGTGATTTGGGATCGTGTCGTGGAAGTGAGTCAGGTTAGCGCCGAAGTGGTGGAGTTGGTCCAAAGAGTGCTTCCAATGATATCTGGTCTGTTGACTTCGTAACGCCCCCTTCCTGTTGCTCTAGATACACTGCTGCGACTAAAAGATCTCGTTCGCTCACTATGTCGTATCGATCGAACACTGATCGAGTTTTGTGACCACAGATTTCCATCGCCACCCGTTCAGGAATACCCGCCCGCACCATGTTTCTAACCGCTGATCGGCGAAGATCGTGAAACAGCTGCCACAACGCCCTAGTGACTTCTTTGACGACCGGCTCTAACCGGAGATCCGCATCTTTCCCACCATAGATGTCCGCGGGCGCTGCTCGCTTTCCCATGTTTTCTTGCCACGTTGTGGAGGCTGGGCTAGACTTTCTCCACACTCCATGGCACGAGCAAAAACATCAGAACCGTCTCGCTCTCGGTCCAAAGCTGCCACGATTGAAGAGCTCACCCGTAGTGTCGGAAACCTTCAGGAATTCCTCGCACAGGTGGAAGACCTTGGACGAGAAGGCTTTCCCTATCTCGACGCGGGCAGGGCCAGAACGGAGTTGCAATTCCGTGAGTGCGTTCGCCGCACATTTGGCGAAAAGTCCCCGGAATTCCAAGAGCATCGGCACACGAAACTTCTTATGGACAGCCCTGAGGAGACGCAGCAGAGCATCGCACTCATCAAGACCCTTATTGCCTCGCTTGAGCAGAAGAAACGTGATCTACAAGGAGGACCGCTTCTTGTACAAGCCCCGCCAATGCTCCAGGCGCCACCGATACCCACACGCCCACAGATGACCATCGTCCCGGCATCGATCCCGACGGTCCAGATGACCATGATGCAAACCGCACCGATTACGCCACCACCAATGATCATGTCCGTCGCCATGACCACAAATCTCGATCTGTCCCCAGCCACGGCAGTGCCGACTCCACCTCCGCCCCTCGTGGCACCTTCAGCCTCTTCGGGAGAGCCAGAGCCTCTGAGGCCATCCAGATCTCTGCCCGAACCATCGCCGATTCCACCAGCCCAGACCGCGCCAGCGATGGCGCATATCCTAGCGCAGCCGGTGGCTCAGCTCGTTCCGGCATCCCTGCATCGACTGCCGCACACTCCGCAACCCGCGCAGGCGGCTTCGTTACATGACAGCAGACCACCACAGCCACTACAACGTGAACCGGAGCCCATTATGCATACAATTGCCTCCGCCAGGCCAGAGCAGCAGATGCAGGAACCACTTTCCATCCCTCCGCAGTTGCAGCCGCGTTCCCCAATGCCAATCGGGTCCTCTTCGCACCAGGAGCCCACACCGCAGCTTCCCCAGGCCGGATCAGACCCTGTCGAACTGGTGAAGACACTCTGTGGTCGCTTCCACTCCGTCGCTCGGCAGTTGCGACTCCGTGGGGAATATCGAGCCACGTTAAATGTGGAAGACGAGTTCGATGTGCAAGATCTGCTGCATGCACTCCTACGGATCCAATTTGACAATATCGACACGGATGAATGGACGCCGAGTTATTCAAGCGGAGCCCCGCGCACGACACTCTTGCTGAACGACAGTCGGCTTGCGGTGATCGTCAAGAAAACACGCCCTGGTCTCAACGCCAAAGACCTCAGCGACCAACTTCAGATTGACGCAGAACGATATCGATCCCACGGTCGCTGCACCACGCTCTTGTGCTTTATGTACGACCCTGAGGGTCGTATCGGAAACCCTCGAAGTCTCGAAGCGAGTCTCACGAGCGTGAGCAAATCGTTTGTTATCGATGTACTGGTTGCCCCGAAATGAGGTGATGAATGAAGAAGTCTAAGCCTGCAGTCGCTACGCTCCCCACATCGTCTGTAGCTCCTCCCGCATTGACACCGGCGACAGGCATCCGCTACGTTGGCCACGAATCCGCTATTTCTGCGGTGCCTTGTACGATTCACGCCCCAGTCGATGGCGGGAGAATCATGTCAGATCGGGCCTATGTACTTATCAATGTACTGCCGGGACGCACGAGCGATGTGGTTCGGGCTCTGTCAGGAATCAAGCAGATCAAGACCATCGATCCCTGCTGGGGCAAGCCGGATATTATTGTCGTGGTCGAAGTGTCTGACCAGGATGCATTGACACAATTGGTGCTGAGCCGGATTCATGAGATCGACGGCGTCTCGCAGACTGACACCCATCTCGTCTATCGATTGAAGGCCAGTAACGTCAAGTGATCCGCATTCTTCACGTCCTCAACCTCGCCATGCTTGTTTTCTAAGCATCCGCATGCGCCGGGCCTCCCATCTCCCATGAGCCGGATGTGAGCGATGTGACGCTCTCTACCCAAGCTGATCAGATGAAAATGGCGGTCATATAGATCCTGATAGAGCGAGGCTACGCCCTCGACAAGAAGGACGACGAACGCCAAATAACCGGCTATTGGGAAGAGATCAGCGACCCGTAGGACAGGGTTGGTTCGTCGGCGTCTTGATACTGGATTGATCCTGGTGGAAGGGATGGTGACTCTAGTGTAGTGAGTCTCAAATAACTTGACTTATATATGCGATATCACCTAAACCTGAGGGGCATGAGAACCGCAGCCCCTATTCTATTGTCTCCCGAAG
>JAYTTD010000115.1:0-5072 GCA_043745235.1 Nitrospira sp. | reverse complement strand
ACAAGGAAATCGGTCAACGACTCAAGATCAGCGTCAAGACCGTCGAGGCGCATCGGGCCAACATGATGAAAAAGATGCGCGTGTCGAACACCGCTCAGCTGCTCAAAACCGCGATCCAAGACGGGACGATCAAGATTCGGTAGGCTTCGCCGACGGCACGACGCCCCTGTGACGCTGGCGGACCACTTCGAACAGCATGACGGCTGCTGCAGCTGAGACATTCAGCGACTCTACACGGCCCTGCATCGGAATCCTGATGCGGTCATCGCACTCACCCAACACACCTGGACGAATGCCTTCCCCTTCTCCTCCAAGCACCATCGCGATCGGCCCGGTCATGTCGATGTCGGTATGGAGCTTCTCTGCCTGTGGGTCCACGCCATAGATCCACAGGCCAGCCTCCTTGAGGTCCTGAATCAGTCGAATCAGATTACCCACGCGCCCGACGGAGATATGATCGAGCGCCCCAGCCGATACTTTCGCCACCACCGATGTCAAGCCGACTGCACGGCGTTCCGGGATGAACACCCCATGGACACCTGCCGCTTCGGCTGTCCGCAAGACCGCCCCTAAGTTGTGCGGATCTTCAACTCCATCAAGGAGCACGAGAAAGGGCTTCTCGTCTCGTGTCTTCGCTCGCTCGAGAATCTGTTCCGTCGTGTCGTAGGATTTCGCAGCGATGAATGCGATGACCCCCTGGTGCCTTCCACCCGGCACCAATCGATCGAAGGCAGGCGGAGGTTCAATGTGAACAGGGACTCGCTGCGCCTTCGCCAGCTGCACAAGATCGGAAAATTGCCGATCAGTCCGCAGCACGAGCAGCCGCTGCAGCGGACGCGTGCCGGCCCGCAAGGCTTCACGCACAGCATGCAGCCCATAAATCAGTTCCGGCGGACTATCGCTTCCATCGGCTGGTGCCATCGGGCTTGTCCTCGATGGTAATGCCGTGGGATGCGAGGGACTGACGAATCTCGTCGGCCTTCTTGAAGTCTTTCTGTTTTCTGGCTTCATTGCGTTCCTCGAGTTTCGTGTCAATATTGGTGTCGGAAAGACTTACTTTGACGCCAGCACGCGCTTCATCTTGAACAGGGATAACATCGAATACTTGAATGCTAACTGGGTTGAACCGCCAAGTGTCCAATTGAAACAACCCGAGTACGCCCCCGAGCGACCGGAAGGCCTCGCCAGCTCGCCGTCGTTCCTCGGTCGAGAGGCCCTGCCCCAGAATCTTGTTCACATCACTGCGGAGCTTCTGTAGTTCTGCAATCGCCACAGGCGTATTGAAATCGTCGTCCATCGCCTGCCGAAAGTCCTCCTGTGCACGATCGATCGCAGGAGCCAACTCCGTCTCACTAGTAACGCGATCCCCAGTCTCCCTCAGACGCTGGAATAGATCGTAGAATCCGTCCAAAGCCTGCTTGGCTTCCTTCATGGCGTAATCGGAGAAATCGAGCGGGCCACGATACTGCGTCGCAAGGAGGAAGTAGCGCAGCACCTCGCCCGTTACCTCTTCCGACCATACCGATTTCTCGAAGATCTCCCGGATCGTGAAGAAATTCCCCAAGGACTTTGACATCTTCTCCTGGTTGATCTGCACGAAGCCGTTATGTATCCAGTAACGCGCGAATTCTTTCCCGGTGGCGCCGCAGGATTGCGCAATCTCGTTTTCATGGTGCGGAAAGATCAGGTCCATCCCGCCGCCATGAATATCGAACGTCTCACCCAGATGCTTGATAGACATGGCAGAACATTCGATGTGCCAGCCGGGACGCCCAGCCCCCCAAGGACTCTCCCATGACGGCTCGCCAGGCTTGCTGCTCTTCCAGAGAGCGAAATCCATCGGGGATCGCTTGCGCTCATCGACGTCCACGCGTGCCCCAGCTTGGAGATCCTCAAGCTTGCGCTTGGAGAGACGGCCGTACGCCGGATACTTCTCAACCTGGAAGTAGACGTCGCCATCGACGTGATAGGCCAATCCCTTCTTGATCAACGTTTCAGTCATCGCGACAATCTCCGCCATGTGCTCCGTGGCCTTGGGCTCCTTCGTCGCCCGTTTAATCCCGAGCTTGCCCATGTCGGCATAGTAGGCATCGATGAACGTGGTCGTAATCGTCTCACAGGAGACACCCTGCTCGTTCGCCCGTTTGATGATCTTGTCATCCACGTCGGTGAAGTTCTTGACGAATTCAACCTGGTAGCCGCTGAATTCAAGGTACCGCCTGATCACATCGAACACGAGCGCGCTGCGCGCATGACCGATATGGCAATAGTCGTAGACGGTCACGCCACAGACATACATCCGAACGGTCTTCAGCTGGAGCGAGTGGAACGTCTCCTTTTTCCCTGTGAGCGTATTGTAGATCGAGAGCATGGGTGGGTTATAACTCCGGAGTGACGCGGCGCCTCGGCCAATGGGACCAGAGAAAATACCCCACGGCGAGCGCCAAGCAAATACCGATCACGATGTCGAACTGATGGAAATAATCTCTCAGATGCTCCCACTGTTCTCCCATTTTCACACCGATATAGGCCAAAAGATAACACCAGGGCAGCGCACCGAGAAAAGTGAGGAGAGTGAACCGATAGATGTTCATGCGAGCGATGCCGGCTGGCAACGAGATGAAGGTCCGGACGACCGGAAGCATCCGGCCGAAAAATACGGCTGCCTCGCCATACTTGGCAAACCATTGATCCGCCCTCTCGATGTCTTTTCGTGACACCAACAGATAGGGCCCGTATCGCTCGGCAAAAGGCCGACCACCCCACACACCGACGTAGTAGGCCACAATCGACCCCGCGACGTTCCCAATGGCGCCGGCCAATGTCACGCCAAGCATCGTAAATTGTCCCGACGTCACGAGATACCCGGCAAAGGGCATGATGATTTCGCTGGGCAACGGAATACAGGCGCTCTCAATAGCCATGGTGAGGAAAATGCCGGTGTAGCCGAACGTGGAGATCATCGACACGATAAACCGACTGATCTCTGTAATGATCGCTTCGATCAGATTTCCCACCGCGCCCTAGCTCCTGTGCTTGCCCTTCAACTTCGCCGATGCGACCACTTGACGCGCATGTGGTCGGCGCATCGTTTCCCACTTCCGGAATCGATCCAACACCTCATGATTCGTCGTATCGAGGTGAATGGGGGTGAGCGATACCGCCCCTTGCTCAAGCGCCTCATGGTCGGCATCCTTGCTTCGGCTCCAGGACACACGAGTCCCGGCAATCCAATAGTAGGTCCGACCGTGCGGATCGACCTTTTCAATGATCGGATTGTCGAAGCGCCTTCGACTGAGACAGGTGACTCGAACTCCGGTGATCGACCCGAACGGCCGATTCGGGATATTGAGATTCAGAAGCGTTTCGTCCGGCAAACCATCTTTCAGAATCAAGCGAGCGATACGAACGGCATACCGCGCCCCAGCATCGAAATAAAAATGTTCCTGCCCCTCCTGTGATACAGCCAGAGAGGGGACACCGAGGATCGTCCCTTCCATCGCTGCCGAGACCGTCCCGGAATACAACACGTCGTCGCCAAGATTCACACCTTTATTAATCCCTGACACAAGGAGATCGGGGGGTGCCGGCATAACTTTCAGTACTGCCAAGTTCACACAATCGACCGGCGTTCCGTTCACGGCGTAGATCCGTGGCCCAAGCTGCTGTACTCGCAGTGGTTTATGAAGCGTCACGGCATGCGCCACCGCAGTCCGCTCACGATCCGGCGCGATCACCCACACCTCACCCACTCTCGACAAGGCCTTGGTAAGCGCCGTCAATCCAGGCGAGTGAATTCCATCATCGTTGGTGACCAGAATACGCATGGATCCATCAGAAAAAAAAAGCTGCTCTCGGCAGCTTTTTCGGTCGATCTTGGCTCAGGCGGTGACCCGGGAGATCTGTCCGACATCTCCCGTTACACCTGCTCCCTTGGCCTTCACGATATTTGGTCGGGGCGAGCCGATTTGAACGGCCGACCACTCGCACCCCAAGCGAGTACGCTACCGGGCTGCGCCACGCCCCGACACGCTCTATTCAATTTTACCTTCTTCTTGCATTGTCTCCTTGGAGTCGGCTGGAATGCAACCGGCTTGAAAGAGACGAGGCGAGATCCTCGTCAGCCAGAATGCGACTCCAAAATTTTGAGAATCGCCTGGAGATTCCCTCGCAGTTTCTGCGCGAGTTCTTTGGGACGCACCCGTTGGCTTGCCACCCGTCCTCGCCTGGCCCAATATCGTTTGACGCCTGCGAGTGTGTGCCCTTCCTCATAGAGCATCCGCTTGATCTCCAACACCGTTTCGACTTCTCGCCTGACGTAGAGCCGCTGGTTCCCACGACTTTTCTTGGGCTTAAGAAACGGGAACTCTGATTCCCAGAATCGCAGCACGTACGCCGGTAGCTCGGCGATCTGGCTGACTTCGCCGATCTTATAAAAGACCTTGCTGCCCAGCCTGGGCTCGTTCCCCATGACCGGTCCTCGTGGTGGGATGAGTTAAGGTGAGTGAACGCGGCTATGAATTGACGTACTTCTTAAACACTTGACTGGGACGAAAGGTCACCACACGACGAGGCGTGATTCCTATTTCTTCGCCGGTCCGAGGGTTTCGGCCCTTGCGTGCACCTTTACTGCGCACCACAAAGTTTCCGAATCCAGCAATCTTGACCGACTCGCCCTTATGCAACACCGCTTTCAACATATTCAACACGAGTTCGACGATATCTGCGGCTTCGTTTTTCGAAATACCGACCTGCTTGTAGATTTCGTTCGCGATATCTGCCTTCCTCATGCTTTCCCCTCCGACATCCGCACAAACTTCTCGAACGATCGTCCGTAAACTGACTATGAACGATTGGCAGTTTCGCTATAAGTTACGTGAGGTTATACGGCCTGTCAAGAAGAAAGATGCTGGATCGGAGGTCCCACTCATTCGTCTTTGGCAAGCAACTTGTATTCGATGCTGTCCGCCAATGCTTGCCAGCTCGCTTCCATGATGTTCTCAGACACGCCGACGGTGCCCCATTTATCCTTATGGTCGCCTGATTCGATCAACACCCGGACCTTGGACTCC
>JAYTTD010000114.1:0-58222 GCA_043745235.1 Nitrospira sp. | reverse complement strand
AACATCTTGATGAAGAAGGAGGCGGATATGGCCGTTCACAGCTCACAGGGCATTCTGAATCTCAATCGGCCACCGAAGCCGAGCAACCCCTATGCGGTTCCCCAATATCGCGTCACGCTCGTCCGCGAGAACCGGGCCGTACCGCCTTCGTCGCCGCTGAATAGCTCGGTCATCGCCGCCACCGTCCTCAGACCGTGCTTTGCTGGACTAGACCGCGAGCAATTCTTGGTCTGTGGACTGGATGCGAAGCATGGCATCATCGGGGTCAACATCGTCTCAATCGGTTCTCTGACCTTGGCCATCGTGCATCCGCGCGAGGTGTTCAAACCGCTGATCCTGATGAACGCGTGCGGATGGATTTGTGCGCACAATCACCCCTCCGGCGATCCCATCCCCAGCCCAGAGGATCGCGTGCTCACCAGCCGACTCCGGCAGGGTGCCGATCTGCTCGGTATCGTCCTACTGGACCATCTCATCCTCACCGACGAGGGTTGCTATAGCTTCGCCGATCAGGGTTGGCCTGGCGCGTGAGGCCTTAGGCCCGGATCAACCGGAGCACCCAGATCACCGCCGACGCTGTCAGCGCGATCCCAATCACCGCGGCCCCCCATCCAATGAGATCCGCCGCAAGCGCGTTGCCTAATTGATGTAAGTCCGTCGCCACTGTCGCGAGCACCATCGACCATCCCTCCTCCCAGAAAAGACGGCAGCCCGTGCACAGGCCACCGCCCCCTCTCCCGGATTAATGCACCAACGACTTGACACGCTTGTACGCGAAAATCGTCAGCGCGACCCCGATAAACACCACGCCCCACGCCACGATGTCACCTTTCACGCTGGTGATCGTCGTAGTCGTCGCGGCATCCACGGGGAACACCTGCGCCATGGCTTCTTGAGCCATCAGCGCGAGCCCGAGCACGGCCACACTTACTTTCTTCCACATCTGTCCTCACCCCCTCTCACTTCATACTCCCGAGCAACAACTTCACGATCACACCGACCGTAAAGCCTCCCAGGAAACACGCCCCCGCCCAGTACACGATCGCATCGATGGCGGCTTGATCCATGGTCATTCCCTAAAGTAACCCCGGTGGCGTCGCCAGAATCCCGGGATACTGGGGCACATACGGAGGAGGCTCTGGAGTCGTCGGACGACCAGACGACGCAGGAGCCGAAGGCCCCACATTCGGTGCCGAGACGGCGGGATCCGGTTGAGCAGCCCGTTCCGCTGCCACTCGTTCAAGAAGGTGTGTGGCTTCTGTGGTGTCTGCTCTCGTGCCCCCATAGATCACCCCCGTGCCCGTTAACACCCGTACCCCGCGCACCATGCGCGAGGAGACCGTCCCACCTGATTCCCCCGCGATCTCATCTTCCGTCATGAGCTGTCCGTCTTCAGAGACCCACAACCACACCACTTGACCACCCTGGAGGGTTGTGAGCCCGCCCTGAATACGCACGGGCCGCACCGGAGCACTGGCGATCGGTAGCGCACCTATCACAGGCTGAGCCGGTGGTGGCATAGCAGGGAGCGGAGGAGGCGGCGCGAGCTTCGACACGGTAGCTGCTGGTGCCGGCTTCGCCCCGGAGAGCCAGCCCCCAAACGCAAACCACCCGATCGCCACGACCAACCCCAGCCCCCCGATGAGCACCGTCGGACTGTTCAATATCGACCCTCCTCGCGCCGTTTCCCGCACCGTGGCCGAGGAGTAGCTCGAATAATAGGCGTAGAGCTTGGGCTCGTACTTCCCCGTGAACATCCGGATGACTTCCAGTTCTTCAGGGTTGCCCCTCACCGAGGCCTGATAACGATTTGTCAGCCCAAACCGATCCAGCCGGCGAAACTTGGTGGTCGCCTCCACTAACCGATTCACCCCAAGGGTGACTTGCCCGTACTGTTGACACATCAGCACCAGGTCGATGCCCTTGTGCCGATGGGTTTCGAGCCACCGCAAGAGCGCCGGGTCCGTCTTATCTTTCGAGCGAAACACGGTTTGCACTTCATCGATCAACACCGCAGAGCCCGGTTCGACGTGAAGGAGTCCGGCCTTGACGTCCTCACCGGAATCCCAGAGCGTAATCTGTTGTTGCAACACCGACATCTCAACCCCCTCAAACAACGCGAGCCGATCCATGTAGAACCCCTCGACAAACACGTACACCCGACGACCAGCCCGGACCCATTTGAGCAGCCGCTCTGAGACCGCGTAGTAAGACTTGCCTGACCCTGGGACGCCTTCCAGCAGTTCGATCATGCGTGCTCGATCACACGTTCCACATCGCGGAGTCTCTTTCTGACCATGGCTAAGCACTCAGGCCCCAACACGTCAGCCGCCTTGAGGACCTCAGCCGCGTCGCCGTCCAACAGGATGTAGAACACGACCGCCTCACGAATGTAGGCCGACACACTCAGGCCGCGCTTGGATGCAAGTTGTTGCGTGAGCAAGCGCTCCGTCATTGAGCACCGATAGACACTATGAGCAGAACGGTTCAACTCATCCATTTATGACCCCCATCGAACAAACGGAATGGACTGAAGAATAAAGCGCACCCCCATGGCCCCCGCGAGTATCGCCAGGGCTTGGGACATCCCTGTGGCACCCAGCAGCCACGCATATTGATCCGCGATGACCGGCACCACGAGGGACCCGGTCCCCACCGCACTGAGGAGTGTATCGACGGGTGACAGCACCGAGTCCCACCCGAGCAACCACACGTCCTTGAAGCTCGCAATCATATCCATGAGGAAGCAATAGATCAGATTGAGTAACGCCGTCATGCGCGACTCCCGACGAAAATGATTTTGTACGCGACGAACCCCGCAATGGCGATGATGATGGAGCGAATCGCCAGGAGCATGCCGGCCCAGGGGGTGAAGTCAAAGGTAAAGGTCCCCAGGAACGAACTGGTCAGCGTATAGGTGGGTGACGTAGTGGGCCACACGAGCGTACTGAGCAGATTCAGAGCCGATAAGAGCCCGGAGCCCTTCCACGTATCCATGTGCGTTTGTAGGATCCCGCCAAAGCTCCGTTGTTCATGATTGCCCGTCGCACACGACACCGGTGCGGTGTCCGCCTCGGTCTTCGTTTGTGTCGTGGTCGTCGATCCATCGGGGTTAGTGGTGGTCGTCGTCGTGGTCGTACTCGTGCCCGTGGTGGTTTGCGTGGATGTCTTGGTGTCGATCGTCCCAGGGGGAGCGGTCGCGTTGGGATTCACGACCAGATCGGTCGGTCCCACTTGGCTCGCCGGGACCACCGCCGTTGGGAGCTCCGTCGCTGGAACTGGGTTTGACGCCGTCGCATCCGAGGGCGTCGGCGTGGCCTGTGCCCCGACGGGCACCGTGTTGGACTCGATCGAGAGCGGACTGTTAGCGGGCAACCCGCCGACATAGGTCGCGATCTCTTGCGACGATGGAGCAGCTTGCGTACCGAACGTAGGATCCGTGGAATTAAACTGGGCTGCCGATTGGTGCAGGTAGACACACGTCTGGCCATTAAAGCCCCATGGACCCGTCCAGCCATTCGGCATCGTGAGGTACTGACACGTTGACGGGTTCGGCGCGGGAGGGTACGGCGCGAATGCCGTTTTCAGCGCATAATCATATTGAGGCCATGCGGGATCATTCACCGCAGACATAGTGATTGCGCCGGTGAATGTATTGGTGAACCCTGGTATCGACCACGGGGCAGGCGGTGTCGCTGCTGCTTTGAGTTGCGACGTTTTCGTCGCATCGTAATAGAGCATGGCGAGGGTCATCCCGGCGACGATCCCGAGCGCCGGCCATCCCACCGCACCCGCCACCAGGCGCACCCCGATGGATCCCGCCGTGGACGTACTCACCAGGGACGCCACAGACGAGAGGGTAGCCGCACGTTGTGCCGCGACCATCGAGGAGACCGCTGCTTGAGACGCCACCCGCACATAGCCGGTCGTCGAGGAGGAGAGTTGAAAGGCATAGACCGGATGGACCACGAAGGAATAGAGCACCAGGTCCACGAACAACAGGTAGAGTGCACGCGTTAGTGTTTTCCGCATAGCACCCCCACCAGGAAACACAGGACGAACAACGCGGCAAATTCGAGCTGCTCCACCACTGTCAACACGGTCCAGACCATTGTTCGTCCCCCTCTCCCCTCTATTTACTGGCCGGCGGGAGCGAGACCGCGCCCGTGGGTGCATACCCGGTCACATCGATGAACCGTTGCCCCTTGTACTCCCGCAGATTCACCGTGAGGTGACAGGGCTTCATCTTGTTGGCTTCCATCAGCTTGTAGAGGTGCTCGTGCTCGTCCGAGATACTGGCCTCCAGGCTGGTTGTATCGTCGTCGAAATAGAGCATCGCAGTGCGATACGTTCGGCTCCCGTCCTGACTCGGCTTCGACTTCACCCCCATGACCACACAATTGGCGACAAACTTAGACATGCGTCCCCCTTTCATTCGTCCATTGAAACCAGCCCTGTCGATAACAGGACCACAGGAACACGAACACGGTCCCGCAGGTTCCACACCGGCCACGACATCGTGGCCCGCACATGTAAAGCCTTAGCTCACCGGTTCGGCAGAGGCGGCAGAGAATCCGTTCCTTGGATTCCACTCCCGCATTTTTCGTTTGAGCCTGCGCAGTTCCTGCCCGCTTGCAAGCAGCCCCAGGTGTTTTGATCCCCATCGTTCCACTCCCTCGACAATGGTTTTGACCAGCCAGCGTTCTCCGGCCTCCGGGTGGGCACAGAGCAGCCCCAACATCGGGGACAAACTCTTTTCGGCCCACCGTTTCACGTCTTCGATCTTCTTCACGGAGGTCGCAATCACGAGTCTCGCCCGCTGCATCCCTTCCGTGAGGACTTTCCACCAGTCCAGCAAGGGCGCGTAATACCGATCCTTTGGGTCGTCAGCTCGTGTGCAGTCACGAAAATCCAACGCACTCCGGAAGACGCCGACGATGTACTTTTGGAATTGGTCTTGATCGAGCCCGGACAAGGCCATCCCCACCGCGTCCGCCCGTTCTGATTTCCATTCCATTTCCCAGCGAACCCAGGTGCCCTCGACGGGCTTCTCTTTCGCCCGTTGTTCCGCGGCTTTGTCGTAGATGCGCAGATACGTGTCCGACTGGCGAGACCCCATGCACAAAGTCTTGCCCGTATCCTGTCCAGAGCCGAGATCGAGGCCCGCAATCAAGCGGGACTGACGGAAGTGCGACACACAGTGTCCCGCCACGACCGCCGCATAGATCCGATCCACATCAATCACGCCATGGCGGTCATCGAGAGCCACGTCAATGCGACCGAAATGCCCTCCTTTCTCAAACACCCACGTCGCGATGTCGTGAAATTTCTGGTAGGTCCAGTCGCTAATCAACTCTTGCGACAGATCCACATGCACTTCACGAGGAGCCCAAGTGGCTGCCGTGCCGATCCGGCCTAAGCCGCCACACCCTCCACGGGATAACCAGCCTTCCCGGTACCCCAGGAAGCCTTTCTTGTCCTTGATCCACTCGCCTCCCACCCGTGCCTTCACGTCTTCAACGGTGGAGTCAGGGACAGTGAAGCGAAACCAGCCCAGTAGACACGTCCATGCACTCATGCGATCCTCCGTCAGGAACCTTGGAAATTCCGCCCCCGTTTTACCGAACGGGGGCTTTTCGGTGCGCGCCGCCGGCCCTGGCCGGCGGTCGCGCCCTGCGGTGTCGAGTTGCCGTTAAGGCGACGCATGCGGCCTCGTCCGTTCCGATCCATCGCCCGGTGGACTTTTGCAAGATCGAACCGAGCCATGCGACCCAGCCATTTCACGGGGATCTCCCCTTTGCGATAGGCCCGCTGGATCGACTTCGGACTCATGCGCAGTTCTGCCGCCAATTCCTTCACCGTGAGCAACTCCTTCTTCATGCCCAGTCCTTTCTGCCGGTGCAGCTCAGCACAGCGCTGACCATACCGGTGTGAGATGAGTGTGGGGAAGTACCCTGCTTAGGCCTGCTTAGGCCAGTTAGGGACAGTTAGGGACAATTAGCAAATACAAAGTAAGCCGAATGGATGAAAGTAACGTCGGCGCGGTAATTAGAGGAAGACTACATATGGCGAAAATAAGGCGAGAAGATGTCTACCAGGCTGCCGAGAACGCACAGTGGAAGACATGGTGCCAGAAAGCGCGCTTTCCACGCCAATCCCAACAGGATTGAACGCGAGTGACGGGGAAGAATGGTTCCATTTACAAGGCAACTCCCCCCAAGTTGAGGTGCTTTCTTGCGAGGAATGGGGTATTCTGTTTAGCAATTGTTCAGTAATTGCGCTTAGTTGTGGCAGGAAAACTCAAGAATGAGCAGCGCGTTTTATGGCAACGAAGAACTAAACTAATTCCAAACCTGAGGCCGTCGGGAACCTTGTTTTTGAAGCCAACATTGCCATTCAACTCTGCACTTCTGCCGCCTAACCGGAGTTAACCTCATGACCATCCACGAACTACTGACCAAGTCGAAAAACCAGTTCTCGCTCGATGTCTTTGGTGCGAAAAGCATCTCCGCCATCGAAGCAGCTCTCACCGAGAAAAGCGGAAAGCATTATTTGAAATGCCGCGTACGCGGAAAGGAAGTCATTGCCAAGCCGGAGGAGATTATCCGCCAGCTCTGGCTTCACCGGCTCGAACATGATTTCAAGTATCCCGTCTCTCGTCTCGCCGTCGAATACCCCATCACCTTTGGACGCGATTCCTCCAAGCGTGCGGACATCGTGGTATTCGACTTCGACCGCCCGACAGTGCCTTACGTCATCGTCGAGGTGAAGCAGCCGACGGAGAAAGGCGGCAAGGACCAACTCAAGAGCTACTGCCACGCAACCGGTGCGCCGCTCGCTCTTTGGAGCGATGGATTGCGGGAAGTCATCTGGCATCGCAAGAGCCCCAACTACTTCGTCATCATTCCCGAACTCCCTACCGCGCAGCAGACCATCGAAGACATTGCAGGGCAGCCATGGACGATTGAAATGCTCGTTGAGAAAGAAAAGCAGCGTGAGGCCGAAGGGCTAAAAGCCCGCTCCCTCCGCCTGCTCATCGAAGACCTCGAAGACGAAGTGCTTGCCAACGCTGGTGTGGATGTCTTTGAGGAAGTCTTCAAGCTCATCTTCACAAAGCTCTACGACGAACTTGCCTGCCACCGGAAATGGAAGGGTCAGAAGTATCTTCGATTCCGCAATCAGAACACCGCTGCCCAACTTAAGACTACCATTCAAGCACTGTTCGACGAAGCGAAAGCCAAGTGGGGTGGCGTCTTTCCGACCGACGACAAAATCAAGCTCACGCCTGACCACCTACAGGTATGTATCGGCTCTCTGGAGGAATGGAAACTTTTCAACTCCAACCTCGATGTGGTAGACGACGCCTTTGAATACCTCGTCAACAAGTCCTCCAAGGGCGAGAAGGGCCAGTATTTCACGCCGCGCTGGGTCATCGACATGTGCGTGAAGATGCTCAACCCGCAGGAAGAGGAGACGCTCATTGACACTGCCTGCGGCTCCGCCGGTTTTCCTGTTCATTCCATCTTTCACGTCTGGAAAGCTATTCTCGAAGATGAAGGCCTGCCGCAGTCTCACCTGTTCACGATGGATGAAAAGCCACAGCGCTGCACTGAATACGCCCGCGAAAAGGTGTTCAGCATCGACTTCGACGAGAAGAGTGTGCGCGTCGCACGCTGCCTGAACCTCATTGCGGGCGACGGCGAGACGAATGTCCTTCATCTGAACGCGCTCGACTGGAAAAAATGGGATGAGACGACGAAACAGGAAGACTGGACCGACACCTACCACGAAGGTTGGAAGAAATTTCGCAAGCTCCAAGCTATCAAGGGGGGCTACCGCAATTTCCAATTCGACGTGCTCATGGCCAATCCACCATTCGCGGGCGATATCAAGCAGGCGGACATGCTAGCGCCCTATGACCTAGCCCACAAAGTTGGCAAGGGCAACTCCCTCGGCGGGTTGGAAAGCGCGGTCGGGCGCGACCTGCTTTTCATCGAGCGCAATCTCGACTTTCTTAAACCGGGCGGACGTATGGCAGTGGTTCTTCCGCAGAGTCGATTCAATACGAGTAGCGACCATCGAGTTCGCGAATTCATCGCGGAGCGGGGACGCATTATAGCAGTAGTCGGAATACATCCGAATACATTCAAGCCCCATACCGGAACCAAAACCAGTGTGCTATTTCTGCAAAAGTGGACATCAGAGGAATATGCCGAACGCCAACATTTGAAATCTGAAATTGCCGAAGCCTTCGAGAAACATCTCATCGAGAGAGTAAGGGCAAAAGCTGATCCAATTCCGACATCGAAACTCAACGAGTATCGAACTAAGTTCACATGGTCTCACCCGCTGTCGAAACGATTGGATTACTCAATCTTTTTTGCGACTCAGCGCAAGGAGAGTAAGGATACCAGCGGTGACAAGCTCCTTGCTCGTGATAAGGACGGAAGTTTCTTGCGCGATTCACACGGCCATTGGGTAGTGCAGCATGACCTTTTCAACCATGAAGGCCTGACTGAGGACGGCATAGCTGAAGCCTTCACGAAATTTGGGAAGAGAGAAAAACTAAGTTTTTTCGAATAAGCCCCTCCAGCAGCACACGCCGCGCGCAGCTGCCAGAGGGGCTAGAATTTAGGGAAATTAAGTTGAGTAAAGTTCAGATGGAGAACCCGTCTTGGAGGATGGATAGCGACTTTTTCCAGAAACGTTTTTTGCAGAATATAGCGGGAATCGAATCATTCTCCAAAGGCTGGGTGAGGCTCGGCGATGCGGTTAAAGAATTGACTGGTGGCGCCACTCCGTTGGGGGCAGATTATCCCGAGCAAGGCGTCAGATTCCTCCGTGTTCAAAACATCATGCCAAATTTCATCGATGACTCTGATCTTGTCTGCATTTCCCCAAAAGATGACGAAACGCTGTCGCGAAGTAGGCTAAAAGAGAATGACGTGCTTCTGACCATCACCGGGGTTTCTTACGGAAAGTCAGCGGTCGTTACCAGCGAGTTCGCAGGCAGTAATATTAACCAACACTCTGTGCGCATGGAGCTGCTGACAGCGTCTTTCAATCCCTTCTTTATCTCCACGTTTCTGAATTCCCGTATAGGCAAACTTCAATCAGATCAGAATATCACTGGTATTGAGCGTCCGGCACTTGATTACGAAACTATTCACCGCTTTCGTATCCCGCGAGTTTCCGAAGGACTACAAGATGCGATTGCAGCCACAGTACAGCGCGGGCACCACAAATTCGCTGAGGTGAAGCAAAGCTTTGAAAAAGTGGAAAACCTGTTATCTGTTGCCCTTGGGCTGCAAGACTGGCGACCACCAGAACCTTTGACATACTGCAGGCAGGCTAGCGACGCGTTCATAGCCAGCCGTATTGATGCTGAGTTCCATCGCCCAAAGGTAGATGCATTGCGCCAAGCTCTAGCAAAGCGTTTCGAGCTCAAAGAGCTTTCCGATCTTGGCGTCGTTGATAACGGTCAATCAGTTCCATACGACGAACAGGGTGAGGTGCCCATCATCCGTTCAGGCGATTTATCCGACCTCGAGGACGGTTCACGTTTCCTTAGAGCGCGCAGCGACAAGCCAATCTACAAACTTGAGCCTGGCGACGTTCTGGTTTCATCTATTGGTTTCGGCTCGATCGGCAAGATTCAGGTTTTCAACAAAACGGGCATCTATGGCACGGTCAGCGAGGTCACGGTTATCAGGCAGGGCAAATTAAACCCGTACTTTGTAGAGAGCTTTCTACGTTCACGGTTTGGGCAGATGCAGATTGACCGATACATCACCGGTGCAACTGGGCAGCTTCACCTCTACAAGCGTGACGTGGGAAAGATTTTCCTACCGATAGTTCCTCTCACTGAGCAGGAAAGGCTTGAGGCATTTGCGCATGAGGCCGCCGCCGCACGTACTCAGGCTCGCGCTTTGCTCGCGCAAGCTAAGCGTGCCGTGGAAATCGCCATCGAGAAATCCGAGGTCGCGGCGCTGAAATACTTGGAGAAGAGTTGATCATGCCGAACTTGAAATCGACTGGTTCAGCCAGTTTATTAGGGCGTGGATTCCGTTTAACGCCTGGATGACAGACACTTATGGCGATTTAAATGACAGCGATTTGCTCGACAATGTGAAGGGAGGCAAGAACGGAGTTTTCAACCGCATTGTGCCAATTCTTACGTGGCGTCAGCCGCAAGCCAAAGGCACTCAGGGCGGTTGGCAGGACTCCAGCCACGAGGCGGAGGACTTCCGCCTCAGGATCGAACAATTCCACCGGCACCTTCAAAGCTGCGTGGTGGAAGGTCGAAAAGGTCGTGTCTCATTCGAGACGGTGGACATAGGTCGCAATGGCTACGCGGAAGAGTGGGACAATCTTTCCGATGTGCTTCTCGACCAACGTATAACTCTTGTTATTGCTGTCAATCCAGACGATACACTCCAAAGTTGGGGTGCTTTCCCATGGAGAAAGGCATATTTTAGCCTGACTTATGGGAGCTCTGACATATCGAGCTTTGCTCATTTTTGCGATCGACTTAAGGGATTCCGGAAGGATTAATGCGAATGAGCAGATAATCCGTCAGCACGTCGGCAAAGAGACCATAGGCAAGATTCTCATGGTGCTCGACAAAGGCGGGAGAAGGAGAAGGGAGAAGGTCCTACTGACCAACGGGCCGAAATAGGCAGAGAGGGCGGCGACGAACTCGGCCTAAGTGAATACAAGCTGACCTTCTATAACGCATTGGCTGACAATGAGAGTGCAGTGCGCGAGCTTGGCGATGAGATATTGAGGAAGGTCGCACATGGGCTAACCAACTGGTCCGTATCACGCTAAGGCGACACAATTATCCCCTCGATAAACAAGAGGGTGCCATCAAGCTTGTTCTCGAGCAAGCCGAACGGTTATCAGAGCAGTGGAGCACGATTTAGTCAGTGTTGTGGTCACGGTCTGGGCGATGATAATGGAGATCTTGGCTTATAGATATAAATGAATCCTGAGCAGAGTTGTTATAGTGCACGCGGAGGATCTTTATGGGATTTCTACGAGTCAAAGGAACTATCGACGTTCAGCAGTTCTGGCCGACAGGCAAGACAGGAAATATTCTCTCTGATGCCGACACCATTGATGTTCAAGTAGATCCGGCGACCTCATTCGTATTCGAGGGTAATGTGACTCATGCATTCCACTTTGCCTGGACCAGGACACGGAAGAACAAGGACGGCAGCCGCTCCCCCATTTATGTAATCCTAAGCCAGGGGACGCCGAATGCGCACATCAAAATACGACTGCAAGGGATCGACGCGCCAGAACTGCACTATCACGTCGACCAACAGAAACCGGAAGTCCGGCAGAATTGGGGCAAGCGGGCGACGCTCGAACTCCGCAATCTGCTCAAGAGTCTCGCCTCGGGAACAACGATTGACTGCCATGTGGAGACGCTAGTCAAATCCCCATCGGAGGTTTTCGACGCGTATGGCCGATTTGTGGGCGACATCATGATCGCGGACGGCAATCGAATATTGAATGTCAACCACTGGCTCGTCGAGCATGGGTGGGCTTTCCCGGCGAACTATAATTCGGCGCAAGTGGGGGAGATCACAACTATCAATGCCCTGTGGGCAAGCGGTAAGAATGGCATTAGAAAATCCATTATAAAGCGCGCCATGGACGATATGTATGGATTGCCAGCCGGCAAGGCGGGTAATAACCAATCCGAGGCGAAAATAGACAAAGGGCCAGTGGCGTTTCCCAAATTGTTCAGGCGCCTGGTGGGGTTTCGCGAAAATCCGCACGGTGCTGTAACACTCGCTGCATTCCTGGCGTTGCCCAGAAATAGGCGTGACCTGGTGATCGATCTTGCGGTCTTCAAGACACTGACGGACGCCCAGCGGGCCAACCCAACGAAGAAGAATGGCGTTCCGCTAATCAAGTTTCAGACTCTTGTCACGGATGGCAATCACCTTGACCCAAAGCCTGAGAACTTGGTTTTCGTCGAAAAGCCAGCCGTGCTCAAAAACAGTACTGGGAAAGTAACCTCCTGGTGACCTGCCCCCCCTTTAAACCAGGTTAAATCCGGAGTTAGGATTTCCGGTTGACGACAGGAGGGGGTATGGCACGGAAACGCTATACGGCAGCAGAGATCATCGGGCATCTGCGCAGAATCGAGATTGAAAATGGGGAAGGACCTCGGGAGCGCGGAGAAGGCCTGTCGCAAGCTCGGCGTCACGAAGAAGCAGACGTACGACCGTACGACTCAAACGACTCGTGGCGACCTCTCGCTGGATACTCGCATCCTCAAGTAGGTGGCCACGGGAAACTTCTAAGCCCGGACCGAATTTGCCCGGGTAGGTCACCCTTCGAGTGACGCGGCTAACCCCAACTTTCCGCTTGCTATTACTTTCCGCCGATGTTAGACAGAACGAAAAAATAAGGGAGTTATGGATGTCTGACCTCGATTTTTTAATCATGCTTCCCCGTATAAAACCCCCTCGGAAGAACGGACTCGGGACCGGTCTCAAACTACCGATTACGAAAGCTGAGCTCGATCGGCTTGTTTCGCACTCCCAGAGCACTGTCTATGCAAGGTTTATCAATAATTTAAGAATTCTCTATACTGACAAGGTGTTGTCCCAGTACCTGTCCGCGCTAATCAAGCGCAACCGGAGGCTTCATAGCAAGGCGAAGCCATGATTAGGTCGGAGGGATAAAAATATGGGCGGAGAATGGCTACTTCCGTTTGCTCTCTATGACGCATTCAAAGATACCGGGGAGATCATAGACATGCTAGACAAATTCGCAGATGAGAATGGTCTAAGCGACAAAGAAGTACAAGATTGGCTAAATTTCGAATATCCCATACCGGGAAGTTTCGGTAGCTTTAGTAGCGATCCCGGTAGTCCTCCTGGGGATTTCCCGGACGGTCCTGAAGGATTCGCATGATCAATCAACAGGCAAAACAACTAGCGGCCTGCGAGCTGATCGAAGATTCGACGATTCGGATGATCGAACTCCAAGCAATTCGTACATGGTTTGAACGTAAAAGGAGTGCGAGTGCTCGAGTAGCGGCAGATGTAACGCTTAACAAGAAGAGAGCCCAAACTCGGGAACTTATTGTGCTTGGCGGTATGATTTCCATGCTAGATACAAAGTGGCTTGCATATCGCCACAATCGTAGTGTTTTTATAACGACGTATAAAGCACTAGTGAGAAAAAAGCGATGAGTGCTTCATTCTTGCCACTTAGCGACGGAGATTATTATCGCTACATTGTCGAGCGGATAGCTACGGTAAAAAAGCGGCTCTACCTGAATATTTTTATCGTCGATTCACGTGTTGGGAGCGATAGTTACCTTTTAGTAAGGAGGTTGATTCGGCTATTGGCAAAGTTGCAACAACGTGACGTGGATGTCAGAGTTATACTTGCTGCCGCGACAACGTTTGACATTGCAATGTCAAACGCCACTACCCAGCTTTTGTGTAATCTGTATGGGATTTCTTGCCGAATTACGGCTGAAACGGAACGACCATCCCATTGCAAATACGCAATTCTTGACGACGAGATTATTATTGGCAGCCATAATTGGGAGTCGGGTGCTTTTAATTCCTTTTACGAAGACTCCGTTGCAATTCGTGACACTTTAGTCCGTCGCGCGCTACTGTCAGACTTTGGCAGTCAATGGCGCTCGGCCTCACCTATGCCGCTACCTGCAAGCGATGTGGACGACAAAGTGGCCCGCTCGACAGCTTTGATCATCAATCGCTTTCAGAAAGGGATCGAGGCTGGTCGGTGGGATTGGGTGATTGGCGACTCCGTCCATCTGCTTCGGAACGATCAGTATTTTTCTCGTGCGAGGAAAATAATTGATAACGCGAAGAACTCGATTGAACTTATGATGTTCTACCTTTCTGTACCAAAGTCTTTGAAATCTGTCTCGAAATCAAAGCAACTACTAACACATTTACTGGACGCGGTGAAACGCGGGGTTCAAGTGCGAGTAATCCTTGATCGAGACAGAACTACCGATATATATGGCTCCCGTATCATCAATAAAAATGCATACAAATTACTATTAGGGGCCGGAGTAGATGTTGTATTCGATAGCGTTAGAAGAGTTACCCACTCCAAGATTCTGGTGGTCGACGGCAATCAAGTACTTATCGGGAGCCACAACTGGACAGATGCTTCTCTTCGGCGCTACGATGAAAGAAGTGCTGATATTCGCTCGGTCGCTGTGGCCAAGCTCTACCGAGACCGATTCGACAAAATGTACAGAAGAACACTACAACACAAAGCCGCTATCCCGACGCCGCTCTAGACCTTGCGTTCTATTCTTCCGGGTGCTTTCCGAAAGCATTTGTTTTTGAACCATCGGAAAGGATACGCCGAAGGACTCGATAAATCGAGATGTGCTCTGAATGGATTTGAGCTAGGATTTTGAACACTAGGTAAGCGCGGGGCAATGCACTGGGAATCGACGGTAGGGCAGGATGATAAAGGGCATGGGGCCTCGCAAGAAGGCGCATTCTAGGCGAGCTGCTAAAGAAGGTGCAAGAGATGAAAGTAGTATAGTGAGGACGCCGAGATTTCCAATCAACCAGCGGGACGATTGATGTGCTAAATTTGTGCTAAAAATCTTCACAAACGACCGAATTGAATAGAAGCAATGGAATCAGTAGACAGTCAGCAAGCTCATGATTTTCAACAATAAACGGGGAAACCATCGTAACATCGGGCTGTTCGAATAATTAGCCTTCTGCCACTCTTAATCAGCGGGCCGTAGGTTCGACCCCAACACAGGCAACTAAGTTATTTTACCAACACAAACTGCCAGTGCCTACCCTGCCACCTCTGCTAAATTTGCAGGGACTCAGCTCAAGTACAAACCGCGACCATCAGCAAAATGGCGAACGAATTAGTTTCTCCCTCTCTTTCGCCACTCCCACGGCGGCACGGGATGAGGGTCTACCCATAGCCCCATCTTCGATTCTCGTGCCTCGGCTTCTAACCTCTGTAGCGTCGTATTCCCTGGCGCATACTTCTGATACCACCAGCACCAGCCGTCTTTGACCAGCTCGTGATTGACGTTCGAGCCGTCCAGTAGGAACACATCGGCAATAGTGCGCCTGTACTTGTCTTTGCCGTGGGTTTGAAGCGTGACTTCTTTCCCGAAGACGAGTGCTGACACGGCGTGCTTGGCCTTCTGCCCGTAGGCTTGGCCCTTCTCCGGGCAGTCGATCCCGCTGAGGCGGATGCGTTCAGGGTGTTGATTGTGGAGGACTTCGATGGTGTCGCCGTCCAGGATTCGGACAACTTGCCCCGTGGAGTCGATCGCAAGCGCGGCGTTAGTCCCTGAGAGAAGCAGGGCACTCCATAGGAGTAGCCCCCTCATTGCGCTCCGCACAAAGCCCTGCATGACGAGTCATCCCCTTGGCTACTTCATCTTCTTGGGGTCCTGATATATCATCAGGTGGGCATAGGGCATCCCGTCAAACATGATATAGACGCCAGACGGATTCGGTTTATTGGGTAGCATCGAGGTTTTGGAATCAAACGGCCACATCACCATCCAATGCGGTGGTTCTTTGGCCACTTTCGCACCGGCTTCTTCTTTCATCAGAATTTCCCCGTGCTTCTCCCAATGAGAGCCCCCTCTCGCCATGTACGCGATCCCTGGAACGGTATTCGATGGCTTTGACGCGCCACTGCCGACATCATCCAGCCATTGCTTCGCTGCGGCATCCATACACATGGGGTCTGGGATGGGCAGGTTCATCACGCTGGGCACACAGATAAAGCCATTGGTGCCTGGCCGAACTTCTTTCAATTTCCCATCTTCACCATACACCATGACGGCGGCATCCTTACTTATATGAGCAGGAGCCGCACTGAGTGCCAACGTCATTTGCGCTGGTTCGGACAGGGACTTCACGTCCTTTACTGTCGAGGACTTCTTTGCTGCCAGGACGGAGGACACGCCGAAGAGCCCAACCGCAATGGACAGGACTGTCACGATGCCGAGACTGATTCTTGTCTGCATGGTATTCCCCTCCACAAAATAAGTGATGGTAGTCGCTTACTTCTGCTTCGCCACAATCTTGTATTTGATCTGCTCGTAGGTCGCTCGCGGAAGAATCTTCTTCTGCACTAGCTCATCCTTTCGCTGATACGGTCGGCCCTTAATGATCTTCTCTGAGTAGGCGTCGCCGATCCCAGGCAGGGCCTTGAGTTGTTCAGCGGTCGCCGTGTTGAGGTCGAGGAGGTCAGATTTCTCTGCAGCGTAAACCACTGAGGAGTTAGTCACAGTCTGGGGCACTAGTGGAAAGCCAAAAAGAAATAGAATGCCAAGCAGTCCTACACTCAGTGTCCGCTTCACGACCGTTGTCATCATGGCAACCTCCTTGTGAGTGCGTGGTCCTATCCCGTCTTGACCACGGGCAATTCATTCCAGTGTGTCGTGTAGGCCGGTGATCGGCGGTGAAATTGCGTCTTCCATTCTTTGGTGATCCCACTTGAAGCATACTGCAGCGTTCCAGACCCCCACCGTGCATTGACGGCATCGAGGGCTAACATCAGCCGTGTTGAGCGCACACGATCTTGGTGGTCGAATAAATCCGCTTGGACCTGCCCCACAGGAACCAACCCCATCAACATCACCCCCGCCTTTTTGTACTGATACCCGTTTCGGTAGACCACCCTAATTCCCTGTAAAGCAGACCGAATGAGTTCATGGGTGTGGTCAGTGGCCACAGGGAGTTTGATCGTGATGGCGTTACGATACTGTGGTCCGTCTTTGAATTCGTTTGTGGTGAGGAAGACCGTGAGTACCGTAGCCGCCAGTCGTTCACCTCGCAACTTTTCCGCAACCCGTGAGGTATAGGAGGAGACCGCCTCTTCCATCTCGGTCAGTGTTGAGATGGGCTTGCCAAATGCACGGGAATAGGTGAGGCTTTGTTTTGGTGCTGGACACTGTTCAAGTTCTAAGCAAGATACCCCGCGCAGTTCCATGACAAGCCGGAGGCCGACGATTCCCATGTGCTTGCGTATCCACTGGTCGTCGACCTGTCGCAACTGTAATGCCGTGGTGATGCCGTGCTGCGCGAGAAATCGAGCATGGTTCGGGCCGATGCCCCATACATCTTTAACGGCAATCCGACCTAGCAGGGCGTCTCGGTCTGGACAGACGAGCAAATCAAAGACCCCGCCTGTGTCTGGTGTCCGCTTCGCTACACGGTTGGCAATCTTCGCCAGAGTCTTGGTTTCTGCGATGCCTACGGAGACCGGAATCCCGGTCCACTGTTTCACTGTTGAGCGCATCGTGTGCCCATAGGCAGTGAGGTTTCGAGAAGTGAAGCCAGACAGACTCAAAAAGACTTCGTCGATGGAATAGATTTCGCTATCGGGGCAGAACTGCTCCAACGTCTCCATGACGCGCTGCGACAGATCACCATAGAGCGTGTAATTCGAGGAGAACACCTGAACCCTGTGGGCGCGGAGCAACGGACGGATCTGAAACTCAGGGACGCCCATCCCGATGCCCAGCGCCTTCGCCTCATTGGAACGAGCGACCACGCACCCATCGTTGTTGGACAAGACGACAATGGGCTTCCCTTCCAGCTTTGGGTTAAAGACCCGCTCGCAAGAGGCGTAGAAGTTGTTGCAATCGATAAGGGCAAAGATTGGAGGCATGGGAACCTCAGAGGGAATGAATGACGCTGGTGACCACACCCCAAATCTCGATGGTCTGTTGCGGCGTAATTTCTATCGGTTGGTAGTTCAGGTTCTCTGGGAGGAGTCGTAATACTCCGTTCTGTTTGAAGAGTCGTTTAACGGTCAGTTCTCCATCGAGCACAGCAACCACCACGTTTCGATCAATCGGTTCAAGGGACCGATCCACGACGAGCAGGTCCCCTGAGTGGATGCCCGCGCCTATCATCGAATCCCCTGTGACTCGTACGAAGAAGGTGGCAGCGGGATGCTTGATGAGATGTCGGTTGAGGTCGAGCTTGCCTTCAAGATAGTCGTCAGCAGGAGAAGGAAATCCAGCAGGCAGTCGTCCCAGGAATATGGGTAACGCATAGCGGGTGGAGAGATCAGGTGCGTAGACAGCGTCAATGTTCGTGGTCATACCAGTACCTCCTCGCGAAGAGAGGAGGGTAGTGTAGTCCTAAACGGAGACTGGCTCAAGGCACTGTGGAGCATCCTGGCGAGGGTTATTGACCACGGTGCTCACAGGAAAGGCGGTCATGTGTTCAGCGGGGAAGGGCCGGAGCAATGCGTTGAGGATGTCTACGTGCTGGAATGCGGGATCGAGCCACGCGGCGTAGTCAATGGCGTCGAGAATCACTGGCATGCGGTTATGGATCGACTGCATGAGTGCATTCGGCTGTGTGGTGATGATCGTACAGGATTCGATGGGCTCGCCATCTTTTGGGGACCAGTGTTCCCAGAGACCCGCGAACGCAAATGGGTGCTTGTTCTTTAACCCAATCCACACCGGCTGCTTCCGTGGACCTTGTACCTGCCACTCATAGAATCCATCGGCAATCACTAAGCATCGTCGCTTCTTGAAGGCGGACCGAAATGACGGTTTCACTCCCACCGTCTCGGCCTTCGCATTGATGCACTGGTTACCAATCTTTGGGTCCTTGGCCCATGAGGGGATCAGCCCCCACCGGAGCATGACGCATTCCCGTTTGGCTGTTTCGGCATTGAGTCGAATGGCCACTACTTGCTGCGAAGGGGCAATGTTATAGCGGGGCTTGAATAGCGGAGGTTCGTCGAGATGAAATTGTTCGGCGATCACTTCGGGAGTTGCAGTCTGCGTAAAGCGTCCACACATCGTCAGTGCGTCATCCCCTTCGTCACCCCTTGCCCCATTCTCATCAAAGTGCCTCGTCCCATGTCTGCTTCGCAACGATGAACTTGGTCTTTGATCTTCCGTGCAACTACCGCTCCCTGCCGACTTAGCCGCAGGCACAGGGCACGGTCATTATGGAGTGCGCGTTGCCTGGTCACCCAGCGCTTGCGGACCAGGGCATCGATCACATCAGTCAAGGTCGGCGACCGGACACCCAATCCGGTGGCAGTGTCTTTCATATTGGCATCGACATGCCGTTGCAGATAGAGCATCACGCCTGCTTGGAGTGGCGTCACACCGATCGGCTCCAATCGTCGTCGGAAATCACCGTGCACTCGCAACACCACTTCCAGCAACGTCCGCTTGTCCTGGTCCGTGTGCTCGACCCCTGGCATATTCAGTGCGTCGTTCCTTTCGCCACTCGCTGGCCCATCTCAATAATCCGCCCCAACCGTTCGAGCAGGTTTTGTGACTGATGCGAAGTCAGCCCGTGCTTGTTGAGCAGTTCGAGCATGTCGTCGATGATCGTGTTCTCAGTCTCGGTGAGCAAGTATGGCTCAGGAAAGGCGGTCTCAGGGATACGCACACGGGGGTTCTTCTGACGTAGCTCGTCGATGATGGTGTGGAGATCTTTCTTGGTACAGAGGCCTTTCTGTTCCAGCAGTTCCACAATCGCAGCGATCTCCCACATATTGGAGATGGTCGCTTCCTCAATGGACATGGTGTCACGTTTGGGGCGATTGTCACTCATGGAGATGTCTCCAGCGGTTCCTGCACCAATAGTTTCACATAATGGGCCAAGCGAGCTTGGGTGTGCAGCTCAATCGACCTATTTTCAACTGCGAACTCTTGCCCTCTTGACCACCGGACGACGGCTTCAGAAATCTCAATCCGTTGCTCATTCGGAAGTGTGACGGTTAACGAGAGGGCTTCCCCTGGTTGCATGGGAAGATCACCAGAGAGTCGCCAGCCGGCACACGAGAAATTCCACACGGTGCCTCGTCCTTGGAATGGTCCAGCGTTGTACGTGACAGCACATTGCACAGGAAAGCGGCGGTAGGGTCGAATCGAGAAGGGCATAGGGGCCTCGCAGGGAGGCGTATTGTAGGCGAGCTGCTAAAGAAGGTGCAAGAATTGAAAGTGGCATAGAGTGGAGCTGCGAATTTCAATCAATCAGTCGGGCTTCATTTGCTGTGCTAAAATTGTGATAAAAATAATCGAAAAGCACCAGAATCATTAGAATCAACCGCAACAGATAGAACGCTATAAATCCTCGATTAATTTATTAAAGCGAGAAACCAGACGGAAAATCAGGGTGTTAAGAAACTACCCCTTAACGGCCTCATAACCCAAAGGTCGAAGGTTCAAATCCTTCCCCCGCAACCAACCTTTTTTCTCATTGATCCATCCCTCGGAGTCTAAACCCTCTTCCAATTCTCGTTGGTGTCGTGCCTGCGAGACCTTACCAGAAAATACGGTAAGCGTTTGACGGAAGGCCATACGGTGATATAGTTAGCGACGAGTTGGCGCAGGGCAAGGAGAGGCGATGCACTTTGTTCGTATTGGCAAAAAAACCTTAAACCTTGATAGTGTGAGTTACTGCGAAGCACAGATTTGGCAAGATGAGATGTCGCTAAAGGTCCATTTCGTCGGATCGGCTAACAATACCCCGCTAGTGCTTGCCGAAGAGGATGCCAAGGAACTGTGGAAGTACCTGGAATACGCTGCTGAAAAACCCGTCTAACGTCCTCATTCCCTCAACTCTCTGATCCTATGATTTGCCGCGTTTCTTGATACCTACAGAGACGCTGGAAGCCTGGTCTCTTCAGATAGCCCCCCCTAATCCGAGCCACGCTTCCCAAGGGCCACACGAGATCACAGGGGATCGATTAGTACGGTCGGCCTGCGCGTGCAGACGGGGCGGCAACCACAACTGGCATGATCCAACCGTCCTTCTTGTAGCTACGATAGTATACGAGGACTTTTTTTACATAATCCTGTGTTTCCTTATAGGGCGGGATCTGACCGTATTGGTCTACCTTGCGCTCGCCCGCGTTATAGGCAGCCACGGCCAACCGGATGTTTCCGTGGAACCGGTCCAGGAGGTAACGCAGGTGCTTGGCCCCACCGGTGACGTTATCATTCGTATCATAGAGGTTGCGCACGCCATGCCAGATGGCGGTTTCAGGAATCAGTTGCATAAGTCCTACCGCTCCCGCTTTTGAGATGGCGATTGGATTAAAGGAAGACTCGGCCTTCATCACTGCAAGGAGCAAGGCCGGTTGAATGCGGTGCGTCTGAGCCGCACGGCTGACCGCTTGCTCGAGTTCTAGATCCGCCACACCAATGTGATACCGGGCCTTGCGGCGAACTGCTGTGACAGGCTCATCTGTCGGTACCTTTGTAAGGGTTACCGGATCTGTGGGACCGACGTATCCAGAGACCTGTGCATCGGCGATCACGAAAGGCGCTAAAGTCACCATCAGTATCACGATTGTGCAGGAAAGAAGTTTTGTGGAGCCCATAGGTCTTAGTGCCTGGCGTTCTGAGTCATCACTATCGTTGTGAAGCTCGACCCTCTTCATTTTTGTTCCCTCTCTGTGTCGAAACTCGTGTAATCCTGTGGCGCGTTCTTCATGTTGCTCAGCAGTTGATCCCATCCTAAGACGCTGTAAGGGCAGGTTCTATGCCGACTGGCAGAGAGAGTAAAATTATTAGTTACATCACTATTCCAATGACTTGCGGTTACATATGGCTCCCAACTTTCGTAGGGAGATGAGGATGAGGGGGTCACTCTTTTGGCTTTCCTTGCCGCATTTTGCAGTTCGCGGCAGGATGCTGCGTGAGGCTCCCAATGTCTCTTGTGCCAGACCCCACGAACGAGGGGCTCTCTCGCACGCTGAAGGAAGAGTGTGGTACGCTTTGCCCTCTTGATCGTCTGACCGAGGTGGAGGCAAATGCATGGCAAAACTTAGGCACTGCGAACGCGTCCACACACACTTTCCGGTTGTATTTGCAGGTGAGGCCTATGTGGGCGAGGGAACCGTGCTCAACGTGTCTGTACCTGGCTGCGCCGTCCATAGCCGAAGACGAGTACAGCCCGGTTCCTATCTTGAGATGAGAATGCTCGTCCCTGACACTACTCCTCCGTTTCGAGTCGGATTAGCCAAAGTACGCTGGTGTGAAGGGCGACGATTCGGTGTTGAATTTATTCAAATGCCAGGTGAAGACCAAGTCCGCTTAGGTCAGCTCGTCAATAGCGAGTTCCCTCTCGCGCAGCCACTTCGATCCAGCACCTGGGAAGGGGCGCATTTCTGAGAATAATCACACCAGCGAATGAAGGTGAAGGCGCATGACGAGAGCTCTTCTGCTCATTATGATACTAGTCCTGGCAGGCTGCGCTGAGCCCTATACTGTGTTCCATACCCAGACGGGCCAGCCGATCATGCTGGGTCGTCGCGCATATACCTACGAAGGCTGCCTCTCTGCAATGCGCGAGGAGGCGGCTCGACTTGGAGTCTCGCTGGGCATGATCCAGGTGAAAGGTTCTTGGGAAGGTCGATCCCTACTCTGGCCCTTCGAGCCAGGGTATGCCTGCGAAGGGACAATCGGTCCACAACGTCTTCCACGCGGAGTCTATCCAAACGTTCCGCCTCTCTCGCCTCAAGGATAATCATCGCCCACTTCCTGTTCGTTTTGACTTCGCCTGCATGCCGAAAAATTTGCCAGAGGTTTCTTCATCAATCTCCCCAAAGACCTGTTGACAATACCACCGCTGGCGCAGTATTACTCGACTTACACTACCGGATGTAGCTTATGCAGTGCCCGCACTTGGACTTGCTCCCCGTTTCTAGCTAGAGGGCCAGACATAGAAAGGAGGTGGCTCGGGTTGATCTTGTTGCGTTGTTCGTGTTTCAGAGGTTGGTAACAGAAGACTTCAGCGGGAATTTTGCAGAAGTATTTGGTTCGTCTGCCGCACACTATCTGAAATAATTTGTTCACAAGGAGTTCTAATGGAAGATCTGGTTATAGAAGAAGAAGGTGCCTCATCGGCACTTAAAATTACGCTTGGTGATTTTCTTGTTTTCATCAATTGGATGAATCAAACTGAAAAATCTCTCGATCGGGCTGAAGCTTTGCCGACCCTCCCTGATTTGGATTCCGGAAAAGTCAAAGGCTGGATCCAACTCGTACAGAGGCTTGAGGAACGCTTTCGTCGAAGTGAAGAAAAGAAATTGGCGCTCGAAGCGAACGTGATCGCACAGGAAGCACAGTTGGGACAACTCTTGTCGCACTTGCATGCGAATATCGCCTCGCTCTACGACAACCTTGGCCAATCGCAAAAAGCCGAAGAGGTTCGTCGACGAGCTGAAGCGCTCCATGTAGGTTAAACCCAGGTAGCCTTCACCCCAGATCGTCCGCCGTGGTTCTTCATGACCGTCCTACGTAGTTCCAGCTTGTATCTGCTTACAAGGGGCGGTCATGGTTTTCACCTGGGAGAGTGGTATCGTAAGCCCTGTGCCGTGATCTTTATCCGTGGCGTGGGGCTACCCTGCGAGTTTCAGGCCTTCCCTGTATCGTATTTTCGCATTCTCTTTATCCTCCCTCGTCTCTTGGCTATACTCAATCTCTCATATTTTATTAGCTGGCCTTGTCACAGACAACCGGTCTAGACTTAGAAACTAGGCTCAGGGGTTTACGAGATAGCAAAGGTGTCAGATGATCAAAGTGCTTCTCGTTGAAGACAACGACGTCGACGCTCAGCTCACGCAGGATCTTCTTACTGAATGGAGCATAGAGGAGTTCCAAATCATCCGTGCGAAAACGTTAGGAGAAGGACTCACGCTTCTGAGCCGTGAGCGATTCGATGCTGTCCTCTTGGACCTGTCACTCCCTGATGCGTTCGGTCTTCCGACAGTCAGACAGGTCCATGCCACTAGTCCGACAATCCCTGTCGTAGTTCTGAGCGGCGTGAGCGACCAAAGTCTGGCTCTTCAAGCCGTCCAACAAGGAGCGCAGGATTACCTCGTCAAAGGCCAGGGTCATCCCGAGCTCTTAGCTCGCGCAGTCCGCTATGCCATCGAGCGGAAACGTTCTGAAGAACACCTGACCTACCTCGCACAGTACGATCACCTGACCGGCCTGGTAAATCGTAGCCTCTTTCGTGATCGGCTGGTTCAAGCGATGGCTCGAAGCAAGCGCATGCAACAACCAATTGGTCTCATGCTTCTCGATCTGGATCGATTCAAAACAGTAAATGACACCTTCGGTCACGATATGGGTGACGAGCTACTCAAGGCCGTATCTGAACGACTCAAGGCCTGTGTACGGGAAGTCGATACTGTGGCCCGGATGGGCGGAGACGAGTTTACGATTATTTTAGAAGGAGTCAGTTCCGAACAGAATATCCTCGTGGTGGCAAAACGCATCACGGAATCCATTGCCACGCCTTTTGAATTAAAGGGGCACCCCATCTCCATTGGTATCAGCATCGGAATAACGATTTATCCTCACGACGATCATCCCGTCGACGAATTACTGAAGCATGCCGATACGGCAATGTATCGAGCGAAGAAGCAAGGCGGAAGTGCGTTCCATCTTCACGAGATCTCCGGGACTCATTCGGCCAATCTTCTTCCATAGTGTGACGTGCACGGACGGGGACGGAGGTAGGACAGGAAACGCCCTCGACTCCTCTCCAACCTCGCCTTCCTGATTTTCCGCATGGATTCCCAGATTGTCGATATCCTCAATGCCCCGTCTACTCACCGTCCGATGTCACCTAAGGGCTGGTCCGTTACGATCAAAGTCCCGCGCGGATTGGGGGTAAGAATGTTTGAGGTGTCAAGTGCCTCCTGGCCAGGAGTAGGGTGGCAGTCGGGAGTCATCACGATTCCCCAGTGCTGATTCTTGCTGCACGTATTGTCCACGAGAAGGGCTTCCGCGTGATGAAAGAGGAGAATCCCGCTCAGCATATTATCTTGGCAGCGATTCCTGACGAGCTCAGGATGGCTCCCAGGATCGCGCACCGCAATACCGAAATGGTGATTGCCCCTACAGACATTATCGGCGATCCTAGGCTGGGCACCGCCAAACACGAAAATCCCAGATTCGCGGTTGCCACAGACTTCATTCTCGACAAATGTCGGTCGCGATTGAGGGCCATAAATCACCACGCCGGACAGAATACCCTCCGTGGCACAGCACCGTGTCACAGCACAAGAGGAATCAAGGAGGTTCATCGCGGAATTCTGGTCGCTTCCGACGTATCGAAACGTGATGCCTGAGATGCGACCACTTGGGACCTCCTGGAGATAGAGGGGGCCACCGCGACGGGAAAAAATCTGTACAACGTCTCGACCTGCCCCCACCAAATGAATCGGTCGCCCCGTGATAAAGACTTTGTCCTCGTAGATCCCGGGGCGAACAAAAACCTGGTCATGCTCTCTTGCATCAAGTAGTGCTGCACTGGGTCGAGGATACGAATCGCCGTCATTGGCGTCGACGATCAAGGTTTTTCCGCCGAGTGGATTCGGTGGAGGATCAGTCATCATGTCCAACTCCCTTCACCGTGCCTTTTCCCTCTCACCGTCGTCGTTCTACTCAGGAGACTCAGATCTCGGCGACCGAGTGGCATTATTTCGGCCACAAGCAAACAAGTCAAGTTACCCATAAACCGTTTACTGAAGCCACTTCGCTGGATAGCGATCTCCACTCTGTCAAGTAAGTTGGCTTACGAGCAAATGGTACAAATCTGTCACTCAGGCAGGGGTAACCACTCGGCAATTCCCGGCGTCGAATGACGCCAAGATCCTGTATTCTCGTCGATTTTAGCCACACCGGATAGTTGCGTGGTGGCACGTCGATTGCGACATCACGGGAAGATGGGTACCGAGCTCTTCCTGAGCAGTACGGAGGCATTACCATGAAGATACAGATGATTGTGTTCCCAGGAATGATTGCGTTGCTGTTTTCTCTGAATCTCGCCGTCGCCGCCCCCTCCAATATGCAGGACTCATCCCGACATCTCTATGATCGAGTGATGGAGGAGTACAAGCACAGGGATTACGTGGCTGCGCTGGCTGGGTTTCGATTCTTTCTCGAACTCCACGGGCAGTCCTCGCTAGCAGCCAACGCCCAATACTGGGTGGGAGAATGTCAGTACCGACTAGGGCGCTACAAGGAAGCCTTGAAATCCTTCTACAGCGTTGTGTCTTACTACCCACTCAGCCCAAAGCTTGCTGCCTCGACCTTGAAGATCGGGCAAACCTACACCAGGATGAAGGACCACGAGAAAGCCCGTATGATGTACGAGCGAGTGATCGATGAGTATCCTGAAAGCGGTGAAGCAGGGTTAGCACAGAAAGCCCTTGACGCTGCGTCGATGCGCGAGGAGGAGCCAACCCCTCAACCGATCGGCAACAGCCCTCACGAGTAGTTCCACCTTAAAACAGGCAGAGGATGTGTCGACAATACGCAGTAGCAGTCACTCGTCATCGCCGACGCCAAGCAGCTGTGCCAGTTGAGGCACTGTATAAGATGTGTGAGGCTTCAACGTGGTCAACGTGATACCGGCTGCCTGTAAAACAGACTGGATATTCCGTCTCCGAACAACCTCGTCTGGCTGAGGGGGCGAACCTTCCTCAAGCAACACCACCTGCTCCGCAACCTTTGTTCCTGGGTGGACCAACACAAAGTCGAGTTGCTTCAGCGCGATCTGTCTCAACACCTGAGACCGAGCCTTTCCTTCCGACTCGATGCTGACAACAGACCAGAGCGGAACCCTCGCAAAGACAAGATAATGGTCTTCGACGGCCAAACGTATGAGATTGTAGAACAAGAGATCGGTGTCAGTCAGGAGAGGCTGGGGATGTAGTGTAACGCCAGGAGGAAGGACGAAGATCTCTTTCCTGACCGGCCCTCTGGTCGACGAGACCCTCAGCCGCCAAATCAGGGAAGCCAGGAACGTAATGACAAGACCGATGCATACATTCTCCATTGTGGCAATTACCGCGTGGGAAGAGATTCACGCCAGCGAGGCCCGTTTGGGACAATTGTGCCGAGGAGTACCGGATGATTCGCGCCCGTCACGGACGGGATGTTGCCCCATTGCCCAGTCACAGTTTGATAGGCCATGAGGGCAAAGGCTACGGCCTCAAACACCTTACTATCCCATCCTTGAGTCTCAAATGTGGTGACCGGAACCGGGGCGAATACCGCCGCGAGATGGCTCATAATCATGCGGTTACGGACGCCACCACCACCCACCACCACTTCATCGATCTCACCGCTGATCCACCGTCGCGCGGTTCCCACCGCCTTGGCCGTCCACATACTGCAGGTCGCCAATAGATCCTCGATCGAGAGGCTTCGTTGCCGCTGAATCGCAATCAGTTCCTCGATGAGATCAGGACCGAATGCTTCTCGCCCAGTCGATTTTGGCGGGCGCTTGGATAGAAAAGGATGCGCGAGGAGCTTGCCCAATAGGCGTGAATCGACCCGCCCTTTCATGGCCAGTTTTCCATCACGATCCATCAACAGCCGCCCATCGGTCACACGGACTATAAGACTATCGAGCACCATATTGGCCGGCCCCGTATCGAATGCCTGCACCCCGCTGAGGTGTCCTCCTTTCGGCACATACGTCACGTTGCTGATACCCCCAAGATTTACCACCAACCGTGCACGACGCGCATGTTTCAAGAGTAGTGCATGTGCGACGGGCGTCAGTGGAGCCCCTTGACCTCCTGCGGCGATGTCACGCGAACGGAAATTGGCCACGGTGGTAATGCCCGTTCGTTCGGCTATGACTGCCGGCTCGGCGATCTGGAGGGTAGAACGAATTGCGCCGACACCCGGCGCATGAATACCATGCGGAAGATGGTGCACGGTTTGCCCATGAGAGCCGATCAACGCCACATCGCTCGACTGAAGTTTCGCCTGCCGAATCACGAGCAGCGCCGCATTTGCAAACCATTCACCAAGCAGCGCATTGAGGTGACAGACCTCCGCGACTGTCCCCGATACTGATGCGGAGAGGATGCGCTGTTGTAACGAGCGTGGATAGGCCAGTGTGTGTGCCGCGAGCGTACGCGCCTTCAGGGAGCGACCTCGCCCGGTAATGTCCACGAGTGCGGCATCGACACCGTCACAGGATGTTCCAGACATGAGTCCCACGACGTGCATTTCTTACCCCTTCCAGTGATCGACAAACAGAGCTGCAGGATCGCTACGCTAATGGAACTATCTGGCAGGGTCAAGCAAGGAAGATATCGTGACTGATCTCTCGAGATCGACTCACGTCATTGCGTTGACAACGAAGGGACCCGATGTTAGCGTCCCCCCATGCTGAACTTCCGATTGGCGCGTCTAATCTGGGTGATCCTGCTTAGTTATGGTTTGCTCGCCGCACCTCGGGTCCTTGCCGTATCGCCGAACGAGCCCCTCAATATCGTGGTCACGATTCCTGTCTTGAAGGATCTGACCGAGCAAGTCGGCGGATCTCACGTACGGGTGACCTCCCTACTGAGTGGCTATGAAAATGAGCATACCTATTCCCCTAAACCAAGTGATCTTGTAGCCGTCCGGAAAGCTCGACTGCTGTTCGAGGTCGGTATCGGTCTTGAAGTGTGGGTCTCCTCCTTGGTGAAGAATGCCGGCAGCCCATCACTCCGGGTCGTCACGACATCCAAAGGCATCGCACTTCTTCGCGACAGACCAGACCATGACGGCTCAACTCATGCCAGCGAAGAGAATGAACGAGGGAATCCTCACGTGTGGATGGATCCTGAGAATGCCTCGAGCATGATGCGGCATATCACGGAGGCGCTCATTCAGGTTGATCCTGCCCATGCGACGGAGTATCGAGCCAATCAGGCCTCCTACCTTCTGAAGTTGGACCAGCTTCGAAAGGATCTGAGTGATCGGATCACACGCCTTACCGATCGACGATTCATTGCCCATCACCCGGCCTGGCCGTACCTCGCGAGGCGATTTGGCCTCCAGATCGTTGGAACCATCCAACCGCAATCCGGGAGTGAGCCATCGGCGCTCCACCTTCACAGCCTCATAGCGAAGATAAAAAAAGACCGAATCAAGGTTGTGGTTTCAGAAATTCAGCTGAGCCAAAAAATTCCCGAGCTGTTGGCCAAGGAGACCGGAGCGCATGTGGTCGTGCTCACCACTCTCCCGGGAGGTCTTCCGCACACAGAGACCTATCTCGACATGCTCCGTTATAATGTGCTCCAATTGGCCAACGCGCTGGACTCGGCCTAGCGACCCAGAGGCATCGGTTTCAGCCGCTTGGACTGAGAGGAGTGCTCACCGACGTGGCCAATCAGTCGTTTCCGATCATTCACTTCGATCATGCTACCTTCGGGTTCCCTGGGGTGGTTGCACTTGAAGATATCTCGCTCGAGATTCAATCCGGCGAGTTCGTGGGTGTCATCGGGCCCAACGGGTCAGGAAAGACGACGCTCTGCCGCGCGGTCCTCGGTTTGATGGCTCCGCTGAAGGGCCACCTCAGAATTTTCGATTGCGCCTGCGATGAGCTACGCTGTCACCACAAGGCTAAGATCGGCTATCTCCCACAGAAGGGTGTCGTGGACCGGAATTTTCCGGTGACAGTGCTTGAAACAGTGACAATGGGCCGCTATGGGGCATTGGGCTTGTTCAAGCGCCCAGGACGGAAAGATCGAGAGATCGCAATGGAATCTCTGGCCCACGTCGGAATGGAAATGCACAAGGACACCGCGCTGGGCCACCTCTCAGGAGGGCAACAACAGCGAGTCTTCATCGCCAGAGCGTTGGCCCAGCAGCCACAAGTATTGTTGCTCGACGAGCCAACGACCGGACTGGATATCACGACACAACACAACGTCGTCGAGTTGGTCCAGCATCTGCACGAAGAGTTAGGCTTGACAGTTCTCTTGATCACCCACGACATCAACATGATTCGTTTGCGCGTGGACCGACTCGTGCTTCTCAAGACCCGCCTCTATGCCGCAGGGCCGCCTGCCGATGTCCTGAAGCCGGACATCCTCAGCCAGGTCTATGGAAAGGACCTGGTGATTACAGACAAAGACCTCGTCATCGTCGAGGATTACCACCACCATCATTGACCATTTCACACGATGCTTGAACTGTTCACGTACGATTTCATGCAACGCTCGCTTCTGGCTGCGGCGTTGGTTGGCGCCCTGTGCTCGACGATCGGAGTCTTCGTTGTGCTACGAGGGCTGGCATTTATGGGAGCCGGCACGGCACATGCGGCGTTTGCTGGAGTCGCGCTCGGCTATCTCATGGGCTGGCCTCCACTGCTCATGGCCATGCTCTTTGGGCTCGCTACGGTTTGGATTACGGGATGGGTAGAAGAAAAGGGCCGGATGAAGCTGGATGTCTCCATCGGCATTCTCTACACCGCCACCATGGCCTTGGCCATTCTCTTCATCGGCCTGATGAAGACGTATAATGCCGAGGTCTATGGCTACCTCTTCGGAAATGTGCTTGCAGTGACCAGCGAAGAACTACGCACGATTGCCGGATTGAGCATCGTCGTCATTGGTGCAATCGTGCTCTTTTCGAAAGAGCTTTACTTCATCGCATTCGACCAAGAAATGGCGGAAGCTTCCGGAGTCCCGGCCCGGCGCATATTTTTCCTCTTGCTGACCCTGATCGCGCTCACGGTGGTGATCTCACTCAAGACCGTCGGCGGGATCCTGGTCTTCGCGATGATCCTGATTCCAGCTTCCACCGCCTACCAACTGACGCATAGTCTCTCGACGCTGACCTGGTATTCTATCCTCATTGGAGTCTCCTGCTCAGTCGGGGGAGTACTCATCTCCGGGTACTGGGACATCCCATCCGGTCCTGCCATTGTGTTGCTCGCCACACTGCTGTTCTTCGTTGCGGTCCTGTTTTCTCCCAAAAGACAGCGGCGGACCCTCGCCGTCAGTTGATCTCAGATCCATGCCACGTTGTATCATCTGAATCCTCATCCATTCTTATGTAGGCCCTCCCCCTGTAGGGCTGCAGATACACCACGGTATCGGCAACGAGTCATTATTTCACAGGCGGGACGTCAGCATGAGTCCCTTTGAATTGCTCAGCTAATTTGATAGGCCTAAACGTTATATTGATGGAGCAATCTCGTTCACCAGGCTACAATCGATTCAAGAAAAATCGAGACGCCAACTTGCGTTGCGACTGCAGAGAGAACTCGTGCCTGTATCTATTTACATCATTACATCACGGAGGATTCATTATATGGGTGTCGTTACGGCTCGTTGGGGTTTGGTGGGCTGTATGGTGCTCAGTCTGTTCGTCCTAGGCGGCCAAGCACAGGCAGAAGAATGGAAGATGGAGCAGGGCGGAATAGAGCCAGGCAAAGTCGTGCTCGGCATGCGCGCAGGGTTTGCCCCCTTGACCCAATCGTTGACTGCCAATACCTCAACCGACGTGGGCTCCCTGGTCAATTTCCAAGCGATGTATAGTCTCAACAAGTGGCTCTTGGCTGGGATGATGTTGGAGTGGGAACGCCATGCCGTGGATCAAGAACGGCCCTTTCGTGACTTGGGCCACCAAGATACCGTGTCGGTGCTGCCGACAGTCGAAGTACGGCCGGTGCGATTTGGCCCGATCAGCCCCTATGCCAACATGAGCTTCGGGGTGAATGTGAATAGTTTTGGTGAAAACAGCGCGAATCGTATCTCTCCCAGCAACACCTTTGCCTGGCGCCTCGGCTGGGGTGCCGACTACATGCTCACCAAACAGTTCGCGCTGAATACAGAAATGGCCTATAAGCGCAATGACGGACATGCGACGATGAACGGGACCCGCGACGATGACTGGAACGCCTCGTCTTTCGGCTTCCTGTTCGGGGCCAAACTCTTCTTTTAGTTTCTGAACATTCGAGGAAGATTGAGCGGCAAGGAACCCCTGCCATCCTGGGGTTCCTCGCCAGATACGATAGATAGGCAGAAGTAAAGGGTCTCAGATTTGAAGAAAAGAGGCTATTCCCGTCGGCCTTGCTCCGATCGGCTCCACACCATCCCAGTTTGTTCCTTCGAGCTAAACCCAAGCTTTTCGTAAAAGCCAGGCATGCGGGTGCAGAGCCAGAAGAGTTCGACTTTCTTGAGACGAGGGTGGGCTAAGATACGCTGGACGATATCAGTGCCGACACCCTGGCCCTGGTAGGCCTTATCGACGATCACATCCCAGATGGTCGCTCGGTAGACATAGTCCGTTAAGACCCGTCCAAGTCCGATCAGGATGTCGCCGTCCCAGGCCGTGACGGCCACGTCGGTGTGTCGCAACATCTCACGCGCATCTTCAAGGGTCCGTCCTTTAGCCCAAGGCGCTTGTTGGTAGAGATGGACAAGCTTGGCTGGGTCGAGGTCCTTCTTGTCGGCGAAGGTGATGGCGGGCTTGAGGGTTGGGGGCATCTTGTACTAGATTATCTCCCAGTGACAGTCACCAAGATCACGCGGAGTGTACGAGGAACAATATGGCAACGCAAGTCCGAACCTGCCCTATGTGCAAGCAGCTGATGTGGCTGAAAGAAGATCAGTACGAACAGCTGGATACGGAAACCATCCGTGGAAAGTGTCCTCAATGCGGAGCGATCACTCGCTTCAAGCTCGTATCACAAGGCGAAAACGCGACCGGTCCAAAGATGGGGCATTGAACTGGTAAGGGGTAAGGTATGTCACCTGACGTGCCACGCATCACGCCTGACGAGTTTACTGCATCCCTCGTCCCGCGCCATCCAGCTCCGGCTTGTTGCCCGGTAGAATCTTATTCAGCCCCGATCGATATTCAGCTGTACGCTTCTCATCAATCCGCCCGATGTCGATTTCTTTATCTCGCTGCATCCGTTCCAGATGATCGAGCACCGAAAGGAGCGGATGGACGGAGCCGAGCAATCGGCCAACCTCGAAGGCTTCCAGCGACTCCACGAATAATTCGTTCAGAGTTTTATAGGGAGTTCCGACACTCTGGCTCCGGAACCGAGAGATAATCTCCTCATACTCCTCGACCGCCTCAAACTTGGGCTTTATACCGGTCGGCACCGCCGACAGATGCACAATCGGCGGCAATTTAGCCGCATAGATCTTCAGTTGCGCAACCAATCCACCTATCGCGTCCAGTACATCGGCAGTTTGCATGCACTCATCCTTCGAGGTGGCATGGCCTAAGCCAAGTTGAGAGATCTGTTAAGATTTGAGGGTACCGTGAGGAGGCGTGAGACCATCGAGGGCCTGAACGACCTGCTCCATATCTGATGGAAAAGGCTTCGTATACTCCCGAAACTCACCGGTGGAGGGGTGATGGAAACCCAGGGTCCTCGCATGGAGCATCACACGAGGGATCTCGACGCTCTCCACCATGCAGACCTTTTTTCCGCCATAGGTCTGATCTCCCAGAATCGGATGGCCCAGGGATGTCAGATGGACGCGGAGCTGGTGAGTCCTTCCTGTATGTGGGTACAACAGCACATGGGCAGCCAGTTTGCCGAAGCGATGGTCCACCTTATACTCCGTCACGGATTCCTTGGGTCGCGCCGTGTGGGCAGAGAACTTTTTCCGTTCCTTTCTGTCACGGCCAATCGCCAGCTCGATCAATCCATGTCCTTTTTTCGGCACCCCTGAGATCAGCGCCTCATACACCCGCGTGATTGTATGATGTTTGAATTGAGATGAAAGGGCACGATGAGCCTCGTCTGTCTTGGCGATTACCATCACGCCGGAGGTATCCTTGTCGAGCCGATGAACTAGCCCTGGCCGTTCTTTTCCGCCAATCGTCGACACCGTGCCTCCGGAGGTTTGAAAATGATGGAGAAGGGCATTCACTAGCGTGCCGGCCCAATGGCCCGGCGCAGGATGGACCACCAAGCCGGCCGGCTTGTTTAAGAGCAGCAACACATCATCCTCGTAGAGAATCTCGAGCGGAATCGACTCGCCCTTGATCTCGAGCGGCTCTGCTTTCGGAATGTCAAAGGCGATCGTGTCGCCAGGCCTAATTTTTTGACTGGGCTTGACGACCTGACCGTTGATCCGCACCCGCCCTTGCCCAATCAACCGTTGCAAAGCTGACCGTGATAACTTGGGCTCACGATTGACCAGAAAGACATCCAACCGTTTTGGCAGTTCACCGGCCGTCACAACAAACTCGGTCACCATAGACGAATCGTCCTCACCCTCACGTGTAGGCCACGCTACTGCAGCGCAAGGCTCAATTGCAATCGGGAGGTCGCCTGGTCACCCATCGCTTGCCGGTCCTATTGCCGCTTGATTCGACTTGGACTAAGCGGAGTAACTGCACACCTGACATTTTTGTCAGTTGTCGACTGAATGTGTTGTTTGTTGAATAATCTGAGAGGGATGTCAGTGGTTGGTCTTGCGGGCACGTTCGGCGATCTTCTTGCGGAGGCGAGCTCTTTCGAGACTGATTTCGGCTTCTTTGACTTCGGACGGCAGGCCGCCGGACTTCAGGCGCTGTTCAGCCTTCTCCACCGCCGCGTGTGCGCGGTCGACGTCGATATCTTCGGCTTTCTCGGCGATCTCGGCCATGATCGTGACTTTTGTCGGAGTGACTTCTGCATAGCCCCAGAGGATCGCCATGTGGTTGGTCGAATCTCCGACGCGATAGCGAAGTTCACCAATGCGTAACGTGGAAAGGAAATGACAGTGTCCTGGCAACACACCGAACTCACCCTCTGAGCCTGGAGCAATCACCTCATCCACCTGCTGGCTCAAGAGCAGCTTCTCCGGCGTCACAACTTCTAACAATATCTTCCCTGCCATTCTTCTTCCTTCTTCTTACGTGCTAACCAGAAAGGCTAAGTCGGCGGGTTGCTCTGACTTGCGCGCGTCATTCTCACCCGCCCACCCTGAGCGCGCCAAGACGCGCTCTGACCCAGGCGAGCACTGTGTCATCGTGCGCGGTCTGTGAGCACAAGAGCGCCCGCCTGCTTATACCTTCACCCCCATCTTTTCCGCCTTTGCAATCACTTCCTCGATCGGGCCGACCATGTAGAACGCCTGTTCCGGGAGGTGGTCGTATTTGCCATCGAGAATTTCCTTGAAGCTTCGCACCGTGTCTTTGAGCTTCACATACTTCCCTGGCGATCCGGTGAACGCTTCGGCGACGTGGAACGGCTGCGAGAGGAACCGTTGGATCTTCCGTGCCCGGGCCACCGCCATCTTGTCGTCTTCCGATAATTCGTCCATGCCGAGAATGGCGATAATGTCCTGGAGGTCCTTATACCGCTGCAAGACGGACTGGACTCCGCGGGCCACCTTGTAATGATCTTCCCCGATGACTTGCGGATCCAGAATCCGTGAGGTGGAGTCGAGCGGGTCGACGGCTGGATAGATACCCAGCTCAGCCAATTGCCGCGACAACACGGTGGTCGCGTCCAAGTGGGCGAAGGCCGTCGCCGGCGCTGGGTCAGTCAGGTCGTCAGCCGGCACATAGATGGCTTGCACCGAGGTGATCGATCCACGCTTGGTGGAGGTGATGCGCTCTTGTAGCTGTCCCATCTCGGTCGAGAGGGTGGGCTGATAGCCGACGGCGGACGGCATACGTCCGAGCAATGCGGACACTTCTGAACCAGCCTGGGTAAACCTGAAAATATTATCCACGAAGAGCAGCACGTCCTGGTTCTCTTCGTCGCGGAAATATTCGGCGACGGCCAGTCCGGTCAAGGCGACGCGCAGACGCGCGCCAGGTGGCTCGTTCATCTGGCCATAGACCAGCGCGACTTTCGACTTGGTGAAGTCTTTGGGATCGATGACCTTCGACTCCTGCATTTCGTGCCAGAGGTCGTTGCCTTCACGAGTCCGCTCACCGACACCCGCGAATACAGAGAAACCACCGTGGTGCAAAGCGATGTTGTTGATGAGCTCCATGATGATGACGGTCTTACCGACTCCGGCACCGCCGAAGAGGCCGACCTTGCCGCCCTTGCTGTACGGCTCGAGCAGATCGACGACTTTGATGCCGGTTTCGAGGACTTCTGTTTTGGTGTCCTGATCTTCGAGCCTTGGCGCAGGCCGGTGAATGGGATAGGTTTTTGTCGTCTTGATGGGGCCCATCTCGTCGACTGGCTCGCCCAACACGTTGATCAGTCGTCCCAATGTCTCGCGGCCAACTGGCACAGAGATAGGCGCCCCTGTGTCATGCACATCCATCCCACGCGTCAGACCGTCTGTCGTGGACATTGCGATGCCGCGGACGCGGTTTTCACCAAGGTGCAGTGCCACTTCGAGGGTGATGCGGACAGCTGGCGTGCCGGCGGCCTTATTCTCTTCCTGAATCACTTTGAGGGCGTTATAAATGTTCGGTAGTTGTCCGGGAGGAAACTCCACATCGACCACCGGTCCGATGACCTGAATGACTTTTCCTATGCTCACAGCTCACTCCTTCTTCAACGTGGCGGACTATTTTAGCGCTTCGGCACCGCCGACAATATCCATCAGTTCTTTGGTAATGGCGGTCTGGCGTGTCTTGTTGTAATGCAAAGTCACTTTCTTGATCAGTTGTCCTGCGTTCCTGGTCGCGCCGTCCATCGCCGCCATTCGGGCGCCATGTTCCGCCGCGGCTGATTCCAGCAGAATGCGAAAGGTCTGTGTCTGGAAATGTTTCGGAATGAATACGTTCAAGAGGTCCGCTTCGTCCGGTTCATAGAGGTAGCTGCCGCCGGTCGTGCCTTCTGCCTGCGTCGCCCCAAATTCAGCTGCGGCATCGACAGGGAACAGCTTTTCCACGATCACGCGCTGTTGTATGGCTGACTTGAACTCGTTATAGACTATGTAGAGTTCGTCGAATGTGCCCTTGACGAATTGGTCGGTCAGATCGCCGCCGATATCGATGGCGTGTTCGAAGGTGAGCTTATCGAAGATACCGGTCCACTCTTGCCTGATGGGCCAAGTGCGCCGACGAAAATAGTCACGGCCTTTCCGTCCCACAATGCTCAAGTTGACCTGTAATTCCCGAGCCTCGCATTCCCGCACAAACTCCGCGCTCTTCCGCACAATATTGCCATTGAACCCGCCGCATAATCCGCGATCACTCGTGACCACGAGCACTTCGACCTTCTTCCCTTCACGCTTCTGTAGCAGGGGATGCGAAGACCGATTCACACGCTGGCTCAGGTTGCTGAGCACGCCCCGCATCTTGAGAGCATAGGGACGCGCTGCCAGAATACGGTCCTGCGACCGCTTCAGCTTCGCCGCGGCCACCATCTTCATAGCCTTAGTAATCTTTTGTGTATTTTTAAACGCCGCAATCTTTCGGCGCAGACTCTGCAAACTAGGCATGATCTAAATCTCTTCGCTCTCAGCCATCAGCTACTTGGTGCCGTAGCCCATCTTGTGTTTAAAGGCTGCGATCATTTCTTTCAATCTTCCTGCGACCTTGTCATCAATCTTTCCGATGCTCGCGATTTCTTTCTTCAACTCCGGATGGTGTTGCTGAACGTAGTGCAGTAGGTCGGCTTCAAACTGTTGCACTTTATCGACGGGTACATCGTCCAGGTATCCGTTGACGCCGGCGTAAATCGACAGCACTTGATCGGCAACCGGCATGGGTTTGTATTGCCCCTGTTTGAGTAACTCCACCATCCGAACGCCGCGCGCCAGCTGCATCTGCGTCGCTTTATCAAGTTCGCTGCCGAACTGCGAGAACGCGGCCATTTCACGGTATTGCGCGAGATCGAGCCGAAGGGTACCAGCCACTTGCTTCATGGTCTTGATCTGAGCCGAACCCCCGACGCGGGAGACCGATAGACCCACATTAATTGCGGGACGAATACCAGAGTAGAATAGATCGCTGCCGAGATAGATTTGCCCGTCGGTGATCGAAATGACGTTGGTCGGAATGTAGGCGGATACGTCACCGGCTTGCGTTTCAATGATGGGCAGTGCGGTGAGGCTTCCCCCGCCGAGTTGGTCGCTGAGCTTGGCCGCACGTTCCAATAGCCGGGAGTGCAGATAGAACACATCACCCGGATAGGCCTCGCGGCCTGGCGGACGACGGAGCAACAGAGACAACTGACGATAGGCCACCGCGTGTTTGGAGAGGTCGTCATAGACGATCAACGCATGTTTGCCGTTATCCCGGAAGTACTCGCCGATAGCGGCACCGGCGAAGGGCGCAAGATATTGCATGGGCGCGGCATCGCTCGCGGTGGCCGCCACTACGATGCTGTACTCCATCGCGTGACTCTCTTCAAGAGTCTTGACGACGCGTGCCACGGTTGAACGTTTCTGACCGATGGCGACATAGATACAAAAGACGTCGAGGCCTTTTTGATTGATAATTGTATCGACGGCAATGGCGGTCTTGCCGGTTTGCCGGTCGCCAATGATCAATTCACGTTGTCCACGGCCAATGGGGATCATCGCGTCGATGGCCTTGATACCCGTTTGCAAGGGTTCGCGCACAGACTGACGAGTATTTACTCCAGGCGCCACGACTTCAATACGAGACGAGAGCGTCGATTTGATGGGGCCCTTTCCATCGATAGGCTGGCCAATCGCGTTTACCACACGACCGATCAAGGCTTCTCCGACCGGAATTTCCGCAATACGTCCCGTGCGCTTGACCGGATCACCTTCCTTGACCCCTACGTCATCGCCCATGAGCACGGCGCCGACGTTGTCTTCTTCTAGGTTCAGGGCAATCCCGTACAGCCCGCCGGGGAATTCGAGCATTTCGCCAGCCATGGCGCCGTCGAGGCCATAGACCTTGGCAATCCCGTCTCCGACCTGGATGACCGAACCAGTCTCCTTGACGTCGACCTGTTTGTCGAAGCCTTTGATTTTTTCTTTGATAATCGAACTAATTTCTTCTGCCTTGATCTGCATAGCTACTCCTTAGTCAACAGACTCTGCATCGCTTGTAACCGCCCACGGACAGTGCTATCGACGACCGTGCTGCCGAGATGGATCTGTATACCCGCGAGATGGTTGGTATCCGTCTGAAAGCTCACGTCGATGTGGCGCTTGAGCATGTCGCGCAAGCGTGTGTTGATTCGATCCTGTTCAGCCTTGGGCAAGGCTGAAGCGGAGGACACGATGATGTTCAGGGTGCCTTTTGCCGCATCAGCAAGTTTCGCGAACGCCTCGGCGATTTCAGGAAGAAAGCCGATGCGATTTTTCTTCACTAATTGTCCGAGGAAGGTTCTTCCGACGGGAGGACATCCCAGTCGGGAACCGAGTTCTGAAAGAACGGCAATTTTGACTTCGGCACCAAAGGCCGGGGAGGCCACGACATGGCGCAGCGGGACCGAATCCTTGATCGCTTGCCCCAAGCCGTTTAAGGCCGCACGGGTAGGTTCAATTGTGGATGTATCAAGTAGCTCAAAGAGCGCCTGTGCATAACGTCGCGCCACTGCTGTCTTAATCACTATACGGGTCCGTTCGCTGTTCTGTTTGGCAAAGAAGGAAGTCTTCCTGCGCTAGCAGGAAAAGCGGCGTGACAAGTTAGCATTGGCAGATGAGGGCTGTCAATACGACGGCAGGGATTAGGAGCATGCTAGAACGATTGGATGATGCCGCCGCCGAGTACATGATCGTTTCGATAGAAGACCGCCGACTGCCCTGGGCTCAACGCGCGTTGCGGCTCATGGAAGAAAATGCGAAGGATACTCCCTGAAAGAGGTTGGATGGTCGCAGGTGTGGCAGGTGTGGCATACCGGACCTTGACCGTGATCTCTGTTGATGCTGTAAGAAGTGAGGAATCGAAGAGATTCAGGTCTGCGACGTTGCACTGACTGCGACGCAGGGACTCTTCTGCTCCAAGGACGACTGTGTTGGTAGTGGGCTGAACTTGTTGCACGTAGAGCCTGCGGCCAGCCGCAATACCGAGACCTCGTCGTTGGCCCGGGGTATAGAAGGCGATTCCATCATGGTCACCTAAATATCGGCCTTCAACGTCCACGAAGGCCCCTGGTTTTTTTGCAGCAGGCGCTTCCTTCTCGATGAAGGTCCGATAATCGCCGTGGCTCACGAAGCAGATTTCCTGGCTTTCCTTCAATTCGTCCGCTGGAAGACCTAGGGCCTCTGCTTCCTTCCATACGTCCGACTTCTGCATGCCCCCCACAGGAAAGAGAAGGCGAGCGAGCCATGGCTGGCGAAGACGATAGAGGAAATAGCTTTGATCTTTCTTGTGATCGGCTGCTTGCTGAAGAGTCGGTAGCCCCTCGCAGTCGCCAATGCGAACATAGTGGCCAGTAGCCACAAACTGGATCCCACGTGCGTCCGCAAGCTCAATGAGACCACGCAGCTTGACACGCTCATTGCACCGGACACAGGGATTGGGTGTAGTGCCTTCGAGATAGCCGGCAACAAAGTCGTCGATCACGCCGGCACGAAAGGTTTCTCTGGTGTCGACTACCTCATGGGGGATCTTCAATGTCTGAGCGACATACTGGGCAATGCCGACCTTGCAGCACCCACGTTCTTCCCAGCGTTTCGAGACCGCGACCGTGTCGTCTTCGTGTTCCCAGACCTGAAGCGTAACGCCATGCACGTCGAAGCCCTGGCGAACCAGAAGCGCTGCGGCGACAGAGCTGTCCACTCCACCACTCATGCCTAGCAGAACAGTTGGGCGAGCCATACGGTCGCTATTGTACCGAGGAGACAGGAAAAGGGCTAGAGGGCAACTTCCTGCAACTAATGGGCAGATGCAAGAAGGCCAGGAGACATGTCGACCGAGAGGGCGCGTTTGCCGCTCCAGTGATGAGCACCCATATCACACATGCCATGGAAGTGAGAGCCTTCCTCAATTGCAATGACCGGAGTCCGGATATCGCCAACAAGAACACCGGGCTTCAGGATGTGAATCTTTTCAATGGCCGTGATGGTGCCATTGATTTTTCCGCTGTTCATGAGCACTCCAGCTGACACGATGCCCTCGATGACTGCATGCTCTCCGACGATTAACGTTCCGGTTGTATGAATCTCGCCTTCGACGCGTCCATCAATCCGAACGGTCCCGTCAAAACTCACGATGCCTTTGAAATCCGTGCCTTTTCCCAGAAGCGTAAAATTCTCGCTGTCTTGTTCGACTTGCTGGTTCCGTTCTTTCGTTGCCCACATGATCGCCTCCTAAGATGATTTCCATACATGTATGGCCCATCGCCACACAAAGAAAGATTGTATAAATACCTACACGTTAATATCTCCTCTAGCCATTGACTCGCTTAATGCCTGGGGGCATGATCACTCCGACGGGATGCAGAGAGACCTCACGAGGGAGTTCGCGTACGCCGTGGGCCATTTCAAGTGCGCCGTTAAATAGCACGCCATCTTCCATTGAAAGGACGGGGGTCTTGACACTGCCATTCATGACAGCCGGAGCCCGGAGCTTAACGCATTCTTTCGCAACAACATCTCCGGTGATCTTTCCCTTACAGACAATGGTTCCGGCGGTAACTTTTGCTTGGATGACGGCTTCTTCGCCAATCAGCAGCACGCCGTCAGTATGAATCTCTCCGTCGAGATACCCATCAATTCTCACCGTGCCACTGTAGGTAATCGTGCCCTTGAATTCGACTCCTTTTCCCACAAAGGCACTGATGTCCCCAGACCCCTCAGCAAATGTTGAGTTGGCGGCAACCATAATCACCTCTTCGCCTTCCTGCTCGTTAGAGCTCGGCACTTGATTTTTTTCCTGTCCCCACATGAACGCGCCTCCTCGAGTTTGTGACTCCAATATTCCAGCGCAGCTGTGATGCTGTTATGGGGAAATAGTCGATCAGAATGAACAGGGCCACACATACGTAGAAGCAACAAGTATGCCTCTAACTATCCAGACTTCTGCGAGGCAGAAATTGGGTGTGGATTAATTCAGAAGTGTCTCGAGAATACCGTCGAGTTCAGGAGGAGAGAAGTAGTGAATGACGATTTTCCCGCTACGTCTTCCTTTTTGGATTATGACTTTAGTGCCAAATCGTTTTTGTAGTCGCTCTTCAACGTCAGACCAAGGTGTTCGTCGTAATTCCTTTGTCCCGCGCTTCTTTGCGACCGGTGAAAATTCTATGATTTTTTCAGTCTCTCTCACTGATAAGGCTTTTGCGACCACGAGCTGGGCGACTTTCAGTTGTTCATCCTGGTCAGAGAGACCAAGAATCACTTTCGCATGTCCCATGGAGAGCTGATTCGTTTCAATCATCCGCTGGATCTCTGAAGAAAAACTTATAAGACGCACGACATTGGCGATTGATGATCGCTCACAACCGACTCGTTGAGCAATTATGTCCTGTGTCAGTCCAAATTCGTTCACCATCCGATGGTAGGCTCTAGCCATTTCCATGGGATTGAGATCTGCTCGTTGAAGATTTTCTACCAATGCAAGGACGACGGATTCTTCGTCTCCACAATTACGAATGACGGCTTGAATTGTTTCCAGCCCCGCTTCTTTCGCTGCGCGCCAACGTCGTTCACCAGAAATGAGTTCGTAGATACCATCGCCCTTGCGGCGCACTAATATTGGTTGCAGCAATCCACTTTCTTTCAATGAAGCTGTGAGTTCTGCCAGCCCCTGAGGGGAAAAAGTTTGTCTCGGCTGATATCGATTCGGTACGATTGCATCGACCCGCAAGTGTTGAAGCTCCGACAATTCAGGCTTCAACATGGGTTTAGTGGAAGGCAGCAGTGCGTCGAGACCTCTACCGAGCGCTTTTTTCTCCATGACTCACAAACTCCTTGGCTAATGACAAATAGGCTTGAGACCCTGCTGATGCAACGTTATATAACATGGCTGGACGTCCGTAACTTGGAGCCTCAGCAAGTGTTACGTTACGAGGAATCACGGTGCTGTAGACGATATCTTTGAAATGCTCGCGAACTTGCTGGGTAACCTGACGCGCCAACGTATTCCTCGCATCAAACATTGTCAAGACGATCCCTTCCAGCTGTAGCTCAGGGTTAAAGGACTGCCGAACTCGATCGATGTTTCCAACCAAGCGGCTTAACCCCTCCATGGCGTAGTATTCACATTGAACCGGGACTAAAATACTCTGAGCTGCGACGAGTGCGTTCACTGTGAGAATTCCCAGTGTAGGGGGACAGTCGAGAAAGATTACGTCGAATAACTGGTCAACATCTCGTAAGAAATTCCGGAGAAGTTTTTCTCGCTCTTCAACATTCACCAGCTCTATTTCAGCCCCAGACAAGTCAGCATTTGCCGGCAAAAGTGACAAACCGTTCACTTCCGTGACATGCACAGCATCATGAAATTTCACATAATTAACCAGGCAGTTGTATACAGTAGTCTGTAGAGTACGGGGGTCAATTCCAAGTCCGCTTGTGGCGTTCCCTTGCGGATCCATATCCACAAGTAAGACACGTTTACCCAGGAGTGCGACACCAGCGGCAAGGTTCACGGCCGTCGTAGTTTTTCCTACGCCACCCTTCTGATTCGCAATTGCTACAATCTTTGCCATATTTGATGATGAACCGATATTTTCTCCACACACTCATCGATACTGTTCCACGTGGAACAGTCACATATCTAACTACTTATATTGCTATTTACTATATATTTTTCTCAATCACTGTGACGACTCTTTTGCCAGATCCCTGTGGGAGTATAAAATCTATTTCGCTCACAAGATGAAAATCATTTCCGATTTCCTCTTTTTTTATAGCCTCCGCTCGATATAGAACGATTTTCCCTTTTGAAGTCAGTAACGCAGGAATATGTTTTCTTATTTCTTCATACTTCAATGCCCGTATTACAACCATATCAATAACATGGCGGAGCTGATGTTTTGAATATTGTTCTACGGTGCCATCAAATGTAGACACATCCTGAAGCTTTAACAGACCGATCACTGAGTTGAGAAATGAACACTTTTTCAGAACTGGCTCTACTAGAACCAGCTGCATGTCAGGTCTCATGATTTTAAGGGGGATACCAGGAAATCCTCCACCAGACCCCACATCGAGTACTACGCCATTTTGTGGAAAACTTGTCGCGACAAGCGCAATGAGTGAGTCAATGAAATGCTTGATGATGATTTCCGTGGGATTGGTGATCGACGTGAGATTGATTACCTTATTCCACTCAATGAGATGGGCAAGATAGCGTATGAACTGCTCCGCATGGACTTCTCCGGCTGCCAGCCCAAGTTCATTTACGGAGCTAATTATGAATTCTCGTAATTTTTGTTCATGTTCCACGTGGAACAATTACGTGAATCAGCAGATGAGGTCAAGACATTCTAGAGTGAATAGGGAAAATATCTGTGTTCGCTTGTCTAGGGTGAGGCTTGTAGAAGACTGTCTCGGCTGGATTCGCCCTTGTATTTTTCGAGCGCCACAAGAAGAAGTGAAATTGCCGCTGGTGTGACTCCTGAAATTCTCGATGCTTGGCCAATAGACGCAGGGCGAACTTTTGTTAGTTTTTCTCGTACCTCTCGTGAAAAACCAGGAGTTCCATCATAATTGAAGGCCACAGGGATAGCCTTCGTTTCCAGTTTTTTGAATCGCCCTATTTGTTGAAGTTGGCGCTTGATATAACCTGAATACTTGACTTGAAGCTCTATTTCATCAGCAGTTTCAATATCTTGTACTGCACTCATTTCAAGTGCCTCTAGCAGAGTCTTATAGCTCGTCCCTTGCCTTCGTAAAAGCTGGGCCGCAGTACAGGGCCCAGAGACTTCCTCGATCTGAATTTTTGCCAAACGCTCACGAACAGTCTCCGTAAGCTTTGGCCGAAGCTCTTCGAGGCGTATGAGCTCAGACTCAATGGTTTTCTGCTTTAACTGGAACTTTGCATAGGCTTTGTTGCAGATCAATCCAACCTGCTGACCAGTATCAGTTAACCGCAGATCAGCATTCCCATGGCGCAACAATAGACGATACTCTGCCCGTGAAGTAAACATGCGATAGGGTTCACGTGCGTCTTTTGTAATGAGATCATCAATTAATACACCAATATAGGCTTGAGACCGGTCTAACACTAATGGCAATTCGCTTCGAATCTTCAACACTGCGTTGATACCAGCCATCAGACCCTGAGCCGCTGCTTCCTCATATCCGGATGTCCCATTGATCTGTCCCGCATGATATAGACCGGCCAGAAGCTTGGTCTCAAGAGTCTGGTGCAATTGCCGTGGAGGAAAATAGTCGTACTCGATCGCATACCCAGGCTTGAGCATGGTGGCTTGCTCTAACCCGTGAATTGTCTTCAACATTGCGACCTGTACATCAACCGGTAGGCTGGTAGAGATTCCGTTGGGATAAAATTCACGGCTATCCAACCCTTCCGGCTCAATAAAGATCTGGTGGCGTTCTTTGTCTGCGAAACGCACGACTTTATCTTCGATCGACGGACAGTAGCGCGGTCCCACCGACTCTATGATGCCGCTGTAGAGCGGCGACCGGTCAAGATTGTGTTGGATCAACTCGTGCGTCGCACGATTGGTGTGGGTCAAATGACAGGGAAGCTGCCGGTTCTCAATCCGGTCGGTCTGATACGAAAATGGCGGCGGCGGATCGTCGCCCGGCTGCGGCACCATCACCGAAAAATCGATGGTCGCCCCATCCAAACGAGGAGGCGTGCCGGTTTTGAGTCGGCCCACCTCGAACCCCAGGTCACGCATACAGTCAGACAGGTGTTCGGCGGACGCCTCTCCCGCTCGTCCCGCAGGAAAATGATTCAAGCCGATATGGATAAGTCCCTTAAGGAATGTACCTGATGTTAAGATAACGGCCTTCGCCTGAATATGATCACCGCGATCTGTCACGACGCCTGTCACCGCACCGGCATGCGTCAGCAAGCGATCGACCGTCCCTTCGCCGACCGTCAGTCCCGCCTGCCGGCTCAATGTTCGTTGCATGGCGTCTCGGTACAGTTTTTTGTCGCATTGGACTCGGAGGGCTCGCACCGCCGGGCCTTTACTCGTATTGATGAAGCGGAACTGGATGCCGGCTTGATCAGTATTCCGCGCCATTTCCCCGCCCAGCGCATCGATTTCCTTTACCAGATGTCCTTTGGCGATTCCCCCGATCGCCGGGTTGCACGACATCTGTGCAATGCGGTCGCGATCCATCGTGAGCAGCAGGGTTTGCACACCCATGCGCGCCGCAGCCAGCGCAGCCTCACAGCCGGCATGACCTCCACCTACCACAATGACGTCAAACACCTGTCCCATGTTCAACCCGTTCCTATTTGCCGATACAAAACTGCGAAAAGATCCGACCAAGAATCTCGTCCGTCGTAATGGCGCCAGAAATTTCTCCAAGCGCGTCGGCGGCGGCGCGCACATCGATCGAGACAAGCTCCCCAGCCATCCCACACTGCACAGACTCAAGAGCGTGGCTCAAGGAATCGCTAGCCCGGCGCAACGCGTCCTGATGCCGTACGTTTGTCACCATGACGCTCTCTGTCGTATCAAACCCTCCGGACACAAGCTGAGCACGAAGAGCTGCCTTCACCGTCTCAATTCCCAACCCCGTTTTTGCCGAAACGGCATATGTCGGATGGTCTACCAGCGCAATGTCAGCCTCCATGGCCATGGTAAGATCCGCCTTATTCATCACCACGACATGCTTGCGATCCCTGACCGTCGACAAGAGCTGCCAATCATCGCTTGTGAGGGGTACACTTCCATCCACCACCACTAACAAGAGGTCTGCTTCATCCTGCGCGGCACGAGTCCGTTTGATCCCTTCCTGCTCGATAACATCGTCCGTGTCCCTCACTCCTGCCGTATCAACCAGACGAATCATCACCCCGCCAAGATCGATGGATTCCTCAATGACATCCCTCGTCGTCCCAGGAATGGCCGTGACAATCGCCCGTTCTTCCCTCAAGAACCGGTTCAACAAGCTGGATTTGCCGACATTCGGGCGGCCAAGGATGACGACACGCGCCCCCTCCCGTAAGATCCGCCCATCCTGCGCCGTCGCTTCAAGCGTCTGAACCACCGTACAGGCCTCCCTCACGATACGCACCAGTTCATCACGTTGAAGAAAGGAAATATCTTCGCCCACAAAATCGATTCCCGCCTCCACATGGGCCAACACCGTCAGGAGAGAGGTCCGAGCCTGTTCCACCTCACGCGCAAGATCACCCCGTAACTGGCGTTGAGCGACATGCAATCCGGCGGATGAGGTGGCCCTGATCGTATCAAGTACTGCCTCTGCCTGGGAAAGATCTAACCGTCCGTTGAGGAAGGCCCGCTTTGTAAATTCTCCCGGCTCCGCCATCCGTGCACCGGACTCAATACACACCATGCACACCATTCCCAGCACCAACGCCCCGCCATGAGACTGAATCTCCACCACATCCTCTGCCGTAAATGACCGTGGAGCCTTCATGTAGACCACGAGCGCCTCATCGAGCAGACCCAGTAGAAGCGGGCGTTGATGAACGACTTGCATCTCTTTCCGCTTTTCAGATGCAGGGATTACAAGATCTGCAAGATGCAGTGTATGCGAAGCCACCGATGAGAGGGGTTCACCAGATCGCAATCGAACAACATGGGAAGCGACGACAAGCGACTGAGGCCCACTCAGACGAACGATCCCAATGCCGCCTTCGCCAGCAGGGGTGGCAATGGCACAGATCGTGTCGTCGAATTCCCCATGCATGACGCCTCTTTTACTCGCAGGCTGTGGAACAACCAATTCGGCTCGTCAGAACTTCGATGGCCTACACGTCTAGGACGCCGAGTAGGTAAGCGCCGCGAGGCAGACGGGACGAGTTCCTCTGGTGTGTTTTGTTTCTATGGTTAGTCAGTTCAACCAAGCAGACCAGATAAACAAGAGAAACCAGCGTTCCATGCTCTCTAGCGCTAGCGACTATTTTGGCCCCCTGGTGCGGGAGCCCCTCCCCGTATCAGCGGCCTATATTGTAACGGGCCGCATCCAGTACCGAGAGGCCTCTATGCGTTCGTGCTGCTGCTCGGCTGGGCCATTGCTGCGGCAAGCGCCTTATCGTGCAAGAGAAACCGATCCGTAATTAATTGTTGCGAGATGGTCAAGATATTGTTTGTCAGCCAATACAAAACAAGGCCAGCAGGAAAATTGATAAACAGGAATGTCATGCCAATCGGGAGCACCAACATGATCTTCGCCTGCGTTGGATCCATCGTGTTGGGCGTGATTTTCTGTTGGATAAACATCGTCGCGCCCATGATGATCGGCAGCACATAGAAGGGATCCTGCAGCGACAAATCGGTCACCCAGAGCATGAACGGGGCTTGTCGCAGATCAATCGACATGTAGAGGACATTGAACAGCGATATGAAAACTGGCATTTGCAAGAGCATCGGGAGAATGCTGCCCAGCGGATTCACTTTCTGTTCCCGATACAGCTTCATGAGCTCCTTGTTCAGGCGGTCGCGATCACCCTTGTATTTTTCCTGGACCGCAGCAATCTTGGGTTGGATTGCCTTCATCATTTTCATCGACTTGTAGCTCTTGTACTGCAACGGCACAAACAACAACTTGATCCCACAGGTCAGCAGGATGATAGTGACTCCATAGTTAGGGATATACTCATAGATGAAGCGCAGCACATAAAAGATCGGCTTCGCGATCGACTTCACAATGGTCCAACTGCCGTAGATGAACCATCCGAAATCGATCATATCTTCCAGGCCCACGTTCAACGATCGGAGCGTGTCATATTCCTTCGGACCTGCATACAGCTGAAGCGTAACCGAGGGCGCTCCCCCTGACGCAGCCATCCGCACCCCAGCCGTCACAACCTTGGGGTTTTCCGTCTTGATGAGAGCGGCTTCACCCTGTTTCGGCATCAATACCGAAATAAAGTACTTGTCCTGCAAGGCGACCCACTGAACCGCCCCCTTCAGCTCCAGCTCCTTCTCCGGCGTCTCTTTATCGACTTTATCGTCAACCCGTGAGGCCGACCCGATCTGACCGATGAACCCATCACCCCATTCCACAATACCAAAGTTCGTCCCCAGCCCGATTTCATAGGACTCAGTCACTCCCTCCATGGCAACCGATACATCCATCACATAACTACCGTGATGAAACGTCAGCCGTTTTTCCACGCCGAGATGGGTGACTGGATCGTGGAACTGCATCGTGACATGCCCGACAGGATGAGCGGTATCAAGACTCGAGAAATCTTTCTCAATACTAAAAAGGCCTTCCCGAATCGTCTTGTCGATGTCGGCATTCGGAAACGTAATCGAAAGTGGACCTCTGAACTTTCCACCCTGATAGACGAGTTGTACCGGCTTCTTTTCGGGGAGTCCCGTATGGTAGCGCTTCAGCTCCAAACTTTGAATCACCCCGCCACGATTCGATAGTCCAACCCGAACCAGATCTGTTTCAACTGTCACCGTTTGTTCCAATATCGATGGCGAAACAGCCGAGGAGGGAATGTTGGGCCTTTGACCAGATTGGGTTGGGGCGCTCGAACTGGTCGGGTTGCTGTTCCGGCCTTCCACGTGGGTGGGAGCTGGCTCTTGCCCAGGGGAAGAGGAGTCCGTGGCAATGGCATTCTCAGCAGGAGGCGGCTCAGGAAACCACCCCATCTGCTTGAGGAGCAAGTCAAAACCCAGGATAATCCCTACCGACAGAACAAGAAAGATGACAACGCGTTTATCCATAATAAACCGCTACCCCGATATGACTAATTGCGATTTCTCTAATTCGCAGGATCTCTTCATCCAGGATGCAATGAGTAACATGAAAACAGATGACAGGTCGGAAGCTCCCGTCTACACAGCGCTTCATACTGGCCGATCGAGTCACACGCAGACTCAGAACCGCAGGGCTCAAAACGAGAAGCTTGCCAAGGAACGATGAGATTCAATCTCGATAGCCGGCTAGCACAGAGAAACAGTGCCGGCGCAGGCTAATCCTCGTGGACACGAAGCAGCCGTTGGCGTTGGAGCGCCGACAACCACACCTCTTTTAAGGTGGCAAAAGGTTGCACGATCGAATCCCGTTTGGGAAAAACCACAAGAGCATGTCCGGTGAGCAATTGACCGTGCAATTGCCGAGTGAGTTCCCGAAACAACCGTTTCACCCGATTTCTACTGACCGCTCCCCCGAATCGCTTCCCCACCACAATACCAACACGGCTGTCACCGACATCAGTCCGGCAAATCACCATATTAAACAGGGCGGTCGAAATACGACGGCCGTGCTTCTTGGCATGCTCAATGTCGCGGCTGCGCTTCAGGAACAGATCCCTGTCACTTCCACCCTGCGACATTGTCATCATCCTGGGAGTGGGCCGGCTCGTCAGGACATCTTTTTCGAGACCCGATCTCCGGACTCGGTTATGACCACACACTGTTATCCTGTGTTGGGAACGACCGAGTCTGGGGGACGTAACGGAGGGGGAAGGTTCCTTCGTGAAGCCCTAGCCAGCGTGGCACACCCTATACGGTCAAGCGAGCCCGCCCCTTCGCACGACGACGAGCCAAGACCTTCCGGCCATTCTTCGTGCTCATCCGTTTACGGAATCCATGCTCACGTTTTCTCTTGAGGTTCGATGGCTGCTGAGATGTAAACGACATAAGATCACTCCTAGCCTAAAAAGACTCATGAACAACTGGGCATTATAGGGATGGGGTGGCACCCTGTCAAACGAGGTGCCACCCAGCTAGCAGTTTGTCTGAGTAATCCTTCGGTGCGAGGCGAAGGAGATGCTGGCAGGTGCAAGGCCACAGAATCAACCCCCCCCTCGGCCTATTCGCTGGAATACGTTGAGGATATTACGGGCCGAGCACAATGCAGATGCCAGTAGGTCGTTTGTCGCAGTAGAATGGCATGACTCGGACAGACTCCTAGGGACAATCACGTTGCATCAGAGGCATTACTTCCTTGCAGCTCGCCGCATTTCTCGATCACAACACCATCGGTGGGGTCTCATGTTTGTGTTTCTCGCAACCGATATTTAGAATAGACGAAAGGACTGCCATGAAATTTGAGACTCATCGATCATTCCCCTCGGAACTTCAATCCCTGGTCGCTGCAGCGAATGCGCGACTCTCCGCAGCCCATGCAGTCGATCGCCTGTGGGCCCGCGACCATCGACTCTGGAAGGAAGATCCTACCGACATCACCAACCGCCTCGGCTGGCTGACCGTCATCGAGTCCATGAAAGAGCGGGCCGAAGAATTGCGGACCTTCGCCGCGTTGGCCAAAAAGCGCGGCATCCGCGACGTGGTGCTGCTCGGGATGGGTGGCAGCAGCTTGGGGCCGGAAGTGCTACGTGCGTCCTTTGGACCATCCCGCGGGTTCCCACGCTTGTGGGTTCTCGATTCTACCGTTCCAGGCTGGGTTCGACAGGTCACAGAGGCGATCGACCCGGCTCGAAGCCTATTCATTCTCGCGAGCAAATCTGGCGGAACCATCGAAGTCATGTCCCTCTTTGCCCACTTTTGGGAACTGGTTCACCAGACCACAGGCAACCAGGGTGGCGCACAATTTCTCGCCATTACCGATCCCGGTACCGGGTTAGAAAAACTGGCGGCAGAGCATCAGTTCTGGCGCATCTTTACGAACCAGCCCAATATCGGTGGACGGTACTCGGTCCTCTCCTATTTTGGATTGGTCCCTGCCGCCCTGATGGGAATCGATGTCGCGCGATTACTCACGCGTGCATCAGCTATGGCCCAGTCCTGTCGAGTCCAGCCCCCTCCCAGAGAAAACCCCGGCGCCGACCTTGGCGCAACGATGGCCTCACTGGCGCAAGCAGGGCGCAACAAAGTCACTGTGATTGCATCACCACAGATCGCGACATTCGGTTTGTGGGCGGAACAGCTCCTCGCGGAAAGCACAGGTAAGGAAGGGACGGGCCTCATCCCAGTGGCCAATGAACCGATCGTCTCACCGACTGCCTATGGCACGGACCGACTGTTTGTCTATTTGAGGTTAAAGGGAGACGAGAATAGACAGCTCGACCGACAGGTCGCCGGGCTCGCGCGACAGGGCCACCCAGTCCTGACGCTCGCGCTACAAGATCGTTACGACCTCGCAGCGGAGTTTTTCCGGTGGGAAGTCGCCACCGCACTGGCAGGCCACCTCCTCGGCATTCATCCGTTTGATCAACCGAACGTCCAAGAAAGCAAAGACAACACCGCCCGCGTACTGGAAACCATCAAGTCCACCGGCCGGTTGCCGAAACAAGTTACCGCAACCTCGGTACAAGCAGCCGCACAACTCAAGCGGCAATGTCGCGCCGGCGCCTACGTCGCCATCTTGGCCTACACGACACCCTCCCTCAAGATGGAACAGGCCATCAGCTCGCTCCGAAAAGCTCTCGTTTCATATCACCATGTGACTACGACAGCCGGCTATGGTCCGCGCTATCTCCATTCGACAGGCCAACTCCACAAAGGGGGTCCGGCGAGCGGAATATTTCTGCAACTCGTCGATCCGATGATGCCTGATCTCAGCATTCCCGGAAAACCCTTCACCTTTCGCACGCTCGCGCAGGCCCAAGCAGCCGGCGACATACAGGCGCTCCAGGCTCATGAGCAACAGGCCATCCTCGTGCCGTTAGGCAAGAACCCTATCGCAACGATTCAGGCACTGACCAAGTCCCTCTCCCCTCGCAAGTTGGTTCGTCGTCCAACCAAACGGCACACCAAAGGCACGCGCACCAGTAAGAAATAAGATGGCCCTCCCCCCCGAGATCCGTATCGCTCACGACAGTCACACATGGGCCACGGCAGCAGCGGAACTCGTGCATTCGCTGGGTCAAGAGGCCATTCAAGCGAACGGGCAATTCCTCATCGCACTTTCCGGCGGCACCACGCCGGAAACCCTCTACCGTGCTTTGGCCTCTCCAGCCTTCACCGATCGCTTCGATTGGTCACGGACCACGTTTTTTTTCAGCGACGAACGCTGCGTGCCTCCGGATGATTCTCGGAGCAACTATGCCTTGGCCAACAACACTCTGTTCACGCCTCTGAACATTACGCCCTCGCAGGTCTGTCGTATGGCAGGGGAATCCCGTGACCCACAGGCCGCGGCCCGTGAGTACGAACAGCAGTTGCGCCGCGCAACGAACACCTCACCATCCAGCAGTCCAACCCTTGACCTTGTCCTCCTAGGGCTAGGCGAAGACGGGCACACCGCTTCTTTGTTCCCTGGGTCACCAGCCCTTCGGGACAACAAGAATCTGATCGCCGTGACCCAATCTCCGAAAGATCCTCCGACCAGACTGACTATGACCCTGGGTGTGATCAACCGGGCGAGTGTGATACTGTTTCTCGTCGCGGGAGCCGGCAAAGCAGGAGTCGTACGAGCCATTCTCGATCCAAAGACCGAGGCAGAGCGACAGCTCCCGGCATCGTTGGTTGCGCCAGAGGAGGGCCGACTCATCTGGCTCCTCGACCGAGCTGCGGCAGCCGAGCTTCCAACAGATCAACAGCGGATAAGCGCATGAGGGCAGGATGATTGTTGCCGGAGATATCGGGGGCACGAAAACTCACTTGGCCCTGTTCGACTGGAACAAGGATCGCGTCGATCCCATCCGATTAGAGTCATTCCACAGTGCGGATTACACCTCGTTGGAGGACATGCTCACCGAGTTTCTCGTCCCGCCGAAGCCCCCGACGCCCATCGACGAATCAGCAACCGAGAAGAGTGACGTGGCCGAGCCAGAACGCCCAACGGAAGAACCGCTGAAGATCGACGCGGCCTGTTTCGGCATCGCCGGCCCTGTCATACAGAACCGTTGTCAGACCACCAACCTTCCCTGGGTGGTCGATGGCGCCACGCTGGCGAAGCGGTTCGACATACCGAAAGTGAAGCTGCTCAACGATCTCGAAGCCATGGCCCACGGGATTCTGTTGCTCCGGCCGGACGAAGTCCATATTCTCAACGCCGGGAATCCACCACCGTACAACCAGGCGATTGCTCTGATCGCAGCGGGAACCGGACTGGGCGAATCCATCCTCTTCTGGAACGGCTCGCGCTATCAGCCCATGCCGTCGGAAGGAGGTCATTCCGACTTCGCACCGAACAATGACGACGAAATTGAACTGCTCCGCCATCTGCGCAGTAACTACCTGCACGTGAGTTATGAACGGCTGTTGTCCGGTCCCGGCCTACATGCCATCTACGACTATGTTCGCGACAGCAAGAAGAATGAGCCGACGTGGCTCTCAGAACAAATCAAAGCCGGCGACCCAGCCGCAGTGATTGCAGAAGCCGGGCTCAAGGGGCAAGCAGACATCGCCAAACAGGCGCTCGACCTATTCGCCTCCATCTATGGAGCCGAAGCGGGCAATCTTGCCCTGAAGGCCATGACACTCAACGGCGTGTATCTGGGCGGCGGCATCGCACCGAAGTTGCTGGCCAAATTAAAAGACGGAACGTTCATGAAGGGCTTCACCAACAAAGGCCGCTATGCACGGTTGATGAATTCAATCCCGGTCAAAGTGGTCATGAATCAGAAGACCCCCCTACTCGGCGCCGCATCCGTCGCCGCGACCCTCGCCCATAGCCCCACATCATAGTAATCAGGCCCTTGACAGCCTGAAGTAGGCGCCTCTTTCCTCTGGCGCAACCTGCCCTGGGCGTGCCAGAGGTAGCTGCTGGCCGATAGGCAGAGGGGCCGCAAGCCAGGCGGTCTTTTCCCAGGAAGTCACATTGACACATGTTGAGAAGTGGGGGACAATCCTTGAAAATCTAGCAGGAAGGGGCATGTTGCTGGGATAGGCTACCACTGAGCAACATCGCTCCCGCAGCTCAATGATTGGGCGGTGCAACCATTCACGCAAAAAGATCTCACGGTTCCGACTGTTCAAAGAAAAAGGAGAACCCTCCATGTTAAGCGAAACCAGATATGACCACATTCTGCTCAATGAAGATCGTGTGCCCATGATTGCCGGCACGACGACGAAAGTGATTGAACTTGTGTTGGACCATCTCGCATATGGGTGGAGCCCCGAAGAGTTACATTTCCAGCATCCCCATTTGACCATGGGACATATCCATTCCGCGCTGGCGTACTACTGGGATCATAAAGCAGAACTTGACCAAGATATTGAACGGCGGCTTCAGTCTGTTGACCGCGTGCAACAGACTACAAAGCCTACTCCGCTCGCAGAACGACTGAAGACCACAAGGTTGAGTTAATGCCTCTGGCCATCTATATGGATCATCATGTTCCACGGGCAATTACACTTGGACTCCGGCTCCGTGGAATAGATGTACTCACCGCGTACGAAGATGGCGCCAGCGAGCTGAGTGACGCCACTTTATTGGATCGGGCCGGCGAATTGAGGCGAGTGCTCTTCACGCAAGATGATGATCTGTTGGCGGAAGCAGCTAAACGGCAAGGAGAGGGAATCTCGTTCCAAGGCGTTGTGTACGCGCATCAAATGAAGGTGTCGATCGGGAAGTGTGTACAGGATTTAGAGATGACTGCCAAGGCTGGGGAACCCGCAGATCTGATGAACGGAATCATGTTCCTGCCGCTTTGATAACGGGAACAGCTTTGGGGGGAAGGGCTCGCTTCACAACCGGTTGAAACCCGACGCTCGTGCCTCTCGCTGCTTTAGCGAAGCCTGCCATGAGCGCAGCCCAACAGGATCACGTCTTGCAATCCAACACTGAATTGAGAGAGAAGGCCTGAAGTACGGTTGAACGGAAACGTAAAGAACTATGAAGCGGGAATATGATTTTTCCACAGGCAAGCGCGGTGCCCTTCTTCCGTTGAAGGGTAAGACCCGGATCACAATTTTCCTCGATGATGCCATACTGGCACAGTTCCGCACACGTGCTGAAACGGCAGGGACTGGCTATCAAAGCATGATCAATGAAGCGCTCAAGGTGTTTCTCTCTGGCCGCCAAGAGGAGCCTGTCACGGAGTCGGTACTTCGCCAGGTCATTCGCGAGGAAGTCCTCAAGCTGTCGCGACGAACAACTCGCTTAAGCAGACGCGGCACAAAACACCGCGCAGCTTAGCTTGGCGTTCGGGCGACGCTTCGCGTCCCCCGAACGGCCCCGCGGCTATCGCCCGTGGTTCGAGACGCGGAGCGCGTCCCGAACCAGCGGCTGCACCGGACAACCGCTGCACAACCTCCGGTTGCTCCGCGCCTGCCGGTGAGCCGCGGGGCCGTTCGACGTTTAATCGAGAGTAGAGAGCCGCGCAATGAGCATTCTCGCAAGGATCTTTGGTCGGGCGAAAAGAGCGCCTGATGCGCCTATGTCGCAACAGCAGGCCGTGGAGATCATTCAAAAGTATGGAGCAATCCTTGAAAATGGAGCACCAGCTCCAGGTTGCGTGGCTGATGCCAGCAAGTTGCCTTTCTCGAAGGCACGGATCAAAGAAGCATTGGTAACCGGATTGAAATCTACTACCGATTCTAAGATGAAAGGCATGTTGAAGGTCGCTTATATTCAGCTCGCCGACTGGCAAGACGGCGTTGGTAGTGCCGATCAAGGACTTGACCTGTCCAGAATCAATCCAGAAGACGATCCGGTCAAATTAGCAGAACAGGTTTTAGCGACACGCGAAGGACATGATAAGTGGGTGCCTATCGCTCTAGCAGAAGAAGAGGCGCTCAAGAAAGAACTTGAACGGCAAGGCTTGTGGTAGCAGGGTCGAACAACACGCTCAACACCGACCCCACAAAGGCATACGCCTTTGTGTTCCCGCTGCGCTCACGCAGCGGCGGCCGGTTAGCGTGAGCGTTGGGCCCCGGGAGCGCGTGGTGACGAATAGCCCTTCCCTAGATATCTGCGCATGTGACGTGGAGGACAAAGAGGCCCTAGCCGCTTTTCGTGGCTGTCGCAAGCGTTGGTATGAATGGCTTTTCGGGGATGATCAGCATTCCATCTCGAAGCAGATCACCACAATCGTGTGGGACGATGCGATCTTCCGTACATTGAACGAAGCACGCCGCCTATCGGTGGAGCATCCGTCGTCCGAGAAGGGGTTCAACGCTGACCTGCTGGATCTGCTCGACAGAAGCTTTGTGGCATCTCAAGTCATGGCCCTTCGCCGACTCACCGACCCTGGGTTCCATGACCCGAAAAAGGGCGTAATTTCGCTGGCACGTCTGCTTGCAGAGATTGAGGTAAATAGCCACCTATTGACTCGGGAACACTATATCTGCTTTGACGGCACGCCCTTCGACAGGCCACTGGACGAGCCAGATCAGCTTCGTACTTTGATGCGCGAACATATGCATCGCACGTTCGACCTTCTCTCCCGCAAACCTGCGACCTCACGCTCACGGAAGGACGTTGTTCAGATGTCCCTGCTTCGCGAGGTCTCCAAAACCCTTGAAGTGTGCGGTGACTTTCGGGAATACGCAAACAAGTTCATTGCTCACGCAGCCGCGCCTTCCACCACCCGACAGCGCGTTCGTGAGGAGACCCGGATCACGCTCGACAAGTTCGACCTTGCATACCGCGCCGTCGTGCGCGCGGCCTCGTTCGTAGGGATAGGAATACTGTTTGAGCGCAGCTTGGGTGACGTTCCCACGCCCCAGTACGATCATCTCGAAAACTTAGATAAGCCTATGGCTCTCCCAGACGACGTGGATAGGTTGGCCGAGTTCTGGCAAGCGCGCGACGAGGAAGTGAGGAAGTGGTCTGAGAATGTGTTGCCAAAGGAATAGCATGCAACCGTAGCCCACCCGGCGCTCTTGGGTTCCCGTCGCGTTGCGCGCGCTGGCGCCCGGTTAGCTTTGGCGTTAGACGCCTGATTCTCGACCTCGAACTTGCGCGAGCAGCATCCGAGCATACATCTCTTGACAGCCGGTAGGCATTCCGTTCATTTGATCCGTTAAGCTGTGCAGGTATGGCTGACGAAGTGGTCTAGACAAGGGGTTGTGACACCGGAAGCTCCGCGCGAAACCTGAACGATCCGATAAGGAAGCGATCACGTGGAAAATCTTGGAAACCTCTAACCGGGGTCACGTCTTGCAATCCAACACTGAGTCGGGGGAGAAGCCCGTCTTGCATCGCTCAGTTGATGTATCTACAATAACCTATGCGAGTCACGTTCGACTCAGCCAAGCGCGAGAAAACTCTGGCTGAACGCGGGCTAGACTTCGCTGATGCCGTATTGGTCTTCTCGGGTGTCACCGTTATAGTCGAAGATACACGAAAGAACTACGGTGAGACACGCATCATTTGCAAGGAGTCTGTCCGAGTAATCCTTCGTTGCGAGGCGAAGGAGACGCTGGTAGATGCGAGGCCGCAGGCTCGAAAAAACCGGAGGCGTATTCGCTGGAATACGGTGAGGATTTTTTCGGGCCGAGAACGACGCAGATGCCAGCAGATCGTTTGCCGCAGTAGAATGGCATTACTCGGACAGACTCCTAGGGTCTGCTGGAAGGGCGGATCGTTGTTGTGGGTTACACACTGCGTGGCGCGGATTGCCACGTCTTTAGTATGA